>JAILQQ010000206.1 GCA_024698885.1 Lachnospiraceae bacterium | reverse complement strand
CTTATTTTTCGCATCATCTGCCGAAAAACCATCTCTTGTCGTTTTAGCCGCTGCTGCGTCAGTGGGTTTAGTGCTATTAAAGCCGAGGAACCGACCATTAGCACCGTCCCCAGTGCTATCTCCCACTTCGTAATACAGGTACAGTTTTCCATCGGTATCAGCTTTGTCTAGCGAATAGTAGTTTTTGAGGTTAGCTTTTTCTGTCGCACTAATCTGA
This sequence comes from Lachnospiraceae bacterium, assembly GCA_024698885.1. GTDB lineage: Bacteria > Bacillota > Clostridia > Lachnospirales > Lachnospiraceae > UBA2868. The sequence continues at coordinate 14,140 of JAILQQ010000206.1, read as the reverse complement.
CCGTCTCCATCTGTATCGACTAAAGACTTATTCGTAGAAGAATCAACAATATCGGCAATCTCTATAGAAAAGACGCCGGGGATCTCATTATTAGAGCCATCTGTAACCGCTTTCACAGAGTACTTAGCCACATAACTGTATCCCAGATTATCATAGAAAGAGATTGAGGTAACGAGTCCGTTATCCTTATCTCTTAATTGTGTTGAGTTTTTATCGATAATGCCCTTAAAATATGCCTGTTTCGTCGCTTCCGGATCTGCATTCGTATTTTCCGGAGACATAATCCGCAAAGCCGAAACCGTATCCTTCCGGATTGCCTGTGTTTTTGGATCCGCCTGCCAGCCCATGACATTATAGCCGTTGCTGGTCATCGCGAGGTTTCCGGCACCGTCAACGTAAAAGGCCCCGGAACGGGTAAAGAAGTTCTCACCGCCGCCGTTTACGATAAAGAAGGAATCGCCGCTGATCTGCAGGTCGAAGGGGTTGTTGGTGGTCTGGGACGCGCCCGGCGTCGTGATGTTCGTATTGATGGCCGCGGTCGAAACGCCGAGACCGATCTGCTTGGCGTTGACGCCGCCCCGGCCCGTATCGGCGTTGGCGCCGGAAGCGTTGGCCGTGGTCTGATAGATCAGATCCTGGAAGGTTACATTGTTGGATTTAAAGCCAACGGTATTTACGTTCGCGATATTGTTACCGATTACGTCCATTCTGGTCTGATGGGTCCGAAGACCTGCCACGCCAGAAAAAAGTGATCTCATCATAGTCTTTTGTCCTCCTTACGAAAAATGGTCTGTATGTTAAGCTCCGTCTGTCAGTCGGGAGCTCTGCGGCTTCTCGTTTCGCCCTCTGCCGGGCGCCTGTCATTGAGGCCGGCCGCTCTGTTACCGTATCTTTTTCTTACTTTTTATACAATCACCGCTCCATCGATGTTTGTAAATACGTTTTCACCTGCTTCGTTCTGATCCATCGCCGTGATCACCGTATTGTTCCTGACATTCACGATAAACGCCAGCTCATCCATGAGTACCAGTGATTCGTTGATCCCCTTCTCGCCTGCCTTCTGGGTTCCTTCCTGAAGTCTTGAAAGCTGGCTGTCCGAAAGCTCGATATGCCGGTCGGAAAGTCTTAAGGAGGCGTGCTTTGAAAAGCGGAGTTCTTCTTCCTTGCTTTTCTGCTTTGCGGAAAGGATCTCCGAAAAGCTTTGTCCGTCTTCCTCTGTTTTTCCGTTGGTCTGTACCCTTCCCTGTGAAGCGTACTGTCCGGTCATCTGCTCTATCGAAGGGAATTGCCCGCTTAAGATCTTCATCGCTGTCCCTCCTTTCGGTCCGTGATAAAAACATCCTGTTTTTCTTCTTAAGCGCCTTCCGTTTCTTCGGCCTTTTCTTCCGTTTCGGTTTTTTCTTCCTGTCCCTTCTCCTGCTCTGCGGCCTCCTTTTCCGCGGCTTTCTTTTCCGCTGCCTCGGCGTTTGCCACGATCTGGGACATTCTCGTCACGTACTCCTGAAGGGCTGTGACCTGATCATCCGAAACAAAGCTCTGGGCGTATACGGACATGCTGTTGAAGATGCTCTGGGCAAGCTCCACGTCCGCCCTGTCGCCGATCCCGAGGAATTCCACCCCAGGCAAACGTCCCATAACCTCGGAAAGAGCCGAAGCGCTGCTGACCGCGTTCGCGTAATCCGCGTCCATGACGTTCACGAGCTCGTCAATGGAATAAGCCTCTCCGTTGATATTGAGATAAGCCTTGTTATTCTCGTAGGTGATAAAATCGATCTTTCCTTCGATGGTCGTACTGTTGCCCGTCGCCTCGTTCACATGCTCGATCACGCCATACTGTCCGACAAGTCCCGAAGCCCTCTGCAGGTTCATGGACGCGCTCATGTTCTGCATCTGCTCAAGCTCCGAAAACTGCGCGTACTGGGAAATATACTCGGTATTCGAGGTAGGCTCCATCGGATCCTGATACTTCATCTGCGCTACCAGAAGCTGTAAAAAGGACTCCTTATCCACCATGGAATTGCTTTTTTTCCTCTTTTCGGCTTCCATTTTGGCTTCCGTACTCTGGGTCGTAACGGCTCCGTCTACGACCGGTGCTACCAATGCCATACAATCACTCTCCTTTCTCCGCGCCGATTTGCGGAGCAAATCGCGCGCTTATTTCCTATTATGCGTGATACTCCACGCTGGCCCCGTTCATGCTCATGACCTCGGCCTGAAGCCTCTGATCCTCGTCAAGCTCCTCAAGCATGTCATCGCTCAGGGCGTTCAGATCGAGCGATCTTCTGAGTCTTCTGCTGCCGTCGCTTTCTCCCCGGGGATTTCCCTGATTGTTCTGATCCTGCGCAAAGCCCTGCTCAAGGTTATAATTCGCGACGGAAACCTCTACCTGGGTCACCTTCTGCCCCTGCTCCTCAAAGGTCTTCATCAGCTGCTCGATCTGGGCCTGCAGCGCTTCCTTCACCTGCTCGTTCTGTACGAAGATCTGGGCATGCAGCGCATCGCCCTGCTGGGTTACCTGAATGTTCACGGCCCCGAGAGAAGCCGGATGCAGCATCATCTCCATGGAGGTGCTGTCCGATCCGATATTCACGCGGATCTGCTCCGTTACCTGGTTTACGATCTCGGCGTTTTCGGCGTAGGAGCTGTATTCCCGGACGGTCCGGACGACCTCGCCAAGCTCGTTGACCTCTGTCTGGATGATGGTCTGGGGCATCTGCTGCAGTGTCTGATCCGCCTGGTCATTCTTCTGCTCCCCATTAAATTCCGTGCCGTTATTCTTTGAGAGCTTCAGATTGCCGTTCTGCGTATTGACGTTCTGCGTCAGGGTGCTGTCCTCTTTCGGTGCCGCCATATCGGTCTCGTTTTTCTGGGGCTCCGTATTCGCAGGCTTCGCAAGCGGCTGTGAAACAGCCTCTTTTCCTTCCACCGGTACTTCTTGCTTCGGCAGTTCCTCCATGAATTCATCGCCAGACTCCTTCGCCTCAGGCATCTCCTTCATCTCGGAAACCGCCTTATCAATGCGCTCCAAAAGGCCTGCAAACTGCTCATCGTCAAGCCCAAGCTCCTCCTTGAGCGCGTCAATGCTGTCGTCCACAAGCTGCGTTACTGTCTGGATACCGGAAAGCAGATCTTCGTTCGTCAGAAGGTCCACCGGGCTTTCGGTACCCGTTATTTCCATCATGAGCTCCTTGACGCTGTCAGGATTTAAGAGATCGCCCATCGTCATCTGCAGCGTCTCCATGGCCTGTTCCAGCTCCTCCTCCGTGATCCCGAGCTCATCCTGAATGGCTTTTTTGATTCCGTCTGTTTTGGCGGAAAGCTTTGCATCGATATCCTTATCTTCAAAGCCCTGTTTTTTGATGCCCTGATCATTCCCGTTATCGGCATCCTTTACAGTCTTTTCGTTTAAGTCCCTGCGTCCGGTCTGCTTTACCACAGGCTTGCTCTGTGCCTGCTTCACGCCGTCCTGTGCGTTTACGCCGTTTTCATTTGCTCCGGCCGGCCGGTTCTGCATTTCCGCCATGGCCCTGGAAAATGAATTGTCGCCGTCCTTTGACTGCTGCGGCTGCTTCACGCCCGGCATGCCGTCCGGCTGCGTAAAAAAGGACTTCAGATCGTTTATCGACGTTCCTGTCATACTGCCTTTGATCCCTCCTTCCACATATATGATTGGTAGTTCTATAATTATATCGGATAAGAACGGATATTTCTTAACGCATAACCGCGGCGAATCCTTATTAGTCCGGATCCATCAGTTTTGTGATGCGGGAAGCGAAATCCGCCTTCATCACATTTAAGATCTTGGCCCGCGTGGTGGGCTCCATGGCACCCATGATCTTTACCACCAGATCCAGGCTGTCGCCCATCTGCTCGAAAACAGCCGCGGCGTTTTTCGGCTTCATCTCGCTGTAGGCCTTGACATATTCCGCCAGTTCCTTATCCTCCTCAAGCTGGGCCACCACCTGCTTATAAAGATATTCCGCGTTCTCCGGGTCGATGCTCTCGTAGTACTTCTTGTATTCCTCGATATCCGGCGCTTCGTCAGAGAAAATGACCTCCTCGTAAAATTCCGTTTTCAGCTTCTGGAACTCCACCTGACTGTCCTCAAAGGTCTGCAGCCTCTTGATCTCCTCCCGCAGCGTTGCGATCTGCTCGTCATTGGTCGCGGAGCTCACGGTCTTTTTCAGATCCTCGTTCTCCTGCCGCAGCCGTTCGATCTCCCGGATCGCGTCGTCCAGATTCGTAAACTCCTCCTCCGTCTCCAGATCATCCCCGGTAAAGCCGGGATCCGGCAGGATCTTGTTTAAGACCGGCACGTCCTTAAAGAGCGGCGTCATTACATTGGTCCCGAAGCCGCCGACGTCCAGCTTGATCAGGAGTCCGAGGATCGCGAGCCAGATGATGATGATCAGCAGAACGATCAGCACAACCGAAAAGGAACCGCCCTCCTCTTCTGCCTCCGCGTCGGTATAGAGCGTTGTTCCGTCATCGGAGACCGTTGCGTCAAAGCCGCCCTTTTTCTTCTTATCTTTCTTTTTTTTCTTCCCCGAAGCTTCGCCTTCTTCCAAAAGCTCGTCGTCTTCCTTCGCCATAGCTATCCCTCACTTCCCGCACCGTAGCGGTAGCTTACCAGCTCGTCTATCTCCTTGCTTTCCTGCGCCTTCAGCTCCTCTAAAAAGACCTCAAAGGCGTTCTCCTTAAGCTTTTCCTGGGTTTTCCGTTCCTTGATCGCGTCCGCCAGTTTCTCTCTGGCGATCTCCAGCTCATCCTCGGCCTTTTTGATCTCAAGGCGCTGCAGTTCGATCCGGTATTTCATATACTCCACGGCTTCCTGGTTCTCCATGACCTCGTTCACGTTGATCGGACCGTTGTAAAGTTCCTCAAGCTTCTGCTCATAGCCCGCCTTTCTGGCAAACAGCTCCTCAAGCTTTCTTTCCTCCTCGTAAACCTTCGCCTGCGCGACGGAATACTCGTTCTTAGCCTGGGTCTCAAGCTTCTCCTTGAGGTTCAGGATATTCTGCATTCTGTATACAAATCTGGCCATGGATATCTCCTGCCTGCCCTAAGCGGCGTTCAGTTTCTACTGAAAAATCTGCGTAAGCTGCGCAAGCTCATCATCAAAGCTGTATTTCGCGTCCACGTCCTGGCAGAGATACTCGTTCACCTGATTGATCTTTTCGATGGCAAAATCTATGCCGGGGTTGGAGCCTGCCTTATAGGCACCGATATTGATCAGATCCTCCGCCTCCGTATAGGTGGCCAAAACATTCTTTAACCGCCCGGCCGCCGCCTTATGATCCTTCGTGGCGATCTGGCTCATGCAACGGGAAATACTGGCCAGAATGTCGATCGCCGGATAATGGTTCTTATGCGCCAGCTTCCGGTTTAAAACAATATGGCCGTCTAAGATCCCCCTGGCCGTATCCGTGATCGGCTCGTTAAAATCGTCGCCGTCCACTAGGACCGTATACAGGCCGGTGATGGAACCTTTATCGGAATTGCCGGCACGCTCTAAAAGCTTCGGCAGCTCCGCGTATACGCTGGGGGGATAGCCTCTGGTAACCGGCGGTTCGCCGCTGGCCAAACCGATCTCCCGCTGTGCCATGGAGAAACGGGTCAGGGAATCCATCATTAACAGCACGTCCTTTCCCTGATCCCTGAAGTATTCCGCGATGGCCGTCGCGGTCATGGGCGCTTTCTTACGGACGAGCGCCGGTTTATCCGAGGTGGCGCAGACGACGATGGAGCGCTTCATCCCTTCCTCCCCGAGATCCCGCTCGATAAATTCCCGCACCTCTCTGCCGCGCTCGCCGATCAGGGCGATCACGTTGATATCCGCTCTGGTATTGCGGGCAAACATCCCAAGCAGCGTACTCTTTCCGACGCCGGAACCGGCAAAGATCCCGATACGCTGGCCTTTGCCGATCGTCAGGATGCCGTCCACGGCCTTGACGCCAAGAGGCAGAGGATCCTTGATGATCTCCCGGGCCATGGGATCCGGCGGATCGGCAGCGATCGGATAGCTTACGCCTGTACGGCACCGGCTCCCGTCGGGGAGACGGCCGAGCCCGTCCAGGGTATACCCCAAAAGCTCCTCGCCGACGTCCACGGAAAGCGGCTCGCCGGTATTTTCCACGATGCTGCCGTAGCCGATCCCCTCGGTCACATCATAGGGCATGAGCAACGTCCGGTTGTCCCGAAAACCGACCACCTCCGCCTCCACGGATTTCCCACTGTTTTTGTCAATAATAATACGGCACATATCGTTCAGCTTGGCGTCAGGTCCGATGGACTCGATTGTCAGTCCCACAACGTTCACCACCTTGCCAAGCCGCCTGAAATAGGTTTTGCCGATAGCGTGCCGGTATTTACTGTTGTTCATATAATTCTCACTTATGATAGGACAAAAGACGAAGCTCTTTCTTCAACAGAGAAAGCTCCGTGCCCAGTCCGCATTCATATATGCCGCTCTCGCATTCGATATAGCAGTCAGAGGGCTTTAACGTCACATCCTCCACGATCTCCACGGAATCCACGCCGCCGACACTGTTTTGGATATCCTCCCGGTAAGCGCTGACATAGGCGTAATCCTGTGGGGAAACATGCGCAAAAAAGTTTCTGCCTCCCTCAATATTGCGGATCGCATCCTTCATCAGATGCAGCACGACCTCGCTCTGGTCGGACAGGCTGATCCCCAGCACATGCTCAAATACATCCGTCAGTTCTTCCACAAGCCCGGTTTCCATGACGTCTCGCTTTTCCCGGTACTCTGCCTCCAGCGCTTCCTGCCTTTTTAACAGCTCCTGCTCCTTTGCGGCATACTCAGTCTCGGCCTTCTGCAGTCCGTCCTGATACCCCGCTTCGCTCCCCTGTTTGAAGGCGTTTTCCTTTACGTTCTCGGCTTCTCTGGCCGCCTGCTCAAGGATACGGTCCGCTTCGGCGCTTGCCTCATCGGTGATCCGGCGGGCTTCCTCCTGCGCCTGCTCGATCAGTTCGTCGGTATTAACGGCAGGAGCGGCGGGAATCTCCTTCAGCACATTGCCGCTTAAGCCTTCCGAAAAGCCGTCGTCTGCATCATCCTGATCTCCGAGGAGCGCCTCTACCTGGTGCGCGTCAAGGCCCACGGAGAAATCATCCGCGAAATCCCCGTCACTGTCCATTTCGAGGATCTCCGCCAGCTTCTGCATACGGGCCGCGATCAGATCATTGGAGTCAATGACCCGTTTCTCGTCCTTTTTCAGGACAATGGCACCTGACTTGAAAACATTCGAACTGCTAGACAACGATCTCGTCACCTCCGCCACGGGAAATAACGATCTCAGCGGAATCCTCAAGTCTGCGGATGATATTGACGATCTTCTGCTGGGCTTCCTCCACGTCCTTCATACGGACAGGACCCATGAATTCCATATCCTCCTTGATCATCACCGCCAGACGCTTGGACAGGTTATTGAAGATAGCGTTCTGTACCTCCTCATTGGCGCCCTTTAAGGCGATGGCCAGATCACTGTTGTCCACATCCCGGAGTACTCTCTGGATCGCTCTGTCGTCAAGCAGCAGAATATCCTCGAAGACGAACATCTTCTTGCGGATCTCGTCCGCCAGCTCCGGCTCGTCGATCTCCAGGGTTTCCATGATATGCTTTTCGGTGCTTCGGTCTACGGTGTTCAGGATCTCCACTACCGAATCCACACCGCCGATGATCGTATAATCCTGATTGACCAGGCTTGAAAGCTTCGTTTCCAATATTTTCTCCACGTCCTTGATCACGTCGGGAGACGTACGGTCCATGGTAGCGATACGCTTCGCCACGTCGGACTGCCTGTCGGGCGGCAGAGCCGAAATGATCATCGCCGCCTGAGCCGGCGTCAGGTAGGACAGGATCAGCGCGATGGTCTGCGGATGCTCGTCCTGAATAAAGTTTAATACCTGAGAAGCCTCGGTCTTCCGAATGAATTCGAAGGGCTTGACCTGCAGCGAGGCAGTCAGCTTGCCGATCACGTCGAGCGCCTTCTCTTCGCCAAGGGCCTTCTCCAGAAGCTCCTTGGCGTAGCCGATACCGCCCTCGGCGATATACTGCTGCGCAAGACATACCTGATAGAACTCCTCGATGACCGCCTCCTTCACCTGGGGCGTAATGCTCCGGGTATTGGCGATCTCCAGGGTCAGCTCCTCGATCTCCTCCTCTTTTAAATACTTAAAAATCATTGCCGATCTCTCCGGTCCCAGTGCGATCAGAAGGATCGCGCTTTTCTGCAGGCCGGAGATCATGTCGTTAGCCGGTGTCTGCTGATTTCTCGGCATAACTCAATTTACCCCCACTCATCATTCAGCCAGTTCCTTAGCAGCGCTGCCGCCGCGTCCGGATTATCGTCCACGAATTTCTCCACCATGAGTCTGACCTCGGATTTCGACTCCACGTCGATCTCCTCCATCATATTCTCCTGGGTCGTCTCTAACATATCCTCAACCGAAAGCTCCTCCTCTTCCTCGACCTCTTCCTTCTCCTTCCGAAGGCTCGAGAAGACCACAAAGCCAAGCAGCGACAAGATCAATATGATCAGAACGATCTGCGCGATATCCGCCGCGTCGATGGAGAAGCCCTCCTTCGCCTGGAAGATCGGCACATCATAGGCGATGATCGAGATATTCGCGGCAGGAATTCCCGTAGCATTCGCAACCAGTGTGATCATGTCCTCGTCCACGTCCTTGCGCACCATATCCGAATTCTCGGCCATAAACTCGTCAAAGGAAATCCCTTCGAGCCGTCCCTGATTCTGCAGCTCCTCCTCCTTGTAGATCACGTAATGGGAGGCCGTCACGGCAAGAGACGAAGAACCGTAATCGATCACGCCGGGAGGCGTCTGCTTATCAACGATCCTCTCCCCGGGCAGATAGTCGCTTGACTCTTCCGCCACGGAATACCGGGAATTCGTTCCGTCCTCGATCACGTAGGTATTTTCCTGATTGCTGTCGGTGCCGGGTACGCCGGAGATGGCGCCCACGCCCTCCGCCTCGTAGGAATCCGTGTGGGAGACCACATTGGTTCCGTTTTCATCTGCCTGCGTATAGGTATGGGAGGTCTCGTTCTGAGAGGAAAAATCCATGTTCAGATTCGTCGCGACCTTCACATCCTCGTAGAGATTGGATCCGAGCAGGACCTGTGTCACCTCCTGCTTTAAAAGCCGTTCCGCCTCGCTCTTTAACTGGATCTGCGTCGTCGCGTTCAGGGTATTTCCCGTAGCGACGGCATCCGCGCCGGAGAACAGAAGGTTTCCGTTGCTGTCGATGATCGTGATATTTTCGGTCGTCTTATTACCAAGGGCCGTCGCGATGTTTTTGGCAAAATTCTCCGCGACACCGTTGCCAAGCTCCTCCTCAAGGTCAAGCATCACGCTCGCATAGGCCTCTTCCTTCTCGGCCAGTAACGTCCCGTCATCCGTCGGAAGGGAAAGCGTCACGTACGCCGCCTTGACAGCCGGCACAGACTTCATGATCTCCTCGAGATGCTTCTCCTGATAGAGCTTGTAGGTTTTCTCCTTATCGGATTCGGTGGTGGAAAAGCCGCCGGCTAACGCGTCGGACAAAGAATAGCTGTCGGCCGGGATGCCGTTTGCGCCAAGTAGAAGCGTCGCCGCGGACAGGTTTTCCTTTTCCACGGAAATGATCAGCCCGTCATCGGTGACCTGATGCTCGATCGCCTGCCCGTCAAGCAGATCTATGATCTGCGAGGCTTCCTTCGTGGATTCGCAGGTTACGAGAGTGACCCACTGCGGTCTGGTCAGTACAGTCGCCAAAACAGCCAGAGCCAAAATGACCCCGGCCACCGCGCTGATGATCGCTGTTTTTTGTTTTGAACTGAATTTATTCCACCACGCGAGCATGCGCTGTGGGATTTCCCTTAATCTGTCCGCCATGGGATCCCTCCATGTCTGCTACTTAAACCTGGATCTGCATGAGTTCCCGGTACGCTTCGATAAAGCGGTCTCTCAGAGCTACCGTATAGCTTAACGCCGTCGAAGCCTTGGCCGCCGCGATGGACAGCTCATGCGTACTGTCCGACAGGCCCATTGCAAACTTCATCTTCTCCTCGTCCGATTTATTTAACAAGGTATTCGTCTCGTTCAGATTGCTGATGGCCGAATCAAGAATCGAGGCAAAGCCCTCATCCGTTGCCGGCGACGCCGTGGAAGAACGTGCTGCGGCGTCCGCGATCACAGGAGAGTTGATGTTCATGATATTATTGATCGCCATAGATTACTCCTTTACTGCGCTGACTTGCTTAATTATCCTTTGCCGATATTCAGTCCCTGCTGCGCGATCTGCTTTGAGGCATTGAAGGCCGTCGCGTTGGCCTGATAGGCCCGCGTCGCGTCGATCAGGTTCGTCATTTCCGTTACGATATTGACGTTCGGATACCAGACATATCCGTCCTCGTCCGCGTCGGGATGGGAGGGATCGTAAACCCGCTTCATCTCTTCCTTTTCATCCTCGTAAACGCCGCTGACCTTCACGCCGTCCCCGATATCCATCCCCCGGGTCTTCCGAAAGATCGTGCCGAAGGTCGTCGGATCGTTGGTTTTCTCCGTGAAGGTGACGATCTTTCGTACATACGGTTTCCCGTCTTCGGTCCTCGTCGTATTCGCGTTCGCCACATTCTGTGAGATAATATCCATCCGATAGCGCTGCGCCGTCAGTCCGGACGCGTTCACGCCAAAGGTTTTAAACATACTCATAAGCAACCCTTTCTGCGTACGCAAAAAACTACAGTGCCCTGCTTACTTGCCGAGCACGGCTCTTATATTGGTAAAGTCCTCATTAATGCTCTGCACCAGTGCCTGATACCGCAGCTGGTTGGACGCAAGCTCCACGTTTTCGTTATCGATATCCACGTTATTGCCGTCGAGTCGATAGGAGTAGCCGGTATAATCCAGATAAGTTCTTGGGTTGATGTGGGAAAGTCTGCCGTCGTTCAAGTCATTGACCTTGGCATCCAAAGATACGTACTTGTTTTTCTTCAGGGCATGCTGAAGCTCCGTCTCAAAGGAGACGTCCTGTCTTTTATACCCCGGCGTGTCCGCGTTCGCGATATTATGCGCGATCGCCTGGTTCCGCATCCAGGCCCCGTCCGCGGCTTTTTCAAGCACGTTGACATAGTTATAGACATCAGAATTAATCATTTCTACTCACCACCCTATTCTATTATATTGTTTTTTAACAAAAACACAAGAAAAATTTAATCAAAAAACGGATTCTGTCCATTGGCAAAATCCGTTTTACGTTCCGTCAAATCCTTTTTTCGATATATCTCCGCCGATCCGCTATACGGATCGCGCGCTTATGTCTGCCTGATCAGTTCGATCTCCTCAAATACCACAGGATTCAGCACCTTGATATAGGTTCCCTTCATCCCGGAGGATTTCGATTCGATCACGCCGGCGCTCTCCAACTTGCGCAGGGCATTTACGATCACCGAACGGGTGATCCCCGCCTGATCCGCGATCCGGCTCGCCACCAGGATTCCCTCGACGCCGTTCAGCTCGGTGAAAATATGGCGGATCGCCTCTTCCTCGGTCGCCGACATCGTAGACAGAGCCGCCCGGACATCCTTTACCCGTCTTAACTCCTCCGCGTTCTCATCGGTCACGGCGCGGATCATTTCAAGGCCCACCACCGTAGCACCATATTCACACAATATTATATCGTCAATATTATACGGATTCTTAATACGGTCATTGTAAAAAAATAAAGTTCCGAGACGTTCCCCCGCGATATCGATGGGCGTGATCAGCGCCTGGTACCGTCCCGACTCCTCCTTGCCAAAGCCAAGCGTCAGAAGATTAACGTTTTCCTTGGTCGAAAGGATCCCTAGCAGCCTTTCGTTCAGATCCTCGTCAACAAACTCTCCTACCTTGCCCGCAAGCAGCACATTGATCCGTCCGATCTTATGGTGATAGCCGGTGCCAAGGAGCTTACCCTTTCGGCTGATCACGAGCGCGTTTGAATTCAGGATATCCTTTAACACCTCGCAGATGTCATTAAATACGAACTTGCTCGAATTATTGTTATGCAGGAGACGGTTTAACATCCGCGTCTTGTCAAGTAACTGTAAACTGCTCATGAAAATATAAACCTCTGGTCATAATATGATGAAAAACCGATCTCATCCGTTAACGAAATCAGGGATCACAAGCGCGAAACAGCTCCGCTCACGCTTCTGACCCCTGAATTATATCAGAAAATATTAACAATTTCAACCAAACTGCGCCAATTTTCCTTGCAAATCGTGCAAATCGATTCCTTTTATCGGCTTCTCAGCGAAAAAGCAAAAAGTTTTCAGACAGTTTACATCGTTTCCTGCTTCTCCCGTTCCTTCGCCTCTATGACCGTCCCGCAGTCCTCCCGGATGCACTGCAGCCTGCTTCCCTTTTCCACCATCAGGCCGCCGCATTTAGGGCACTTTGTATCCGTCGGACGCTGCCAGGTCATAAAATCGCATTCCGGACCGTCCTCGCAGCCGTAGAACCTCCTGCCCTTTTTCGTCTTGCGGACCACGAGCTCCTTTCCGCATTTCGGGCATTTCACGCCGATCTTCTCCAGATACGGCTTTGTATTGCGGCACTCCGGAAAACCCGGACAGGCTAAGAACTTTCCGTGAGGCCCGTACTTGATCACCATCCGTTTTCCGCACTGGTCGCAGATCTCATCGCTTTCCTCGTCCCGTACCTCGATGTGCTCAAGCTCCTTTTCCGCCACCGAAACAGCCTGCTCGAGATCCGGATAAAAATTAGCAATGATCGTCCGCCAGTTCACGGTCCCCTCTTCGACATTATCGAGGAGGATCTCCATATTGGCAGTGAAATCCTTATCGACAATACTGGCAAAGGATCCTTTCATGATCTTATTGACCGCTTCCCCCAGCTCCGTGACAAAAATGTTTTTATTTTCCTTCGCGATATACCGTCTGGCTAAAAGCGTCGTGATCGTAGGCGCGTAGGTACTCGGCCGTCCGATGCCGAGCTCTTCCAGGGTCCTGACTAAGGACGCCTCGGTAAAATGCGCCGGCGGCTGCGTAAAATGCTGGCTGGCGTCGAAAGCCTCAAAGGTCAGCCTGCTCTTCGTCGAGAGCTCGTTAAGCATCACGTTGCCCTCGCTCTTCTCGTCGTCTTCCGTGGTATATACGCTCATAAAGCCGTCAAAGATCAGCTTCGACGCGGAAACCGTGAAGCGGTGCTCTCCCGCCTCGATCCTCACCTGGGTTGTATCATAACGGGCCGCGCTCATTCTGCTTGCCGCAAAGCGCTTCCAGATCAGCGTATACAGGCGCAGCTGATCCCGGGAAAGCGAATCCTTGATCATGGTCGGGGTCCGCGAAATATCCGTCGGCCGGATCGCCTCGTGAGCGTCCTGGATCTTCTTGTTCTCTTTATTTTTCAGCTCTGACCCGCCTGCTGCCACATACTGTTCCCCGTAATGCTCCCTGATATACGAAGCTGCCGCGGTCTCCGCCTCCTCGGCTACTCTCGTGGAGTCGGTACGCAGATAGGTGATGACACCGACGGTCCCTTCGCTCTTCACATCAACGCCCTCGTAGAGCTGCTGCGCGATCCGCATGGTCTTCTGCGTCGAAAAGTTCAGGGTCTTGCTGGCCTCCTGCTGAAGCGTTGAGGTCGTAAAAGGAAGCGGCGGTTTCTTCTTCCGCTCGCCCTTCTTCACATCGGTCACGGAAAAGACAGCGCCCTTCAGCTCCTTTTCGATCTTAAGGATCTCCTCCTCAGAACCGATCTCTGTCTTCCCGTCCTTCTTTCCGGCATAATGCGCCGTTAATGGTTTCTTTTCACCGGCTACGCTGAATCTAGCGTCAAGCGTCCAGTATTCGGCAGGGATAAAGGCATCGATCTCCTCCTCCCTGTCGCAGATCAGCCTGAGAGCCACCGATTGTACCCGTCCCGCGCTCAGGCCTCTCTTGACCTTCGCCCAGAGTACCGGCGAGATCCTATAGCCCACCATCCGGTCAAGCATACGTCTCGTCTGCTGCGCGTCCACAAGGTCCATATCAATATCTCTCGCGTTTTTCAATGAATCCCGGACGGCATTCTTCGTGATCTCATTAAAGGTAATGCGCTTTACCTTTTTCAGC
>JAILQQ010000184.1 GCA_024698885.1 Lachnospiraceae bacterium | reverse complement strand
GCGCACGATTTGCTTTGCAAATCGGCGCAGGTAAGGAAATGATTCGGTCAGCCAGCTGACCGAATCGGAATGAACAGGTTCATTCCTAAGCGCACGATCTGTAAACAGATCGGCGCAGGGAGGTTTTGAGATGGGTTTATTTATTTTGATAGTTTTCATCGCGATCATAGCCGCGGTGGTGGTTTCGGCGGTGACCTCCGCGGTTTCCGGCGTGATTGCCGCGGAAGAGGACGAGGAAGAATAAGATATTAGAGATTTTTCTTCAGATATTCCACGATGATCTCCGCCGCTTTCTCATGCGCTGCCTGGCCGGGATGAAGGCGGGAGCCGAGGTTCTCTTCCGGGGTATCCGGAAGCTCGAGAAAGGCGGCTCTCAGATCGCCTGTCTGCTCGATATAATCGAGGACCGCGGAAGCGATGGGCATGGAAAGCCTGTGCCCGATCATCCCGTAGACCCAGAGCAGAAGACTCTTCGGATTTTTCTTCCGCAGATGCCTTAAAAAGCTGATGACGGCAGTTCTGATCCGTTTTACGTCACTTTGATTCAGATCGTTATTGATCTCGGAATTCTTTCTGATCTTATAATACTTGCCGGTATCGGGATCGATAAACGGCGGGTTGTCAAACGCAACATCATCATTTGTTCCCAGATGAATGATCACGGCATCCGGTATCCAGGAGCTGAAGTCATAGGGCTTTGCGGCGCCGAGGCTCCGGTTATGCTCCCCGAAGGCCACACCGCAGATCTGGTCATAGTAGGCGGGCATCACGTGGCGGACGTCGTTGTCGTAGCCGCAGTAAACGCCGAAGCCGCACTGGGAGATCAGCCGAAGCTCCGCGTTCATGGCCTTTCCCACCATATCCGCGTAGTTGACGCTCACGCTCATATACATGGGCAGCCAGTCGTTATCTGACTTTGCGCCATAGGTCCCTTCGCCGGAGGTAATGCTGTCCCCGACAAATTCCAGCTTGTATTTCCGCTCTCTCACCGGGAAAAATTCCCCGTCCGTGCGCACGCCGCATATCAGCAGATAATTCTTTTCATCCTCATGAAAGGCCTGCACCTCCCGTCTGAAGAACACCGTCTTTTTCTCCCCGGGGCTCATGCCGCGGAAAAGACAGAGCGACTGTCTGCCGGGCATCAGCATCTGTCTTGTGATAAATGCCCCGTTGATCTCACAGGAGATCCAGGGCTCGTACTGCTCATAACCGGCCTCCAGATCGATCCAGAGCTCGGAGCCGGAAACGCATAGCTCCAATCCACTGCCGTTCCAGAAAAGAGGGACCGCCTCCCCTGTCAGGTCTGTACGGCCATGGATCAGGCATTCCGGGATTTCATGGATCGGATAGTTCTTCAGGGAATTGTTTTCTGCCATATCATGCTCAGCTTTCGTAATTATACATTCGCTTGAATTCCGTAGGGGTACAGCCTTTGATCTGCTTGAACATCCGCATAAAGGCCGAAACGGAATTGTAGCCGGACCGGACCGCTACCTCCGTCACATTGATCCGGGGGTCGAGCAGGAGACGTTCCGCAACGCCTACCCGCCGTAAATTGACATACCGATAGAAGGTATTGCCGGTAAAATCCTTGAAAAGCCTTGAGAAGTGGAACTTGGAAAAGCCGGCCCGGTCCGCGACCTCCTCAAGCTTCAGATCCTCGGTACAATGGTTATTAATATAATCGCAGATTGACATGAATTTGGCAAGATATTCCTGCTGTTTTCCCTGGGTGACATCCGAAAAACTGATATTGACCTCGTTGCGCTCGCGGCTGATCAGGGTCAGCATCTTTAAGAGCATGGCATAGATCGCCGCGTCCTTTAACGGAGCCGTGTCGAAATATTCCGCGCGGATATCATACATTAGCTGCCGGATCTCCTCATGGATCCGGGGAAAGCTTTCCGGCGTGACGGCGACGGCGGGATGTATTAAGGACATATAATATTCGAAATCCCGCAGCGTATGAAACAGGGAGGTATCGGCCTGCAAAATAAACCGTTCGCCCCGCTCCGCGTAGAGATGATGGATCACCGCCGGCGCGATAAAGAGGATCTCCCCTTCCTTCAGATCAAAACGCTTGCCGTTGCATTCGAGATGATAGCCGCCGACGACCGGCATGATGATCTCCACCGGGGGATGCCAGTGGGGCGGATATTCCTCATAATCCGTATTATCAAACAGAAGCAGCGAGGAACCTGCGGTAAAATCCACTGTTTCATGGGTCCCGTTCAAATATTTGATCAATTGGTTTCCCTCTTTCTGATTTTCTAAATATCAAAACTTGCTTTTAACCTCCCGCGATGGGAGATCATATTCTGTATCTGACTATACATAATTTTACATTCAAAAGCAATTTGAATTATAATTATCAGCGTTTTTTACAAATATTGCGGCGGCTCATTATAAGGAATAAACAAATTGCTATTTGATTGTATTTATGCGGAAACAATGTATAGCAACTTTTAGGAATCAAGTAGCAATAATTATATAGATGTTTAGGGTCAGGAATTTTATCATAGAGACAGCGAGTTTATTAGGATGCGGTCGGGAAGGATCGCATCGAAACAATTCAACAGGAGGAAAAGAAATGAAAATGAGAAAGATTTTAGCCGGCATTCTGAGCATGGCAATGACGGCAGGCCTGTTAGCAGGCTGCGGCGGAGCAGCACCGGCGGATACGGCAGCTCCGGCGGCTGATACGGGCGCGGCAACCGAAGAAGCAGCGGCTCCTGCGACTGACGGTGACGTTCAGGAGATCTCCTTCATGATCTGGGATGATCTGGAGGCTTCCGAAGACCTGATCACAAAGGGCTACAAGGAATCTGTTGACAGATTCAATGCCGATTTCGCAGGCAAGTATCATTGTACCCCTATCACCACGAACCTCGAGGAATATTATGACAAGCTCAATGCTCTGGTAGCAGCAGGTGATACGCCTGACGTATTCATCGCATCTCCCGGCGCTAACTTAAACGACTATGCCATGACGGGCGTAGCGGCGAAGCTTGATGACTATCTGGATGCTGACGGATGGAAGCAGACCTTCACCAGCGACGCTGTATTCGCAGGCGGCACCTATGGTGACGAAGGCGGCGACGGCCCCGGTATCTATGCAATCCCTCTTAACATCGCGGCAGCCTGCGTATTCTACAACACAGAGATGTTTGAAGATGCCGGCGCAGCTGTTCCGAAGACCTTCAGCGAGCTGCTTGATACCTGCCAGAAGCTGCAGGACAAGGGTTATACGCCGATCACGATCTCCGCAGGTACGGCATGGTGCCTTTCCATGGTAGCCGGTTATCTCTGCGACAGAAACGGACTGAACCTTCAGGATATCAAGGATCACAAGACCGACTGGAAAGATGAGAAGGTTATCAAGGCCGGTGAGCAGCTCCAGGAGCTCTCCCAGTACTTCCAGAAGACGGCAGCAGGCGATGACAACGACGTAGCGACCGCAGCGTTCTACAACGGCGAGGCGGCTATCCTGATCCAGGGTTCCTGGGCGATCGGCCAGATCAACGGCTCCTGCGCGGAAGGCTTCGCTGACAAGGTTGGCGTATTCGCATTCCCCGCTGTTGACGGTTCCTCCGCAGATCCAAACAGAGTTATCGCGAAGTCCGATTCCCTCTGCATGAGCGCAGCGACCCAGTATCCTGATGCTGCGATCCAGCTGATCAAGTACTTCGTTGACGATACCGCCAGCAAGTATACCGCAGAAATCGGCGGCAAGATCCCTGTAACGAGCGTTCAGTATGACGAGAGCATTGCTCCTCCGGAGCTTAAGTATGTGATGGATGTATTCAAGAACGCATCCTCCACCTTCGGATTCTATAACGAGTCACTGGCAGATACAGAGGCAGGTTCCACATTTGATAACTGCTTCGTAGAGATCTTCAAGGGTGAGGATCCCGAGACAGCGCTTGATCCGATCGAAGATTACTATGAGATGAACGTTTGGGAATAACCGACAACACTTGAAACTACGCGTTTAACAACTGGTCAGCACCCCATTGCCGGGTGCTGACCTTTGTCTGAGAGGAATGCTTATGGACAAGCTAATGAGAAATAAAAAAGCGATAATACTCTTTATCGCGCCGGCTCTGATCCTGTTCACCGCGGTATTGTTCATACCCGTGTGCAAGGCCGTCTACTACAGCCTTTGCAATTACAAGATCAACTATCAGCCCAAGTATATCGGCTTTAAGAATTATGTCATGCTGTTTACGAAGGACAAGACAATGGCGATCGCATTCAAGAACTCGATATTCTTTATGATCTTTTCCATCGTGACGCAGCTTATCTTCGGACTTATCCTGGCGGCGCTCCTTACCAATATCAAGAAGGGACGCAACCTGTTCAAGAACATATATTATCTTCCCTGTGTCCTTTCCTCTGCGGCACTGGGTCTTTTGTGGATGTTCGTGTTCATGCCGAGGCTCGGCATCAACCAGATGATGGCATCCCTCGGATGGATCGAGGACTGTACCATGGGTCCCGAGTGGCTGTTCAATACGGACGGATTTATCATCCTTCCGATCTGGGTCATCTCTTTCGTGGCGCTGTGGCAGTATGTCGGACAGTCGATGATGCTGTACATGGCTCAGATCTCCGGGATCAGCATGGATATCTATGAAGCTTCCTATATTGACGGATGCAGCAAGAAGCAGTCATTCTTCTATATCACGCTTCCGCTGATCAAACCCATGGTCGCAACGGCCATGTCGTTAAACGCCATCGGCTCCCTTAAGTTCTTCGATCTGATCTATAATATGATCCCCGAAGGCTTCCTAAGCCACAAGGCGGATGTTATCGCAACCCATCTGTATACCCAGGCATTCAAGTTCAGTAAGCTCGGATACGGCTCGGCGATAGGCGTTATCCTCCTTATCCTCTGCCTGATCATGACCGTCATCATCAACAAGTTCGTGAAGACGGAAAGCTATGATATGTAAGGAGGACGGAAAATGAATAATACAATGACTATCAGTAAAGAAAAGAGGCGCAGCAGGATCATTACGACGCTGATCTATATCTTTCTGGTGATCCTCGCGATCATTTATATCGTCCCGATCCTGTGGGTTGTTATCACATCGCTGAAAAACGACAGCACCCTGATGCTTTCTCCCTGGGCCATGCCCGAGCATATCGAATGGGGCAACTATGCCTTTGCCTGGACGAAGGGGCACCTCGGCACCGCGATGCTCAACTCCTTCATCGTTTGCTCGATCACGCTGATCGTATCCATGGTATTCGGATCGATGGCGGCGTTTGCCATCGCAAGGCTGCGCTGGAAGCTGTCAAAGCTTGCCATGTATTACTTCCTGATCGGCATGATGATCCCGATCCATACGATCCTGATCCCTCTGTTCGTGCAGTTCTCGCAGTGGCACTTGAGCAATACGCTCACAGGTATCATCGTCCCGTATATCACGTTCTCGCTGCCGATCACGATCTATATCATGGTGGGATTTTTCGAAGGGATCCCCAACGAGCTCTTCGAATCGGCCTGTATCGACGGCTGCTCGGTGTACAAAATGTTTACGATGGTAGCTCTTCCGCTGGCCAAAACGGGATTCATGGTTACCGGGCTTATGTCCTTTGTGGCCAACTGGAACGAGCTGCTTGTTGCGATGGTATTCATTTCCAATGATGCCAAGAAGACGCTCCCCGTTTCGCTGACCAAGTTTGTCGGACCTTATCATACCAACTACTGTCAGATGTTCGCGGCTATCATGATCGCCATCATTCCTACGATCATCGCCTATGTGGCCTTTGCCAATCAGATCGTCGAGGGTCTTACGGCCGGTGCTGTGAAGGGTTAGGAGGTATTGCCATGGATCGAGAAGAAGCCAGAAAAAAAGCGGAAGCTCTGGTAGACCAGATGACCATTGAGGAAATGGCGAGCCAGCTTCGCTATGACGCGCCGGCGGTTGAGCGGCTTGGCATTCCCGAGTATAACTGGTGGAGCGAAGCGCTGCACGGCGTCGCAAGAGAAGGAACGGCGACTGTTTTCCCGCAGGCTATCGGGTTAGCAGCCATGTTCGACGATCAGATGATGCAGGAGATCGGCGATGTCGTCTCAACGGAGGCAAGAGCGAAATACAACGCAAGCAGAAAGCAGGGAGACCGGGATATCTATAAGGGGATCACGGTCTGGTCCCCCAATGTGAATATTTTCAGGGACCCGCGCTGGGGCAGGGGGCATGAGACCTTCGGCGAGGATCCCTACCTGACGTCACGGCTCGGCGTTTCCTATATCAAGGGTCTGCAGGGCGACGGCGACTATTTAAAGACAGCTGCCTGCGCGAAGCATTTCGCGGTGCATTCGGGCCCGGAGGAAAAGCGCCATTATTTTGACGCGAAGGTATCCGAGAAGGAGCTGCATGAAACCTATCTGCCGGCCTTTGAGGCCTGCGTGAAGGAGGCAAAGGTGGAGTCCGTCATGGGCGCCTATAACCGGACGAACGGCGAGCCCTGCTGCGCGCATACGGAACTGATGGAAAAGATCCTGCGGGGCGACTGGGGCTTTGAGGGCCATTTTGTTTCCGACTGCTGGGCGATCCGGGATTTCCACGAAAACCATCAGGTAACGAAAAACCCCCGGGAATCCGCGGCGCTTGCCATCGGAAAGGGCTGCGATCTGAACTGCGGCTGTACCTATCTCTGCATCGTGCAGGCCTATAAAGAAAAGCTGATCACGAAGGAGCAGATTAGACAGGCCTGCGTACGGCTGTTTACGACGAGATTCCTCCTTGGGATGTTTGATGAGAATCCGTACGATGAGATCCCGTATTCCGAGGTCGCGTCACGGGAGCATCTTAAACTTTCAAGACGGGCTGCGGAGAAAAGCATGGTCCTTTTAAAGAATGACGGTCTGCTGCCCCTTGATAAGAAAAAGCTTAAGAGTATCGGCATCATCGGACCCAATGCCAACAGCCGGGCCGCGCTCCTTGGCAATTACCACGGAACCGCTTCGCGTTATACGACGCTTTCCGAAGGGGTCATGAACGAGGTCACGGAAGACGGTATCCGGGTTTATTACTCCGAGGGCTGCCATCTCTATAAGGAAAGGGTGGAGGGCCTCGGCCGGGAGAACGACCGGATCTCCGAAGCGCTTACGGTGGCAGAACAGTCGGATGTCGTGCTTTTGGTGTCAGGTCTTGACGAGACCCTCGAAGGCGAGGAGGGCGATACCGGCAACAGCTATGCTTCCGGCGACAAGGTGGATCTGAACTTCCCGAAGCCGCAGATGGTGCTGCTTGACGCCCTGATCGAATATTGTGAAAAAAATAACAAGCCTATGATACTGACCAATATGACCGGCAGCGCCATGGACTTGAAGAAAGCAAAGGAAGCGGGCTGCGTAAAGGCGATCCTGCAGGCCTGGTATCCGGGACCGGAGGGAGGAAAAGCCTTTGCGGATATCCTGTTCGGACGGATCTCACCCTCCGGAAAGCTTCCGGTCACCTTCTATGACGGGAGCGATGCGCTGCCTGATTTTGATGATTATTCCATGAAGGGAAGGACCTACCGTTTTATGGAGGAGCCGGCCCAGTATCCTTTCGGCTTCGGACTGACCTATACAAAGACGCGGGTGCAGAGCGCGGGCTTTTTACCCGGGGAAGAGGAGAGACTCCGAAAAGATTTATCGGGAGCTATTTCCATCGTTCAGGATTCTTGGTATAATATTTCCGTTGAGGTTTCCAATGAGGGAGCCTTCGATACGGAGGAGGTTGCGCAGGTTTATATCCGGGCGCAGGACTCTGCTCTGGCAGTGCCGAATTTCAGTCTCTGCGGCTTTAAACGGTTCTTTATCGAAGCCGGTAAAACGGAGAAGATCACGGTTTTGATCCCCGGAAAAGCCTTTCTGCAGGTTAACGAGGCCGGTGAGAGGGTTTGTGACGCGAAGCGCTTTACGCTTTACGCGGGCTTAAGCGCTCCGGATGAGGTCAGTGCTCTGCTTCGGAAGGAAAAGCCTCTGGAGCTGTCTTTCGGATTACTTTAGTATTTGTATTGGAGGGTTTAATTATGCTGTATATCGGAGTGGATTTAGGAACGTCCGCAGTGAAGCTTCTGCTGATGCAGGGAGACGGAAAGATCGTGAATGTTGTTTCCAGGGAGTACCCGATCAGCTTTCCGCATCCCGGCTGGTCCGAGCAGAAGCCGGAGGACTGGTGGGCGCAGACGTTAGGGGGCTTAAAGGAGCTGACAAAGGACTGCGATAAAGAGTCGATCAAGGGCATCAGCTTCGGCGGGCAGATGCACGGACTGGTCGTGCTTGATGAGAACGATCAGGTCATAAGGCCTGCGATCCTCTGGAATGACGGCCGGACCGGCCATGAAACGGATTATCTGAATAACGTGATCGGAAAGGAGCACCTGTCCGAATTTACCGCGAATATCGCGTTCGCGGGCTTTACGGCGCCGAAGCTTCTCTGGATGAAGAAGAATGAGCCGGAGAATTTCGACAGGATCCAAAAGATCATGCTGCCCAAGGACTATATCGCCTATATGCTTTCGGGCGTTCACTGCACGGATGTATCGGATGCTTCGGGTATGCTTCTGTTTGATGTGAAGAATAAGTGCTGGTCGAAGGATATGCTTGAGATCTGCTCCGTCAAGGAAAGCCAGATGGCAAAGGTCTACGAAAGCTTTGAAGTCGTGGGAACGATCCGGCCCGAGATCGCGAAAGACCTGGGCTTTTCTCTGGACGTTAAGATCATCGCGGGCGCCGGCGATAACGCGGCAGCGGCGATCGGTACCGGAACCGTGGGAGACGGACGCTGCAATATTTCACTCGGTACCAGCGGCACGATCTTTATTTCCAGCAAGACCTTCTGCGTGGACGATCAGAACGCGCTGCACGCCTTTGCTCATGCGGACGGCTACTATCATCTGATGGGCTGCATGCTTTCGGCGGCCTCCTGCAATAAATGGTGGATGGAGGATATCATCGGGACGAACGATTACGGAAAGGAGCAGGCGGCTATCGAAAAGCTCGGCGAGAATCACGTCTTTTTCCTGCCGTATCTGATGGGTGAGCGCTCACCGCATAATAATCCGGATGCCAGAGGCATGTTTATCGGCATGACAATGGATACCACAAGGGCCGATATGACCCAGGCGGTACTCGAGGGCGTGGCCTTCGGGATCAGGGATTCCTTCGAGGTCGCAAAGAGCCAGGGGATCCGCATAAACAGCACGAAGATCTGCGGCGGCGGCGCGAAGAGCCCGTTATGGAAGAAGATCATGGCAAATGTCTTAGGCATTGACGTTGAGGTGATCGAATCCGAGGAGGGACCGGGCTACGGCGGCGCGATCTTAGCGGCGGTCGGCTGCGGCGAATATCAGAGCGTGGAAGAGGCAGCGGACCGGCTCGTGAAGGTGATCGACGTGATCCATCCGGAGCCTGCGCTTGTGGAAAAATATGAGAAGAAGTATCAGTATTTCAAGAAGCTGTATCCTACCGTGAAGGCTTTGTGGCCGGAAAAATAGGAAATGATTCGGTCAGGAAGCTGACCGCTTAGGAATGAACTGAAGTTTATTCCTAAGCGCACGATTTGCACGCAAATCGGCGCAGAGTAGGAACAATATAAAGTTTTTAAAGAATTAAGGAGGAAAAATCATGGAAAACACCCCAAAGGTAAAAATCGGTATCGTAGCCGTATCGCGCGACTGCTTTCCCGAGGAGCTTTCGGTCAACAGAAGGAAGGCTCTGGTAGCGGCTTACAAGGAGAAGTTCGACGCGGCGGATATCTATGAATGCCCGGTATGTATCGTGGAAAGCGAGATCCATATGTGCCAGGCTTTAGAGGATATCAAGAAGGCCGGCTGCAACGCGCTGTGCGTATACCTCGGCAACTTCGGCCCGGAGATTTCCGAGACGCTTCTGGCCAAGCATTTTGACGGCCCGAAGATGTTCGTGGCGGCGGCGGAGGAGGATTATAACTCCGTGACAACGGCAGGCCGCGGGGACGCGTACTGCGGTATGTTAAATGCCAGCTATAATCTGAAGCTGCGCAATGTCGGCGCTTATATTCCGGAATATCCGGTGGGAGACGCAGAGGATCTTGCCGTGATGATCCACGACTTTATCCCGATCGCAAGGACCGTCATCGCCCTTTCCGAGTTAAAGATCATATCCTTCGGCCCGAGACCGCTTAATTTCCTGGCCTGCAACGCGCCGATCAAGCAGCTCTATAATCTGGGCGTGGAGATCGAGGAAAACTCCGAATTGGATCTTTTCGAAGCCTTTAATAAGCATGAGAACGATCCGAGGATCGCGGATGTCGTAAAAGATATGGAAAAGGAGCTCGGAGACGGGAACAATAAGCCGCAGATCCTTCCGAAGTTAGCGCAGTATGAGCTGACCCTGCTTGACTGGGTCGAGGCGCATAAGGGCTATCGGAAGTACGTGGCGATCGCCGGCAAGTGCTGGCCCGCGTTCCAGACGCAGTTCGGCTTTGTGCCCTGCTATGTGAACAGCCGTCTGACCGGCCGCGGCATCCCGGTTTCCTGCGAAGTGGATATCTACGGCTGCCTGTCCGAGTTCATCGGCGAGTGCGTCAGCGACGATATCGTGACGCTCCTTGATATCAACAATTCCGTACCGAAGATCATGTATGAGGAGTCCATCAAGGACAAATTCGATTACAAGCTGACGGATACCTTCATGGGCTTCCACTGCGGCAATACCTGCTCGAAGAAGTTAGCCTCCTGCTCCATGCAGCATCAGGCGATCATGGCAAGAAGCCTGCCGATCGAGGTGACCAACGGCACCCTCGAGGGCGATATCGCGCCCGGCCCGATCACCTTCTATCGTCTGCAGAGCACAGCGGACAATATCCTGCGCGCTTATGTGGCAGAGGGCGAGGTCCTTCCGGTAGCGACGAGATCCTTCGGCGGCATCGGCGTTTTCGCGATCCCGGAGATGGGCCGCTTCTACCGTCATGTCCTGATCGAGAAGGGTTATCCGCATCACGGCGCCGTGGCCTTCAGTCATATCGGAAAGCCGCTGTTTGAGGTCTTCAAATATATCGGCGTCTGCGTCGAGGAGATCGGCTTCAATCAGCCCGCCGGCATGCTTTACAAGACGGAAAATCCGTTCAAGTAATTTTTACGATTAAATGGATTTCAGGGAGTCCCGTTAGTGGGGCTCCCTTTTTGTTTGCGCCGATCCGCGCGCTTGGGCATGAACCGGTTTCCGCGTATTGACAAGTGCGCGGAAAGATAATAATATACATATGTCGAATAATTGAAGGAGCTTTTGTGTACAAAATGCACAAATCAAATGTGCCGGTCGGAAAAAGAGGTCGAAGCATGGTGAAATGATCCGGTCTGAGGGTCGGCGCAGCAGGGCAGGCTGTATCATGAGAGCTCAAGCAAAAGGAGGAACATTTTTATGAAGAGAAAAATTCTATCGATCTTGCTGGCAGGCGCTATGGCAGCGACGATGCTGACCGCGTGCGGCGGGGCTCCGGCGGCTCCGGCAGCGGATGCCGGCGCGGGAGAAGAAGCGGCGGCGGCTGAGGAAGAAGCGGCGGCTCCGGCGGCAGATGTGGCCAGTGAGGGTGAGCATGAGCTTTCCGTATATGCCTGGGATGCCAACTTTAATATCCCGGCCCTGCAGGCGGCTGAGGCAGCCTATAAGGCAGTGGATCCTGATTTCACGCTGAATATCATCACGCAGTCCGGTTCCCAGGATGTTGAGCAGGCGGTTACGCTTGCGGCTTCTGCCGGTGATTACAGCTCGCTTCCGGATATCGTCCTGTTCCAGGATCATTATATCCAGAGATTCGTAGCGGATTATCCGGATGCATGGCAGGATCTGGAGGATGCCGGCATTGACTGGACGAACCTCGGTGCCGAGAAGATCTCCTACAGCACGATCAACGGCAAGCATTACGGCGCTCCCGTAGATAACGGCACCGCTGTATTTGCATATCGTACCGATGTTCTGGAAGAGTGCGGCTATACGATCGACGATGTGACAAGCATTTCCTGGGAGAAGTGGCTTGAGATCGCCAGAGAAGTAAAGGAAAAGACCGGTTATGCGATGCTTTCGATGGACCACTCCGGCGACGACCTTCCTTACATGATGCTGCAGGCAGAGGGTCTTTCCCAGTGGAAGGATAATACAACTCCCGTGCTCGTAGGCAATGATGCCTTCAAGAGTATCATCGAAGTGATCGTTGAGGGCGCAAACGACGGCACGATCATCTTAGCTAACAGCTGGGGCGATTATACCGACCAGACGATCATCGGCAATCAGGTAGCGGGCGTTATGAACGGAAACTGGATCATCCCTACCATCGAGCAGGTTGACGAGAACAGCGGAAAATGGGCGATCACGACTCTTCCGACGTTAGAGGGCGGCAAGGAAGGCTATGCAAGTAACGGCGGCTCCTCCCTGTATATCACCGCAAACTGCAGCAAGCCTGAGCTTGCGAGAGATTTCTTAGCTTATACCTTCGGCGGCGGCGACGGCGCGATCGAGACCTATGACGCGGCGCTGAAGAACGGCGGCGTTATCACCTGCTGCATTTCGGCCGGCAAGTCTGATGTATACCAGGAAGGCGTTGAGTACTTCAACGGCCAGGCGATCTATGCCGACATCGTGGAGATGGGCTCTCATGTTCCGGTCATTCAGCAGAGTGACTTCCACTATAACCTGCGTACCCTTATCAATACGCTGATCACCAATGTGCAGAACGGCGCGGATATCGACAGCGAGATCCAGTCCGCTCAGGATCAGATCGAATTTGAGATCGCGGGTTCCACGAACTAAAGAATATTGTATATTGAATAACTGCGAGAGACCGCAGTGAGTCTTATGCGGGGAACCGGATCATCCGGTTTCCCGTATTTATTAAAGGGGGTTATTTCGTTGACTAAGAAAGCGCGCTCCATTTCCGCCAAGCAAAAGAGAGCGGGATGGCTGTTTTTGCTGGTGGCATCCGTGATGATCTTTATCTTCAGCTTTTATCCGATGATATCAGCTTTGTTTATGTCTTTAAAAACGGGTTCCGCGGCCAATATGAAATGGGCGGATCCGGTTACCTTTAATTATTCGCGTATGTTCCAGGACAAGACCTTTATGAAGTCCGTGGGCAATACCTTCCTGTATCTGATCATTCAGGTTCCGATCATGCTGATCCTTGCGATCCTTTTGGCACAGCTTTTAAACAATAAGGATCTGAAGTTCAAAGGCTTTTTCAGGACCTGCGTATTTCTTCCCTGCGCGATCTCGCTCGTTTCCTACGCCCTGATCTTCCGTTCGCTGTTTGCGACGCAGGGACTCGTGAATATGATCCCTACCAATCTTCATCTGATAGATGAGAATATCAACTGGCTCGGACAGACCGGAACGGCGCGCTTTGTGATCATCTTTGCGTTAGTCTGGCGCTGGACCGGTTATAATATGGTCTTTTTCCTGGCAGGCCTTCAGAATATCGAGTATTCGGTCTATGAGGCAGCCAAGATCGACGGCGCCACCGGCTGGAAGACCTTCTGGTATATCACGGTACCGCTTTTGCGGCCGGTCATCATCATGACCTTTATTATGTCCATCAACGGTACCCTGCAGCTCTTTGACGAGTCCGTCAATCTGACGAACGGAGGCCCGGCCAATACCACCATCACGATGTCGCATTATATTTATAACAATGCGTTTGGCGTGGGCGTCGCGAACTTCGGCTATGCTTCCGCCATGTCCTTCTTTGTTCTGATCCTGGTGGCGATCCTGGCGGCCATTAATCTGAAAGTAGGTGATACACGTGACTGAAAAAAAGAACCGTTCCGTCGTACAGAGACGGCTGATCCCAAGTTATATCTTTTTAGCGCTCTTTTCCCTGTTTTCGGTATTCCCGCTTTTCTGGATGGTGACGGCGGCTACCAATAATACGGTGGACGTGGCCAGGGGCAAGATCTGGTTTGGCACGGAGGCCGCGGTGAATTTTAAGAATCTTTTGGCGGCGGCTGTGGCACAGGGCTCCGGGGCGACGTTAGGGAGCTTTATGGGAAATTCCTTCCTTTATGCGACCGCTCAGACGATCCTCTGCGTCTTTATCTGCTCTTTGGCGGGCTACGGCTTTGAGCTCTACCATGATAAGGGGAAGGATACGCTGTTTGCGATCCTTCTGATGGCGATGATGATCCCGGGGGTTGCGACCATGATCCCGTTATTCGGCATGATGAGCAAGCTGCATTTCCTGAACAAGGTATGGGGCTTTATCCTGCCGGCTGTCTCGACGCCCTTTATGATCATGATGTTCCGCCAGAACAGCCGGAACTTCCCGGTAGATATCCTCGAAGCGGCCAGGATCGACGGCCTCTCCGAGTTTGCGATCTTCTTCTATATGTATATGCCGGTCATGAAAGCGACCTATGCGGCGGCAGCGGTCATTACCTTTATGAACGCCTGGAACGCTTATCTGTGGCCCCGCGTTGTCTTGACGGACAGCTCGGCCCAGACGATGCCGATCCTGATCGCGAATATGAGCAACGGCTATACGGTGGATTACGGGATGCTGATGATGGGCGTTCTGTTCTGCTCCGTTCCCACCATGGTGATCTTTTTCATTTTGCAGAAGCAGTTCGCGGAAGGTATCACCGGAGCAGTCAAGTGATGACAGCAGTGAGTCAAGGTCATGTGCATGATATGCTTGCATAATCATGCACATGAGGTTGACGAACGCCCAAACATGAGCAAGTAGGCCGAATAGGCCGGATTGCGAATGTTTGAAGCATGGCGGGAGCGAAGCGGAGCCATGCGGGCTGTCATCATGACAGGAAGTCCGTTGCGCAAATTGACAATTCAACTCGGCCCGCTTGCGCTTCCGGAAAAACGCAGCTGTACATAAGGCTGCAAAGAACGCAGCCTAAGGAAAAACTGAATAAATCAGTTTTTCCTTAGAGCCTCCGGCGGATGCGCACGGATACGGTGCGGAAAATGCCACTTCGTGGCCCGCATCCGGCGCTGGAAACGCTTCAGTCAGCGTTTCCATAAGAATACAGGCGTTTTTCAGTCGCCTCGTATGAATTGTTCAATTTGTGCAACTCACTCCGGGCTAAAAAGGGCGGAGCCATGCGGGCTGTCATCATGACAGGGAGTCCGTTGCGCAACTAAAAGAGAGGATAAAGTATGTATGATGTTGTGATCGTGGGGGGAGGCGTGTCGGGGACTTCAACCGCGCGGGAGCTCTCCCGTTATGACCTGCATGTCTGCGTGGTGGAGAAAATGCCGGATGTTTGCTATGGTACCTCCAAAGCCAACAGCGGGATCGTTCACGCGGGCTACGATTGTACCCCCGGAACCCTTATGGCAAAGCTGAACGTCAGGGGAAACCGGATGATGCCGAAGCTTGCAAAGGATCTTGACGTTCCTTTTATGCAGTGCGGTTCTTTGGTGGTCTGCACGGAGGAGGATGACCGGGAGACGCTGACAAAGCTCTATGAGCAGGGCGTCGAAAACGGCGTCGAGGGACTTGAGATCCTTGATAAGGACGAGGTCAGAAAAAAGGAGAAAAATATCGCGGACGGCGTGATCGCCACGCTGTGGGCGCCTACGGCCGGGATCGTCTGCCCCTTTACGCTGAATTACGCTTACGCGGAGGTGGCGGCGGGAAACGGGGTGGAATTCCGCTTTAATACCGAGGTCCAGGATATCCTCAAAAAGGAGGAGGGGTATTGCCTGATCACGAATCTGGGGAAGATCGAGACGAAGGTCGTGGTAAACGCGGCCGGGGTTTATTCCGACCGGATGCATAATATGGTTTCCGACCATAAGATCCATATCACCGCAAGGCGCGGGGAATACTGCCTGCTCGACCGGAATGCCTCGGATCTTGTGAACAGCACGATCTTTCAGCTCCCCGGCAAAATGGGAAAGGGCGTTCTGGTCAGCAAGACGGCACACGGCAATATCCTGCTCGGCCCGACCGCGGTGGACCAGCACTATAAAGAGGGTACCATGACCTCCGCCGAAGGGCTGGAGACGGTGTTAAATCTCGTGAACAGATCCGTGAAGAACGTTCCGAGACGGCAGATCATTACCTCCTTTGCGGGGCTGCGCGCTCATGAGGCAGGCCATGAATTTATCATCGGCGAGGTGGAGGGAGCGCCCGGCTTTGTGGACTGTGCGGGGATCGAATCGCCGGGCCTTGCCAGTTCTCCGGCCATCGGAGAAATGGTGGCGGGGATCGTTACGGATATCCTGCATCCTGCGGAAAAGGAAGAATATACGATGTCAAGAAAGGGGATCCTGAATCCCATGACCCTTTCCGTGGCGGACCGGAATGCGCTGATCGGGGAAAACCCGGCTTACGGCAATATCGTATGCCGCTGTGAAATGATCACGGAGGGCGAGATCATCGACGCGATCAAAAGGCCTCTCGGGGCAACGACGCTTGACGGGATCAAGCGGCGGACCAGAGCGGGTATGGGACGATGCCAGAGCGGGTTCTGTATGCCCAAGATCATGGAGATCATGCAGCGGGAGCTTTCGATGACACCCTTTGAGATCACGAAATGCGGTAAGGGTTCGGAATGGATCGTTGGGACAAATAAAGATAAGATAAATGTTCAGGCAGGAGGGAACGCCCATGCAGGAATATGATCTGGTAATCATCGGAGGAGGTCCTGCCGGTCTTGCCGCGGCAGAGGCGGCAAAAAAGAGCGGCGCCTGCAGCCTCGTGATCTTAGAGCGCGACCGGGAACTTGGCGGTATCCTGAACCAGTGCATTCATAACGGCTTTGGCCTGCATTCCTTCGGGGAGGAGCTGACGGGGCCGGAATACGCGAAGCGCTATATTGACCGTATCCGGGATCTGAAGATCGAATATATGCTAGCTACGATGGTGATGGATCTGTCGGAGGATCGCGTGGTCACGGCCATGAACAGCGAAAACGGCGTCTTTTCGATCCGGGCGAAGGCCGTGATCT
Organism: Lachnospiraceae bacterium; assembly: GCA_024698885.1. Taxonomy (GTDB): domain Bacteria; phylum Bacillota; class Clostridia; order Lachnospirales; family Lachnospiraceae; genus UBA2868. Next base: position 13,557 of record JAILQQ010000184.1, on the reverse strand, counting down.
TAGCCATGGGATGCCGGGAGAGACCGCGGGGAGCTCTGAATATCCCGGGGTATAGGCCGGCCGGGATCTATTCCGCCGGTACCGCGCAGCGCCTTGTCAATATAGAGGGCCTTATGCCGGGCCGTGAGGTGGTCATTTTAGGCTCCGGCGATATCGGCCTGATCATGGCAAGAAGAATGACGCTGGAAGGCGCAAAGGTCAAGGTCGTTGCGGAGTTAATGCCCTATTCGGGAGGCTTAAAACGAAATATCGTGCAGTGCCTTGATGACTTCGGGATCCCGCTGTTATTATCCCATACGGTGGTGGATATCCACGGAAAGAACCGGGTGGAGGGAGTGACGCTTGCTGCGGTGGATGAGAAGGGAAAGCCGATCCCCGGAACCGAGGAATTCTATTCCTGCGATACGCTTTTACTTTCAGTCGGCCTGATCCCGGAAAACGAACTGTCCAGAGAGGCAGGCATCGCGCTTTCTGCCGTGACCGGCGGACCCCTTGTCAATGAATCTCTGGAAACCAGCGTGCCGGGTATCTTTGCCTGCGGAAATGTGCTCCATGTTCACGATCTCGTGGATTTCGTTTCGGAGGAGGCTGCTACGGCCGGGAAGAACGCCGCGGCCTTTATCGCGGAGGAAACGCTCCGGTCTGCCGGGGAGCAGGGTCCCGTGATCCCGTTACTGGCGGAGGGCGGTGTCCGCTATACCGTTCCGTCATGCATTCATCTTCTTCGGATGCCCGAAGAGCTGAAGGTCCGTTTTCGGGTCGGTGCTGTATATAAAAACGCCTATATTAATGTCTTTGCGGGAAAAGAGCGCGTAATCCGCCGGAAGAAGATGGTCATGGCGCCGGGAGAAATGGAGGAGATCACGCTGAAAAAGGAGTGGCTCTCGGAAAAAACGGATACGATCACGGTGACGATAGAGGAAGAGGAAATCTAAGCGCACGATCCGCAGGCGGATCGGTGCAGAAAGGTTAAATTATGACGGAGAAAAGAAATCTGACCTGTATCGGATGCCCCATGGGCTGCGCCCTGACGGTGGAGGTCGACGACGACGGATATGTCTGGTCCGTGACCGGCAATACCTGCAAGCGGGGCGAGATCTACGGAAAGAAAGAAGTGACCAATCCGACGCGGATCGTAACGACGACGGTCAGAGTGACCGGCGGAGAAATGGATGCGGTACCTGTGAAAACGAAATGGGATATTCCGAAGGATAAGATCTTTTCCTGTATCGAGGATCTGAAGGATATCGTCCTGACGGCGCCGGTGAAGACCGGGGATGTGGTGCTTGCGGATGCCGCGGGGACCGGCGTACCGGTTATCGCGACAAGAGATGTTATATAAACGAATCGGCGCGGAAGAGGAAATGATCCGGTCGGAAAACCGACCGGATCGGCATGAACAGATTCATGCCTAAGCGCACGATCCGTAAACGGATCGGCGCAGGAGAGGAAGGAGATCATGCAGAAATATATCATGGCATTAGATGCCGGAACAACGAGCAACCGTTGTATTTTGTTTAATGAAGAGGGAAGGCCCGTCAGCATGGCGCAGCGGGAATTTGTGCAGCATTTTCCGAAGCCGGGCTGGGTCGAGCATGACGCGGGCGAGATATTTTCCAGTATGGTGGTCGTGGCGGAGGAGGCGATGCGCACCCTCGGGATTCGCGGAACGGATATCGCCGCCATCGGCATTACGAACCAGCGGGAGACGGCGATCGTATGGGATAAGAAGACCGGAGAGCCTGTCTATAACGCGATCGTCTGGCAGTGCCGCCGGACGGCAGCGTATTGTGACTCTCTGAAGGAGGAGGGTCTGACGGAGCCCTGGCGGAAAAAGACGGGACTGGTGATCGACGCGTATTTTTCCGCGACGAAGATCAAATGGATCCTTGACAACGTGGAGGGAGCGGCCGAGCGGGCCAAAGCGGGGGAGCTGCTCTTTGGCACGGTGGAAACCTGGCTGATCTGGAAGCTGACAAAGGGTGCGGTGCATGTCACCGATTACTCCAATGCATCCCGGACGATGCTTTTTAATATCAATACACTTTGCTGGGACGAGGAAATCCTGGATAAACTCGGGATTCCCGCCTGTATGCTGCCAAAGCCGGTGCCGTCAAGCAGCGTTTACGGTCATACGGATCCTTCGTTTTTCGGATGCAGCATCCCGATCGCCGGCGCGGCGGGGGATCAGCAGGCGGCGCTTTTCGGACAGATCTGCTTTGCAGAGGGAGATGTGAAGAATACTTACGGAACCGGCGGATTCCTCTTAATGAATACGGGAGAAAAGCCTGTTTTTTCGAAGAACGGTCTCGTGACGACCATTGCCTGGGGGATAGGCGATAAGGTGTTCTATGCCCTGGAGGGGTCTGTGTTCGTGGCCGGCGCGGCGGTACAGTGGCTCCGGGATGAAATGCGCCTGATCGAATCTGCGGCGGATTCCGCGTTTATGGCGGGGAAGGTTCCCGATACCAACGGCTGCTATGTGGTCCCCGCGTTTACGGGACTGGGGGCGCCGCACTGGGATTCCTACGCCAGAGGGACCATCGTCGGGATCACCCGGGGCGTCAATAAATATCATATCATCCGCGCGACCCTCGAAGCCATCGCCTATCAGATCCATGACGTACTGCAGGCCATGGAGGCGGATACCGGAACGCCCATTACCGCCTTAAAGGTAGACGGCGGCGCCAGCGCCAATGATTTCCTGATGCAGGTGCAGGCTGATATTTCCGATAAAGCCGTGCTCCGACCGGACTGCGTCGAGACGACGGCCATGGGAGCGGCTTATTTAGCGGGACTTGCCACCGGCTACTGGAAGAACGCCGAAGAGATCCGGGAAAACTGGCGGCTTCAGAAGCGCTTCGACAGCATGATCTCAAAGGAGGAACGCGCCGCCCGTATCAAGGGCTGGGACAAGGCCGTTTCCTACGCAAAGGGCTGGGCGGAAGATGAAAAATAAAGACTATCGATAGTAGAGAAGTGCGTTAACAATGGCGGCGGCGACTGTGCTGCCGCCTTTTCTGCCCATGGAAAGGATCGCGGGGATCTTTTTTTCGTGGCAGACCTTAAGCGCATGTTCCTTGCTTTCGACGACGTTGACAAAGCCTACCGGCACGCCGATCAGAAGCGCCGGCGCAAGCTTTCCTTCTTCGATCAGGCCGGCGATACGCGTGAGCGCGGTCGGCGCGTTTCCCACCGCGTAGATGCCTGCAGGAAAGCGGGCGGCCGCACGCTCCATCGAAACCACCGCCCGGGTGGTTTCTTTCTTTTGGGCGGCCTCTACGGTCTCAGGGTCGCTCATATAGCAGACGGCCGTAAGGCCATGTCTTTCAAGAGCCGGCTTGTTGATACCGGCAAGCAGCATATTTGTGTCGCAGACGACGACGTTTGCGCCGTCCTGCCGGTCTGACCTGAAACAATCGTAAAGTCCGCTTTCTTCCGCAAAGCATAGATTTTCCGCAAATGAAAAATCGGCCGTCGCGTGGATCACCCGCCGTATCACGGCAAAGGGCAGGGAATCCCGTGAAAAACGGCCGTTATTTTTCTTAAAAAAACCGGAAGCCGAAAGCTCTTCTTCGATCAGGCGCATGCTTTCCGCCTCGATCTCAGCAGGGGTTTTGAACGTTTTCTTTATCTGCGGCAAAGGCTTTGCATCCGGCGCTTCTTTTCCTTCCGTCATATGATACCCCATCTCTGCTTAGGACTTGTAATGATAATTCGGGATATTTTCCCAGCGGGATTTCAGGAAATGCGCGGCGAGCTTCGGGCGCCGTTCCCTTGTGAACACGCCCTTTTTATTGCCGTCCGGACGCATGACGCCCTGGATCGTGCCGAAATCCGCAAAGGCCCAGCACTGTTCCCCGATCATAAAGGCGCGCTTGTCGAATTCCTCATCTAACAGGCGATAGTAATCCGCCTGGTATTCCTCCGTGAACATTTCGCCGTTTACTCCGTGGTTCCCCTGGATCGCGTCGCAGCCGTATTCTGTCACCATGACAGGCTTGTTCTGCTCCTCCCAGAAATCAAGCTCCTTATTCCAGGCATAGCAGGCCGCTTCCATGTCCCCGGACAGATTATACCAGCCGTAATAGCGGTTTAAACAGACCACATCCATGGTACGGGTGATGAGATCCCTTGTATAATCGTTCTGGCAGCAGACCAAAGTGACCGGTCTGTCCTGCGGATCCAGATGATGCGTATACTCATACAGTTCATGCCAGTAGTCATAGGCGCTTTCGGGGAAATTTTCCGTATCCGGCTCGTTTCCCATGCTCCACATCACGACGCAGGGATGGTTCTTGTCCCGCGCGATCATATCCTTTAAGATCTCTTTGTGATAGTCTTTGATCGGCATTATGGCGTAGGGATCCGCCTTTCCGCCTGCCGCGATGCCTACAGCGGGCGTTTCGTCGATGATCACGATCCCCTCGCGGTCGCAGAGACGATACATCTCCTCGGCATAGGGATAATGGCTTGTCCGGAAGGAATTGGCCCCGATCCAGTGCAGCAGACTGATATCCTTGACATTCAGGAGCTCATTGACACCCCGCCCTCTGATATAAAAGTCCTCATGCTTACCGAAGCCCTTGAAATAGAAGGGTTTTCCGTTTAACAGAAACTGACGGTCTTTCACTTCGACCGTTCGGATCCCGAATTCTTCCGTATACTCATCCTCCCCGCAGGTCACCCGCAGCCCGTACAGATAGGGGTCGCCCGGCCAGGGCTCCCAGAGAACGGGATTTTCGATCACCAGTTCTCCCGAAGGCGTTGAGCTGGAGGAAAGAACCTGTCCCTCCCTGCTTATCAGTTCGACAAGGACCGGCATTTCCCCGGGGTCTATGACAGGATCCGTACTTTTCAGGTCGACCTGATAACGGATGACGCCGGTTTTTTTCTCCGGATCATCCGGCCTGCCCGGCGTAGTCTCAAGTAACGGGACGATCGTAATGTCGTCGATATAGGTCTTTGGGGTGGTATAGATGCGTACATGGCGGTTGATGCCGCAGTAATTGAAAAAGTCGAAATTCGGCAGGTTGATCTCACCCCGCCAGCGCTTGGCTTCCCGGACGGCCGGTACCTGGGCGTTATCCGAACCGAAAAAAGCGGTTCCCTCTTCGTTTCCGACCGGAAAGCTCTTATGATCGATCGTGTTGTCAGCCATTACAGTAAGGTCGAAGGCCTCGCCCGGCTGTACGAGACCCGTGATCTCCGTTTCAAAGGGCAGGAAACCGCCTTTATGGCTGCAGACGGGCATCCCGTCAATATAGACCGCAGCATCGTTTGCGACGGCGTCAAACCGGAGGACCAGGCGCTGTCCGTCATAAAACCGGGGAATGGTGACCTGCTTATGGTAAAAGACCTTCATACGGTCAGCGCGGTAGCGTCTGTCCTCACGCTGATCGTTGTAGGAGGCGGGAACATAGAGTTTTTCGCAGTTTTTCGGAAACTGACTGCTCCAATGCTCTTTATCCGCCCTTCCGTCATCCGGCATAAAGTCCCATAGCCCGTCCAGTATCATAATCCCTCTGCTTCGGTTTTCGATCGGATACATATCCTGCTCCTTTCCTGTATGGAAATGATCCGGCCGGAGAACCGACAGGATCGGCATGAACATCATTTTCGACGGATAAATCATATCATATCCATACCATCGCGTCAAAAAGCGGAAATGATCCGGTCAGCCTGCTGACCGGATCGGCATGAACAAGTTCATGCCAAAGCGCACGATCCGCAAGCGGATCGGCGCAGAAGGGAAAGCATGAGAAATTATCGATTTATCCTGATGTATGACGGAACCCGCTACAAAGGCTTCGAGCATCAGCCGTCCACGGATATGACGATTCAGGGAAAGCTTGAGAATGTACTGGAAAGGCTGACGGGAGAGAAGGTCGAGGTGATCGGGGCCGGCCGGACCGATGCCGGCGTCCATGCAAAGGCCATGGTGGTAAACGCAAGGCTTGAGACGTCCTTGTCGGAACGGGAGCTTCGGGACTATATGAACCGATATCTTCCCGAGGACATCTGCGTAAAGGAAGCCGTCATCGCTTCGGAGAGGTTTCACAGCCGCTATAACGCCCTCGGGAAAACCTACCGCTATACCTGCTATATCGGAGATACCAAGCCGGTTTTTGACCGGAAATACGTCTATATCCTGGACAGGGAGCCGTCCCTTGAGCAGATGCGCAGGGCGGCCGCCATTCTTACCGGTGAACATGATTTCGCCGCGTTCTGCAGTAATCCCAAAATGAAAAAAAGCACGGTCCGGAAGCTCGACCGTATTGATATTGAAAAAAAGGGAGCCTACTTATATTTTACCTATCACGGAACAGGTTTTTTACAGCATATGGTCCGGATCCTGACAGGAACGCTCTTAGAGGTCGGCTTTTCAGAACGGGAACCGGAAGAGATGGAGACATTGCTTGCCGGAAAGAAAAGGGCCCTGGCGGGACCTACCGCTCCGGCGCAGGGACTTTGCCTGATGCAGGTGGACTATTCGTAGATTGACCAAATAAGTCAATACTTATCCACGGGGTAGATCGTCGTAGGAGGAAAACAAAAATGACAGGGATGACGGGAATCCGAAATATTATTTTTGATATGGGAAATATCCTGATCGGCTTTCGCTGGAAGGATATGCTGGAAGAAGACCGCGGGCTATCGCCGGAAAGGGCGAAGGATGTGGGCAGGGCTGTTTTTAAATCCACGCTCTGGGAACAGTTTGATATGGGCCTTCTGAGCTTCCGGGAGCTGAAAGAGGGCTACAGAGAAACAGAGCCGGCGCTTTTTGAGGATATTCGCTGGTTTTTGGACAACGCCGACCGGATGGGAGTGGATCGGCCGGAAACATGGGCGCTAGTAAACCGTCTGAAAAAGGAAAAGGGATACCGGCTGTATATTCTTTCCAATTATTCGGAGCATCTGTATGAACTGCACGCGGCCCGGGCTGAAAAGGCGATCGCGTTTGACGGTACACTGATTTCCTATATGGTCAAAATGGTCAAGCCGGATACGGCGATCTACCGGGAGTGCCTGTCGAGGTTCGGTCTGACGGCAGAGGAAAGCATCTTTATCGACGATACACCGGACAATGTAAAGGGAGCTGAAAGCGTAGGAATGCGGGGCGTTTGCGTCAGAACGGAAGAGGCGGTCAATGAATTACTGACGGAATGGTTGAAATGACCAGACTAGTCAATTGTCTACAAAAAAAGTTAACATAATTTTTAAAAACCCTATTGACATGAAAATATGGTCTGTGCTAATATAGCCTTGTTGATTAACGAGGGATGTGTGGCGAGAAGGGGGAAAAACTGAAAGAAGAGCGGATTAATCGCAAAGGGGAGTGATTTTGAAGCTCTTTTTATTGCGGTCAAGAAGGGTTGACTGTGATGGTCACACATAAGTTCTATAGAACATAGCAGGCCGTTTTCTGTTGTTGATCTGCCGGAAAGGGAATTCCGTCTCGGTAACGCTAAACGGGCGAATGCAGAATGAAAGCTGCGATGACAGGGAGTTTTTAGGGAGTTTAAGAATCAGAAGTAGGGAGCTAGAAGGGGATGCCTCCGAAAATCAGGGTTTCCAAGGAGCAAGTGCTGGACCGGGCATTTGAGATGACAAGAGAAGATGGGTTCTCGGCTCTGACTGCACGAAAGCTTGCGGTCAAGCTCGGTTCTTCCACACAGCCGATTTTCCGTGCTTACGAAAATATGGAAACCTTAAAGGAGGACCTGTTCTACAAGAGTATCGATTTTTTTTCCGATTATATGCTGCAGCATGTTCATGAGGGAGAACCTGCTTATCTGTCGATGGGAATGGCATATATCGAACTGGCCAGAGAAGAAAGGCATCTGTTTGAACTGGTTGCCTCCGTCGAAGAGCATGAAGGAGAAGAGATCCATGAGTTCCTGCAAAAAGGGGATTGTCAGGAACTGCTCGAAAAGCTTCCGCACGCGGAACAGCTTTCCACCGAGGCCAAGAGGGAGGTCTTTCGGATGGTATGGATGTTCACGCATGGAGCGGCCACGCAGGTTACGGCCGGCAGGGTAGAACTGAGCGACGAACAGCTGAAGGGGATGCTGCAGCGCGCTTATGAGGGTTTTCTTCACACACTGTCGTAAAAGCCGATCCTGTGGCATAACGTAAGGGGTTTGACCGCTTTCCGTTTTTTTCAAAACGGGAACCGGTTTCGGAGGGGGTTACAAAATTGCATACAAAACAAGGGCGTAAAAGGGCCACCGGCAGGATCTTAAGGAGCATTCTGCTTTTTCCGGGCAGGATACCCATACTGAAGATCGAAACGGTTGATACCCTGAAGAGGATCTGTGAGCTGAGCGGTATTTTCCTTGTCCTGTTTATCATGGCCGTCATGGTCTATGAGGGAGAGATCATAAGGATCGGTGCAGGGCTTACGGCAATCGCGTTCACTGTGTCATTTGTATTGATCAGGCTTCGGATGTATCAGGATGCACTGATCGAGCGGGGGTATATGAAATTGGTTCATTAAACAGCGTTTTTGCTGCGATGAGAGGGAGAATAAGGGGTTAAACGCGGAAAGCAGGTAGTGGGGTACCTGCTTTTTTGCGCGTCATCCACTTGTTTTATACCGCCGTTTGTGTTACTTTTAATAGGTGGAAACTTTTTCGATTGTTCGAAAAAAAACAGGTCTTTCCGGACTGAATGTCATATCTGTTGTCGTTCTGATCTTATCCGTCATTTTTATGCTGACCCTGAAGGATGCCGGGATCCGGCATGTGCTTCAGTGGGTGACTGCTCTTTTTACGGTTTCTTTTTTTATGCGTCCTTTACTGACAATGAAAAGATTGCGGCTGTTTGACGGAGGATTTTCGCTTTCCCTGGGACTCGGTATCGGGATTTCGTTTCTGCCGGTCTGGTTCCTTTCTGCCAGTGGGCTCGTCCGGTTTGATACCGGTATGATCTGCCTGTGCTTCATATTGCTGACTATAGCGGTCAATATCCTTTCTTTTCGCAAATATACTGTTTTTCAATGGAATCGGGACGAGTTTGACCGCTTTTTGTTCGGCTTTGCCCTCTTCACGTTTTTTTTCGCTGTCGCTTTTTTTGTAAAAGGCTATAAGCCTTTCCTCGACAGCCAGACGGAACAGTTTATGGACTATGGCTTTATGCAGTCGATGTACCGTCAGCAGATCCTGCCGCCGGAGGATATGTGGTTTTCGGGGGAGCGGCTTAATTACTATTATCTGGGGCATGCCTGCGCGACCTGGCTCTGCCGTCTTTCGTTTACGCGGCCGGAATATGGTTATAATCTGATCTTCTGCACGATCTTTGCCGGCCTTTTCTGGATGATCTTTTCGCTGCTTGAGGCGCTGCTGCGGGTACTGCGGGAAAAAAACCGGCCGTTCGGACGAAAGAGCCGTCTGCTTGGCGCTTGTGTCGGAGCGCTCTTAGTGGTTTTTGCCGGCAACGGACATTACCTTATATACGGGCTGCTGCTTCCTTTCCTGGAAAATGTGACCAAAAAGGAGCTCGTGAAGGATTTCTGGTTTCCGGATTCCACAGTATTTATCGGAAGCACATCGGAGGCGCTTGATAAAGGAAAGCATGAATATCCTTCCTATTCCGTGGTGCTTGGGGATCTGCATGCGCATGTGCTGAATATGCTCTTTACGATCCCGCTTCTTTCACTGCTTTTTGATTATGCGGCGGACGCTGTTTTTCTGACGGAAAATCGTGACGACACAGGCGTATCGGATCCTTCCATACATAAGAATAATCAGACGGATGACCTTTCCAGGGTTTTAAAGATGATCAAGGGGAAGGATTACCGGGAGGAAATACAGAGTGTACAACCGGAAGCAGCCGCCGCTATCGGACCGGAGGAGGCTCCGGGGCATATACGGCCGCTTTCTTTCCGGGAGCTCATTTCCGGAAGACTTATTCTGATCGGCTTGCTGCTTGGGCTTTACTGCGGGGTGAATTACTGGGATTTTCCGATCTATTTTGTGGTTTCCGGGGCGATCATCCTTTTCTGCGATTATAAGAAATACGGACTGAATCTGAAGACGACGGGCTTTGTTCTGCTAAAGGGCGGCGTGATCTTTCTGATCTCAAAATTCTGCCTGCTCCCATTCCACCTGACCTTTGACAAGATATCCTCAGAGATCGGGATCTGTGACAGGCACTCCCCGCTCTGGCAGTTTGCGCTGGTCTGGGGGTTTCGCATCTGCGGGTGCCTGCTTTTTGCGGTATACCTGATCTGCCGCGTATTCCGGAAAAAGGCGGACGCCATGGAGCTTTCGCTGTTAGCGGTGGTGCTCTGCGGCATAGGCCTGATATTTATTCCGGAGCTTATTTACGTGAAGGATATTTACGGAGAAGACTATCAGCGCTTCAATACGATGTTCAAGCTGACTTATCAGGGTTATATCCTTCTGGGATTCGGGATCGGCGCGGCGGTGGCTGTGTTTTTTGAAAAAAAGGGAATCTACCGGGCGTGTGCGGTCGCTGCTTCGGTGCTTACCCTTCTGTCCGCCACCTATCTCCCCAAGTCTGCGCAGCTTTGGTTCGGAAACGTGTTTGTTCAGGAAAGAGCCGGTATCTCGGTGGTGGATCCCCTGCGGAACTATGCAAATGAATACGGTTTTGAATGGGGGGCGATGGAAAAGCTTTTAGAGGATGACAGGGAGATCCTGCACATCGTGGAAGTGGCCGGCACGAGCTACCAGCCGGATGATAAGCTTTCCGTGTATACCGGCGCCTGTACGGTCGTGGGCTGGTATGTGCATGAATGGCTCTGGCGCGGGGATCCTGCGCTTATCTCCCTAAGAAGCGGAGAAGTACGGTATTTTTATGAATGCGGGGATCCCGCCTATACCCGGGATTTTGTTGAAAGATACGGAATAGATTATGTTTACGTCGGACCGCGGGAATACTATTATTATAATGTGGCTTACGGGGGATTGGCGGGACTTGGGGAAGAGGTCTGGAACAATGAAGGCTATACGCTGATCCGGATAGGAGAGGGGGCAGAATGAGGACGGATTTGGCAGGCAGATCCGACGAGAGCCCTGCGGGGAATCGCTCAGAGGAGGCAAAACAACGGCTTGACGCCTACGCGGTCAGACTTCTGAAGCTTGCCAGAGATACGCTGATCGTCAATATGCGTTTTATGGATATCGCGGCCGCCCGCCTTCCCTTTACCAAAAAGGAAGGCTTTTCGGGCGCCGGGAATGACGGTGCGCATTTCTACTATGACCCTGTTTTTCTGTTAAAAAAATATGACCGGGACAGTCAATTTCCGGCGCGGCTTTACCTGCATTCCATTCTGCACTGTGTTTTCCGGCACAGCTTCTTTATCGATAAGCTGGATGAGGCGATGTGGAATCTGTCCTGCGACATCGCGGTGGAAAATATGATCATGGAGCTGGCGCTTTCGGATTTTTCGCTTGCGGATGACGAAATACGAAAGATCAGGCTGAAGGGCCTCAAAAAAGGGGTTAAAAATATGACCGCGGAGGGGATCTACCGTTATTTCCTGGTAAACCCCCTCGCAAAATCCGACGAACGGGAATTTCTGGAGCTTTTTACAGTCGACAGCCATCTTTACTGGAAGGAACCGGAGGTGCTCGCACTTTCCGAGGAGGAATGGCGCAAGATTAATGACCGCATCCGGGCGGATCTGAAGACCTTTTCCAAAAACGCCGGCCATGCGGAGGAGCTTTTAAAAAATCTGGAAGAGGGTGCAAAGGATAAGGTCGACTATAAAAGACTCCTGGAGCGCTTTTTAGTGACCGGAGAGGAGCTGACGGTCAGCGATGAGGAATTTGATTATATCTATTATACCTATGGTCTTTCCCATTACGGCAATATGCCCCTGATCGAGCCGTTGGAATTCAAAAACGAGAAGAAGATCCGGGACTTCGCGATTGTTCTTGACACCTCAGCCTCCTGCCGGGGGGATATCATCCGGGGTTTTTTGGAGAGGACCTATGATATTCTGAAAAACGCGGAGAGCTTTTTCCGGAAATTCAACGTTCATATCATTCAGTGCGACAATGAGGTACAGCAGGATACAAAAATAGAATCGCAGGCCGATTTTGACGCCTTTTTAAAGCGGGGAAAGCTGATCGGCTACGGGGGGACGGATTTCCGTCCCGTGTTTTCCTATCTTGACCGGCTGCTTGAAGAGGGTGAATTCACAAACTTTAAGGGCCTGATCTATTTTACCGACGGCTACGGCATTTATCCGAACACGGCGCCGGATTACGATTGTATTTTCGCTTTTATGGCAGAGGATAACAGGAAACCGGAGGTGCCCTGGTGGGCTGTTCCGGTGGTATTCGGGGAAGAGGATTTCTTATGAACATCAGACAGGCAAAGGAGTATATCAAACAGACAGTAGCGATCTACCTGAAGAAGGACCCCCTGGGGGATTACGTGATCCCGGTGGTCAGGCAGCGCCCTGTTTTTCTGCTGGGGGCGCCCGGGGTCGGAAAAACCGCGATCATGGAACAGATTGCGGAGGAGCTGCAGATTGCGCTCGTTTCCTATTCCATGACGCATCATACAAGGCAGTCGGCCATCGGCCTGCCCTTTATCAAGAGCCGCAGCTTTAACGGGGAAACCGTGGACGTGACCGAGTATACGATGAGCGAGATCATCGCTTCGGTTTATGAGACCATGGAGGAAAGCGGTATCCGGGAGGGGATCCTGTTTTTGGATGAGATCAACTGCGTTTCCGAAACCTTAGCACCGTCCATGCTGCAGTTTTTGCAGTACAAGATCTTCGGAAGGCACCGGGTGCCGGAGGGCTGGGTCATCGTGACCGCCGGCAATCCGCCGGAGTATAACCGGGCCGTGCGCGAATTCGACGTTGCCGTGCTTGACCGGCTGAAGGTCATGGAGGTGGAGCCGGATTATGCGATATTTAAGGAATACGCGACGGAAAAGGGGCTGCATCCGGCGATCATCAATTTCTTAGATATGAAGCGGGAGTATTTTTACCGGATCGAAAATGCCGCGAAGGGACGCGCCTACGTGACGGCCAGAGGCTGGGAGGACCTTTCCGAGCTGATCAAGCTCTATGAGGAGGAGGGCCTTCCCGTGACCGAGACGCTGATCGATCAGTATATTCATCATGATGCGGCTGTGCGGGAATTTTCCGCCTATCTGGACCTCTATCATAAATACAGACGGGATTACCGGATCAATGATATCCTGGCGGGTAAATCGGGAAAGGCGGAAAAGGAACGGGCGCAGAAGGCTTCCTTTGATGAAAGGCTGTCCCTTCTGTCCATGCTGATGGACCAGATGATCTTTTATATGAAGGAAAATATCAGAAAGATGGACTACATCACGTTTCTCGCACCGGTCTTAAAGGGGTGCGCAGCGCTTCAGGGTCTTGCGCTTTCGGACTATCTGAAGGGGATCGGGGAGGAATACCGGAAACGGATAAAGAGCTTGAAACGGGCCGGCTCCCTGTCACAGGATGAGGAGCATAAGCTGAAGCACGCCGTGAAGCTTCTTTCAGAACTGGAAAAGGAGCTCATGGAAAAGGATATGGTTTTTGAGACTGTAAAGGAA
>JAILQQ010000091.1 GCA_024698885.1 Lachnospiraceae bacterium | reverse complement strand
CCGAGCACCACCGCGGGCTATGCCGGCTTCAGTACGATCAGCCGCTCGCAGTTAAAGCCCGGAGACCTGGGCTTCAAAAAGCCTCCCGGGGCAGAGGACAACCACATCGGCATCTATATAGGCACGGATGAGAACGGAAATGATCTATGGGTCCACTGTACGGGGCAACCCGTCAATAACGTGGTGGTGAACAGCTATGGCTTCCGATTCTTTGTCAGCCCGCTGGGGTGACAGAGGGTGCACAGAAAGACACTGTGGAAAGGATCGATTTATATGAAAAAGGAAAATCTGTTCTGTGAGGAAAAATCGCAAAGCTGTCCCGTCATATCAGATCCGGGGAAGTGCTATGACCAAAACGGGATCCGCTATGAGAAGCATGCGGTTCACGGCGGGCTCCTCGGTATTTTTTCCGGAGAAGAATGGTATCCGGTGGCAGAGGATGATCCGGACAGCTTCTTCCTGCTTGCGCTGTTCGGAGGGCTGTTCGGGCTCCATAAATTTAAGACCGGCCAGATAACGGCAGGGATCCTTTATCTGATTTCCTTCGGCGGCCTGGGGGTGCTGTACATCATGGATCTGATCTCGATGCTGCTTGGAACCTACTGCCTGAAGCAGACCGCATACACAGAGGACGAACAGGGACAGCTTTTAAAGCACGCCAGGAGGATCTACATTGGTAAGCCGGGACGGATACTTTGCAAGCTGGTGTATACATCGATTGCTCTAGTGCTGACATACTTTGCTGTCCGGTACGGTTATATCCGCTATACAGGCAGGGCATATGCTCGCCTGACGCAATCGGCTTATGAAAGGATCATGGAGCTGTCGGAGAGTGCCGGGGACAGTATGAACGATACATTGTTACAGCTTGACGATACACATCATTCTATAGAGCCGGAATCAGGCAGCTACTGAAAAACAGTAACTGTCCGGTCAATGTCCCGGGCAGTTATGAAAAACAAAATTCTGCGGACAGAAAACGAGTACAGACCTGTCCGGAAAGGAGGGGCTTATGGCAGAGGATATGACGGCGGTCCACGCCATGTCTGATATCACAACCGGAACCACAACGGTTATAACGGAGCTTCTGCGGCTTTTAAACTGCATGATGACGGACCTTGCGGGAAGATCCTGGGCTTTTGAAATGGAGAATGATCCGGCCGCGGGCTACCAAAGCCTGGGAGCGTATGTTAGAAAGGGCGGATCCTTAAGAAGCGATACGGTGGACAAAGCGGATGAGAAGCTGTTCGAGGAGCTGCTGAAACAGCAGCATATCCCTTATATCTGCAATACGGTCGGGGAAACGGGAACAGGACAAGATGACGGCGGCAGGGAGCAGTGCATTTTCACGACACGGGAAGCCGACGCACCGCTAATGTCAGATATCAGAAGCCGGTATCTGAAGGAATTGTCGCAGCGCCTGAAGCAGGAGGAGCTTCAAAAAGCAAGGAGCAAAAAGGAACAGGAGCAAAGGAAGGCTGTGCCGATACCGGAAGAAGGCCTGCAGACAGAGGAGCCGGATGAAAGCCTAAGCTTTGACAGGCGCTGAGGATTCCAAAAGATCAGGATTCTTGCTGCCGCTTATGAAAGACTACGAGGAGGTATCACTGTGAAAAGAAAAGGCCATACCAGGAAAAAAGAAGACCTGAACGAAAGACGCAGAAAAAGCTTTCTGACCACGATCCTTATGGAAGTCATCGGCTGTATGATTGGCGGGCTTATGCTCGCTTATATGACTGCCGGGGGAGAGTGGGGCTTTGAAAACGGGACCTTTGTTTTTTCAAGCCCTTTTTACTATATCCGTAAGGGAGCCCCTTTTTTCTGGCTTGGCATCGTGGCAGCCATAGGCCTTGTGTATTATTCCTGGACGCAGTATGAGAGGATCCGTAACACAAGGACAGGGGAAGAGCACGGCACCTCGTCCCTTATGAAGGAGTCGGATATGCCGGGCTTTAATCAGAGCTTCTTTTACGATCCGGCCGTTGTAGCCGCGGTCACGGCAGGGAAAAGGATCACGCTGAAACGAAAGAGAAAGGATCCGAAAACCGGAGAGATGAAGGAAGTGGCCGTGGGATTTGCCTATCGGATCTCTGATGAGGAGAGGCAGGCCTGGGAGAAAAAGAACACCTTTTATAATGATGAAGAGCTGAAGAAGGTCTGCAAAAGCATCCCCAAAACACAGGAGCTGTTTCGTGAATGCTTTCTGAAGTCACAGATCCTCGGCCAAGATGTCTATCTTTCGATGAACTGTAAGTTTATCAACCGGAACCTGAATTCCATTACAATCGGAAGCTCCGGGCAGGGAAAAACCTATTCGGAGCTTCTGCCAAACGCCCTGAACGCAAACGCCAATTATATCTTTACCGATCCCTCCGGCGAGATCCTGCAGAAGGTCGGGAAATACCTGAAATCACAGGGCTACCGGCTGATCGTGTTCAACGTGGATGAATTTGACAAATCCATGAAATACAACCCCCTGCGGTATGTGGAGGATAGCAAGGACTATAACACACTGGTGGATGTGCTGAATAAGAACATCAAAGGCGGCAGGCCCTCCCAGAATACGGCAAACGAATTCTTTGACGATGCGAAGGACTCCCTGATGTGCGCCCTGTTTGCCCTCCTTCGGGAGCTGTATCCGGTATCCGACGATATTCCCAAGGAGCAGAGGGAGAAGAACCTTCGGAAGCAGTCCTTAAAGAACGTGATGCGGCTTTTGCTGATGGCGGAGCAGGAGGTCAAGAAGAACGAGCAGGGAAAGGCTGTGGGCACAACCTCTACGCTTGATGACCTGTTCCAGAAGCTTTCAGAGCATGATCCAAGATCCTACGCCTATGCACAATGGAAATCCTTTAAGGTGGGCGGGGAAAAGGTCTGCAACGAGGTCATCATCAGCGCGGCGGCCGTGTTCGGAAGATTCTTCAACACCGATGCGCTGGAATGGCTGACCGCCTATGACGAGCTGAACCTTTATGACCTGGCCTCCGAGAAGAAATGCGCGCTGTTCATTGTAACGCCACAGGATACGACCACCTATAACTTTATGGCGGCCATGGTGTATTCCCAGCTGTTCGGGATCGTGATGAAGGCCGGAAAGTATTACCGGGATCAGAGGGGAACCGACAATCCGGCGCTTCCCAGGCATCTAAGCTTCTGGCTGGATGAGTTCGCGAATATCGGAAAGATCCCCAACTTCTTAGAGCTTCTGTCCGTTGTACGGAAATATAACATCAGCATCAATATCATTATACAGGGCATGGCGCAGCTGAAGGGCATGTATCCGAAGGAGGAATGGGAGGTCATCCTTGCCAATCTCGATACGATGATCTATCTGGGCGGAATGGAGCCCGGCACGGTCAAATGGCTGTCAGAGAAGCTCGGGAAGGCCACGATCAAGCAGATTACCAGCAATAAGAACGCCAAATCGAGTGGCGAGAGCTATTCCAATCTGGGGCGGGCGCTGATGACGCCGGATGAGATCGAGCAGATGGCAAGGGCGCATGAGTTGGTCTTCATATCCGGCTGTAAGCCGATCAGGACGAGGAAATACGACCTGTCAAAACACCCGCATTACCGGTTCTGCGGCGAGGCGGACAAGAGGAATAACTACAACATAAGAAGCCTTGTTACGCATCAGGAGATTGATTACGACCTCCTTGACGAGGCGGCGCTGACGGTTCAGAAGATCAAAGAGTTTGATTTTAACGGACTTCCGATTGAAAAAGGGCATAAGAAGGGCTATGTCATTCCCGATAAATGGCGGGGCGTGCCGATGGAGAAGCTCGTTGAGGCCTGCAATGCCTGTAAGATTCCTATAAAGGAGAAAGGGGAAGCCGTCTATTACATTAAGCTCCTGGATGAGCATGAAAAGAAAACCGGAAAGGAGCTCAATCCAAAGAATCCGCTGGATGGTATATTGGCTTCGGGTCCTGTGGGCGCCGATAACAAGGAAACCGATAACAGTGGAATCGAGAACAGTGAGGCCGGTGACGGGGAGACCAATAACAGCGACAGCCTGAGCCCTGAAGCACAGAAAAGGATCGAACAAAAGCTAAAGGAAAGCACTGAAAAGCTTGACCAGGATACGGGGACAGCTTTCACTCCTTATCTTGCGGCGCTTCAAAAGCATTTGTCCGGGCAGGACAAAGAAAGCAGGAGGGAAATAATCGAGGAGGATGCATTATCTCTGTTTTATGAGGACAGAACAGAATCAGAGCTACAGGATAGGAATCCGGTGCCCCTATGATACAGGGATTGTCCCTTTTGAGATGAAAAGAACCAATCAATTAAAAAATAAAACAACAGCATTTAGATTCTGAAAACAAAAATATCCGTTATTAATGTATGTAACCAGGTAATCAAGATATTTGTTCATCTGTACAGGGTACAGAGAAAGCGAGGCTATTATGAAAATAAAAATCAGGAGCCTGATCTTATTGGTCAAAACGGTTTTATCAAAAGGAGGGAGGAAGGCAGAAAAGAAGCTGCTTGCCTTAACCGCACTGGCCGGCATCGCGCCGACCTTCTGTGTTGACGTGGATTCCACCGGACAGAACGTGATCAAGGCAGTGTTCAATATACTGCTCCTGGGCGGAACCATCCTCACCGCTGTCGGGATCGTCCAGCTGGTCAGGGCCATTATGGAAGCGTCGCAGGGACAGTCCCAGCCGGGAGCGGTAGGAAAGGCGTTGGGCATGATCCTCGGAGGCGTCGTCATGATGGCCTCCAAAGCGGTCGTAGAGGCGATAGCAGGCCCCATCGGCAACTGGTCACTGACGGCCTGAAAAGGGAAACGGAGGTATCCGGTTATGACATTTACAGTTCGAAATCAACCGTATACGGAAAAGCTCAGATGTTTCCTCCGATACAATAAAGGCCGGATCATCCTGACAGGACTTCTGTTGATGCTTCTTGTAAGCGGCATAACCTTCACCTGCTGCATGGGGGCGGATGCCTTCGGGCTCCGCAGGAAAGCAAACAGCATGGCGAATACCGTATTTGAGCCCTTTGATACGCAGTCCCTGGAGGTGAGCTTTGATAACGCAAACGATATCACCATCGGCGGCGTTTCCTATCCCATAGGCTCCGTGGTCACGCCTGTCTACGGCGTGACACGGTCCTTCGGGCTTTCGCTGACCATGCTGTTATGGTGCATCTCTCTGGGGACTGCTTTTCTGAACGGCTCCGCCTATAAGGAGATTCTGATCAAGCGCTTCCTGGTGCTGTTCCTTACGATCGTATGCGTTGCCAATGCTTCCCCAATCTCCCAGACGATATGCAACATCGGCTCAGAGCTTGTAGGGAAGGTCGGGACATATACGGCGGCAGATACACCCGTAAGCTTTACGATCTTTTCGGATGATCCGACGGAGTTTGACCAGAGGGTCGCCCAGTATGAGCAGGAGATCGAGAACGCATTGCAGGCGGAATTAGCCATGCTGCCCGCGGGCTTTCATCCGCTGGACAAGCTGTGGCTCAATATCAAGTTCGGGGTGAAGAAATTCCTGGCGCCTTTGAGCTTTGAGATGAAATACAACCTCGGAGATCCGCTCCTTGTGATCCTTTCCCTGTTCCTTCCATGGATCATCAAGCCGATTCTCTCAGTGCTTGTCAGTGTGGCAGTCTTGGCGAGGGGGATCGAGATCGTGATCCTCTGCTGCTTTGCTCCGATCCCCTTTGCGTTGGTTGGAGACGGCCACTTCGGAAGCGGGGCCGGCGCCAGGTTTTTAAAGAATATGGGCGCCATTGCCCTGCAGGGGGCCGTGATGCTTGCGATTATGTATATCTGCCGGGCAATGATGGTGACAACCGTTGCGTCGGTGGACACGAGCGAGGCAGCTAATCTGGGCGCAGAGGGCATAGACAGCTATATCGAAATTGTATTCAGCGTGCTTGCGATCCAGGTGATCAATGTACTTTTGTTATTCCGATCCCAGTCGATCGCGCAGAAGCTGTTCGGGCTGGCATAGGAGGAAGCTTATGATATCCGTACAGATTGAAAAAGAGATCAGGCAGGAAAATAAGATCTTCGGCTCCTTTACCACAAGGCAGGCGGTGGTTTTGAGCGCCGCTTCGGCTTTTACCGTTATATTTTATCTGGCCACGGGGATCAGCATCGATGGGCTGATGTATCTTTCCCTGCCACTGGGGCTTGCCGCTTATTTCCTCGGGTTTTACAAGAAGAACGGCCTGTATGCGGAGTATTACCTGATAAAGAAGCTTAAGTGGTTCGTTTACCATAACGAGAAACGGGGATACCACAGCAAAAACCGATATATCACGATGTTTAACCGTGCATACCGTAAAGACAGGGAGCAGGATCTTTCCGACCCGAATAAAAAGAAATATCTCCGCAAAAGACAAAGAGAAGGACACCCAAAAAGGACAGCCCTGAAGGGAAGCCTGTAAAAAAAGAACCAAAGCCAGAGGAGGGATATCGTCATGGGAAAGAAAAAAACGCCAGGGGCATGCAACAGAATACCGCCGTTTATCGAGAGGCAGATCCCATACCGGCTTGTATTTGAAGAGGAAGGCATGTTTGAGTCTGCTCCGGGTGTCTACAGCAAGGCCTACCGGATCGGAGAAGTATCTGCCGGGGATGTGAAAACTATAAATAACGCGGTTGTCACGGAGCGCTTTGCGGCCCTTTTGAATCAGATGCCGGGGAAAATGACGATGCAGTTTATTATACATAACCAGCTGATCCCCATGGAGGGGTTTTTGGAAAGAGCTTATGTAAAGCCGGATAAGGACAGCCCTATCAATACCTGGATCGGGAGATATAACCGCATGGTATCGGATAACAGCCGGATCGGGCACAATAATGTCAGAAAGAACCGCTACCTTATCCTTTCAGTCAGGGCGGCTTCGCCGGAGCAGGCCGTAAATATCTTTCGCAGAGCAGACCCCCATATCCGCAAGCTCTTTTTCGGAATCTGCCGTCTGAGGATCAAAGCCCTCACCAGCGCGGACAGGCTGGGCGTCATGTTTGCCATGCTCCATCCGTGGGAGAATGAGAGCGGAAAAAATGTATTTATAAAAAACGATGCCCGTATTCCGGCAGGGGAGCTGAAACGCAGGCATCTGACGACTAAGGCGCTGATCGCTCCGGACAGGCTCGACGTTACAGGGAAAAACTACCTTATATTGAACGGCGATACCTTTGTGAGGACCTTTTTCATCGTATCCATTCCGTCGCATGTAACCGGAAATCTTCTTTCCGATATCGCAAACAGCTCCTCCAATATGATCCTTTCCGTGATCTATGAGCCGCTTGACGCTCGATACGGCGTAAGGGAGGCAGAGCGTCTTGTATCCGAGAATACCACCATAAGGGAGCAGGCCAAGAGGGATACCATCAAGGACAGGCGGGATAAAACGATGCTTCGGATCGAAACGATGGCAGAGGAGAGTGAGGACACCTATTTTGAACGGGCGGCCCTTAAACTGATGCAGGAGGCGGTAAGGAACGGGGAAAGGGTCCTGCTTGCCACCTTCATCATTGCGATCTGCGCGGAAGACCTTGAGACGCTTGACAGGGATACGAGGCTTTTACATATTTCCACATCGAAATATGCCTGCCAGGTAAAGCCCCTCGACCTCCAGCAGCTGCAGGGGCTACAGACGGTATTGCCCCTTGCGGACAACCATGTGGACTGCCGCAGGGCCTTCACAGCGGGGAGGCTTGCAGGGATGCCGCCTTTTTCATTGCAGGAAGCATTGCAGAAGGACGGCCTGTTTTACGGCCTGAACAGCATCAACGACAACCTGATCTTAATAAACCGGAAGAATCATAAGAACCTGTCAGGGATGATCGCGGGAACCGAGCACAGCGGAAAGACCTTTCAGTGCAAGCGGGAGATCTTTAACGCCATGATCTCTACTGAGGACAGGATCCTCGTGCTCAGCAATACAGATGAATATGATGCCTTCGTGAAAACCCTCGGAGGGGATACTATTTCCTCGATCCGGCTGAACCCCTTTGAGATCACAGAGCATTACGGACTCAGGAACCCTGACCAGTATGCAAAGAGCCTGTATCTGGAGGCTCTGTTTGAAGTCCTGACAAGGCCGTCAGAGAAGATCATTGCCATGTCGGATCTTGCGTCCGTAGCGGAGCAGGAGAAGATCACCGAGGAAAGGAACGGACGGATCGCAAAAGAGGTAGAGGCACTTTTTCGGGATACGAAGGAGCCTAAGATCAGCTTGAAGGACGGTATTTACCTGTTACGCTTCATAGAGGCCAACAGCGCCGTATATCCGACGATAGCAGGCTGCCTTCCTTTCTTTAAAAGGCAGCTTCAGGGCAGTAAGGAGGCGGCAAACTCTTCCGCAAGGCTGCGGCTGTATAAATATAATAACTGCGCAGAGGCAATGGTGCTTATGGATCATCTTTTCAATGTTCAGCTAAAAGACAAGGCTGAAGGCAGGAGCTCATGGCTGTTTATCGACTCGCTGGATGCGGTGTTTTCCTCAGACCAGGCCGCGGCCTTCCTGATGGATTATGTGGAGCGGATGAACGTTCTGGAAAACGTGTTTACGATTGTCGTACAGTCCTCCGTCCGGCTGTTTACAGACAATGCCGCCTCTTACCGCTTTTGCGAATTCATAAACCAGATGGGATATGAAAAGCTGTTAAACCAGGGGCCGATCGAGAGGAAGAGATTTACGGAGCTTTTGAACATACCCCATTCGCTTGTCAACTATATCACTGCCACGGAGCCGGGAAAGGGGATCCTCTGCACCCCATCCTCTGACGCGGCCTTTAACGATAACTTTTACCAGGAAGAGGACAGCCGGGAATCCGCCGACTTTTACCGGTTGTTCCAGCTATAGAAAGGACAGGGCCATGAGGGGACTGATTCGGATAAAAACAACCATATACAATAGCTTCCATACGAAACAGCGGGAATACAAGAGGCTTATTGCGAAAAGCGGCAGGAGAGGGCAGTGCGCCATAATGCTTCTGTCCGTCATTCTGCTCCTGCAGCTTCTGGCTCCTCCCGATCTGATCCAGGCTTCAGAGCTTCTGCTATCGGGACAAGAAGAGAGAGAAGCATCTGAAACAGTAGATATTTCGGAAAGGTCAGACGATGCAGGCTATTCCGAAGAAGATGCCTGCGGTGACGAGGAGACAGAATATATCACGGAAACAGAAAAAAACGAGGAAAACACCGTTCAGATCACCTTCCACCTTACAGTGCCGGAGGGCTTTGAAAAGGGAGCTTTTCTCGACCTGATGCAGCTGGAAACGGGATCAGTGTACCGTATTCTGGCAACCCCGTCGAATGCCTGGTTCGGAAGGCTTTTTGTGCCGGAGGGGCCGTATCATGTCCTGAATGCCGGGATCGCTGAAGACTACAGCGCCCGGTACCAGCTGAACAAGCCATTGGATTTTTCCGTGACCGCCCATTCGACCAAGATCATCGAAGTCACGCTTGCGGGGCAGAGCAGGGAGGCGGATGCGGCAGATCTGAAAAAGAGTGAAGTTTTAGAAGATAAAGAGCATACGCTTTCTGAAAGCGGGGAAACGAAAGAAGGAACTGCCGGAAGCAATACGGACGAAGAGCCTCTCCCGTGGCGCAGGGTCGGCCATGAGGGATGCGGCAAGGGAAGCGTCAGTTATTTCGGAACCGCGCAGACCCTTTCGGACTATATCATTGAGATCACACGCTCCGGGAAAACCGGGGAGGGGGAGTTTCGGTACAGCACAGATAACGGAGCCCACTGGTCAGATATAGCGGTGATCAAAAGCCAGAGCCTT
>JAILQQ010000037.1 GCA_024698885.1 Lachnospiraceae bacterium | reverse complement strand
GAACAGTATGAGCCAAACGCGATCGGCTACGCGACGAGTCCCGACGGAATCAATTGGACGAAGTACCACCGATCATTCTGATCGCGACGCCGATCCTTTTACCCATCGCGACCTCGATCGGCATCGATCCGATCCAGTTCTGCATCATCATGGTGCTCAACTGCGGTATCGGTCTTCTGACACCTCCGGTCGGCGCGTTGCTGTTTATCGGTTCCGCGGTGGCAAAGCTTCCGATGGAGAGAGTGGTCAAAGCAACCCTGCCGTTCTATGTCTGCATGCTTATTACGCTGGTCCTGATCACCTTTATCCCGGGGATCAGTATGCTCCTGCCGAATCTGATGCATTGATATTTTTTGACGGAAAGAGATCGAACGGATCACGGCGGGAGATAACTGCCGCCGTGATCTGTTCGGAAATCAAAGAGTTAATACAGGTTTTATCAGTATGGAATACAGCTTCAAGTACAAAGTCCGGGTATCAGATCTCTGGCAGGTGCGTATGTATTATGCCTACGCTTCATACCTGGCTGTGGTGAATATCGTGGCGATCTTTTCCTCGCTGGCGCTGCTCATCGTGTTCTGGAAAAGCGGAGAGCCGTGGGTACGCCTGCTGTTACTGATCTTTTTCTCCCTGTTTACCGTTATTCAGCCTCTGGTGATCTATATGGACTGTAAAAAACAGATAGGGGTGAAAGGACAGGAGGAGCTTTCGCTGACATTTAACGACAGGGGTCTCCATATTCAGGCGCAGGGTAAAACGGAACAGCATCCCTGGAAGGATATTGTGAGCTTTACCGTACGCCCGACACTGGTGATCGTCTATACGGACGGCAGTCACGGGTATATCCTCTCAAACCGGGTGCTCGGAGACGACCGCAGGGAATTTATCTCGTATGTAAGGAGCAGATCGGCGCATAAGAGGAAATGATCCGGTCCGGAAAACGGACCGGATCGGAATGAACTGAAGTTCATTCCTAAGCGCACGATCTGCGGGCAGATCGGCGCAGAGAGGAAATGATCCGGTCTGCCTGCAGATCGGCGCATAAATAACAGAAAGGGTTTCAGGGTGATTCTATGAAAATGACATTACGTTGGTACGGAAGCAGGTTTGATACGGTGACATTAAAGCAGATCCGGCAGATCCCGGGCGTCAGATCGGTGATCACGACGCTTTATGATGTCCCGGTCGGGGAGGCCTGGAAGCGGGAACAGATCAAAGCCTTGAAGGATGAGGTGGAGGCAGCCGGACTTACCATTGCCGGGATCGAGAGCGTCAATGTTCATGACGCCATCAAGGTCGGAACGCCTGACAGAGAGCAGTATATTGATAATTATATCGAAAGCCTTGAAAATCTCGGCAAAGAAGATATTCATATGGTCTGCTACAATTTTATGCCGGTCTTTGACTGGACCAGGACAGAGCTGGCGCGGGTACGGGAGGACGGCTCCACGGTCCTTGCCTATACGCAGGAAGCAGTGAACGCGATCGTACCGGAAAAAATGTTTGATTCGATCCGGGGGGAAATGAACGGGACCGTCATGCCCGGCTGGGAGCCGGAGCGTATGGCGCATGTCAAAGAGCTGTTTGAAATGTACCGGGACGTGGATGAGGAAAAGCTTTTTGATAACCTGAAGTACTTTTTAGAGCGCATCATGCCGGTCTGCAACCAATATGATATCAAAATGGCCATTCATCCGGATGACCCGGCCTGGAGCGTTTTCGGGCTGCCGCGGATCATTATCAATAAGCAGAATATTTTAAGGATGATGAAGATGGTGGATGATCCCCATAACGGCGTCACCTTCTGCTCGGGCTCCTACGGGACCAATCTGGAGAATGATCTGCCGGATATGATCCGCTCGCTGAAGGGAAGGATCCATTTTGCGCATGTGCGGAATCTGAGTTTTCTGAACAGGGATCCCGAGCATCTGAATTTTGAAGAGGCGGCGCATCTTTCCTCGGACGGCTCCTTTGATATGTATGAGATCATGAAGGCGCTTTATGATATCGGCTTTGACGGCCCGATCCGGCCGGATCACGGCAGAATGATCTGGGATGAGGTGGCGATGCCGGGCTATGGTCTTTATGACCGGGCGCTGGGAGCCGCTTATCTGAACGGACTCTGGGAAGCGATCGAAAAAAGTCAGAAAGGATAAAAAGGATGAAACTGGATAAGGCAGGATTACAGGACAGACAGGCATGGACGGATAAGGGTTATGATGTGTATACCTTTGACCGGGAGAAAATGAAGAAAGCTTCGGAGGAAGCGCCGGAATGGGTGCACTTCGGGGCCGGTAATATTTTCCGCGCATTTCAGGCAAATCTGGCGCAGAAGCTTTTGAATGCCGGAAGGATGGAGACCGGTATTATTGTCGTGGAGGGCTTTGATTATGAGATCGTTCAGAAAATGTACCGGCCTCACGATGACCTCTCCATACTGGTCACGCTGAAAGCGGACGGCAGTATCGAAAAAACCGTGATCGGCAGCATTGCGGCATCCTGCATTCTGGATTCGGAAAACCAGGCGGAATTCGAGAATCTCAAAAGAATATTCCGGGCCGATTCCTTAAAGCTTGCCACGTTTACGATCACGGAGAAGGGCTACAGTCTGACAGACGCGAAAGGAGAGCTGCTGCCGCCCGTGGCAGCGGATCTTCAGAACGGCCCGAAGAAGCCCGGGAGCTATCTCGGCAAGGTGGCGGCCTTGTTATACGAACGCTTTGAAAGCGGCGAAAAGCCCCTTGCCATGGTCAGCACGGATAACTGCTCGCATAACGGAGACAAGCTTTATGCCGCGATCTCGGCCTTTGCAAAGGCCTGGACGGAAAACAGGACGGCAAAAGAGGGCTTTCTTTCTTATATCAATGATAAAAATAAGGTATCGTTCCCCTGGAGCATGATCGATAAGATCACACCGCGGCCGGATGCTTCTGTGGAAGCATTGTTAAACAGGGATGCCATTGACGGTATGGACAGCATCGTCACCTCAAAAAACACCTATGTAGCGCCCTTTGTGAACGCGGAGGAATGCGAATATCTGGTGATCGAGGACCGGTTCCCGAACGGCCGGCCACCCCTTGAGGAAGCCGGGGTGATCTTTGCGGAGCGGGAAACGGTGGATCTGGTAGAGAAAATGAAGGTCTGTACCTGCCTGAATCCACTGCATACGGCTCTGGCTGTTTTCGGCTGTCTGCTCGGGTACGATAAGATATCGGAGGAATTAAAGGATGAGGATCTGAAAAAGCTGATCACAAGGATCGGTTATAAAGAGGGACTGCCGGTGGTAGCGGACCCGAAGGTGATCCATCCGAAGGAGTTTATCGATACGGTGGTGAAGGTACGGCTGCCGAATCCGTTTATGCCGGATACCCCGCAGAGGATCGCGACGGATACTTCGCAGAAGCTGCCGATCCGCTACGGAGAGACTATTAAGAATTATCAGAAAAACGGACTGTCCCTTGGTGAACTTAAAGCGATCCCCTTTGTGTTTGCCGGATGGCTCCGTTATCTCATGGGGGTGGATGATACCGGAAAGGCTTTTGAATTAAGCCCGGATCCGTTACTGGAAACGGTCACGCCTTATGTTAAGAAGCTGCAGCTTTCCGTGACGACGCCTGAGGAGGCGGGAGAAGCTGTTTCGGAACTTCTGCATAATGAGAAAATATTCGGGGTGGATCTTTATGAGGCCGGGCTGGCCGGTCAGGTCAAGGAATATTTCGGAAGGCTTTTAAAGGGTCCCGGGGCGGTCAGAGAGGCATTGCAAGAATTATAAGTACGGAGGACTGCTTTCATGGAAAGGCAATTTGACTTTATCAATATCAAAAATCCGCGTTTTTTTGCGGAAAATCGTCTGCCGGCGCATTCGGATCATGAGTACTACCGGGACGGTGTGGAAAAACGTGCGCGCTGCTCCGGCTTTAAACATTTTCTGGACGGAGTCTGGAAGTTCTACTGTTCCAGGAACTTTGACGGTATGATCGTGGACTTTTTCGAGCCGGATTTTGACTGTCTGACCTGGGAGGATATCCGGGTGCCGGCCTGCATTCAGACGGAAGGATACGGTAAGCCGCAGTACGTCAACGTACAGTATCCCTGGGACGGTCACGAGGAGGTGGAGCCGGGGGAGATCCCGATGGAATTCAATCCGGTGGCGCATTATGTGAAATATTTCTATCTCCCGGAGGCGATGAAGGAGGAGCGTATCCGCATCCACTTTGACGGCGTGGAAAGCGGCTTTGCCGTTTGGTTGAACGGGCATTATATCGGCTACAGCGAGGACAGCTTTACTCCGGCGGAGTTTGACCTTTCCGAGTTTATTGACAGAGAAGGATTGAATAAGCTTGCGGTGATGGTATTCCGTTTTACCTCAGGAAGCTTTTTAGAGGATCAGGATTTCTTCCGCTTTTCCGGCATTTTCCGATCGGTCTGGCTGTTTTCGGTCCCAAACCTCCATGTGGAGGATATGTCTGTCAGGACGGAACTCGACAGCGAATACCGGGACGCTGAGCTTAAGCTTAAGCTCCGGGTGACGATGGCCGGCAAGGCTTTGATCAGTCTCGAGGAGTTCGGGACCGATCCCTATTCACCGGGGATCGATGTTTTCAGCGTGGATGAAGCGCTGAAGGAGGGAGACAACGAATTCGGCTATCATATCCGAAAGCCTTTAAAATGGAGCGCGGAGTCGCCGAATCTTTACGAACTGACCATTGTGCTTTATGAGGGAGACGGAGACCGGCAGGAGGTCATTTCCGAGCAGATCGGTTTCAGGCGCTTTGAACTGAAAAACCATCTGATGTGCTTAAACGGAAAGCGGATCGTCTTCCGCGGCGTGAACCGGCATGAATTTTCCGCCTTTAAGGGCCGGGTCATTTCGGAGGAGGAGATCCGCAAGGATCTGATCACGATGAAGCAGAATAACATCAACGCGGTCCGCACAAGCCATTATCCGAACCAGACCGCGTTTTACCGGTTGTGCGACGAGCTGGGCCTTTACGTGATCGATGAAACGAATCTGGAGACCCACGGGCTCTGGCCGCCCATCTTAAGCGGACAAAAGCCGCAGGATTACGCGGTGCCCGGCGACAGAGAGGAGTACATGGAGAACATCGAGGACCGGGCAAGAAGTATGTATGAACGGGACAAAAACCATGCCTGCGTACTGATCTGGTCCCTGGGAAATGAATCCTTCGGCGGTTCAGACCTGCAAAGGCTTCATGACGCGTTTCACAGCTGGGACGATACCAGACTCGTGCACTACGAGGGCGTGATCAATGATAACCGCTATCCTAATACCACGGATATGGTCAGCACCATGTACTGGCCTGTGAAGGATATACGAAACTATCTGAAGGATCATAGGGACAAGCCGTTCATTAACTGTGAATACACGCATGCCATGGGGAATTCCTGCGGCGGTATGTATATCTATACGAATTACGCGGATAAGGAGCCTCTTTTCCAGGGCGGCTTTATCTGGGATTATATCGATCAGTCGCTGACCGCTCATGACCGTTATGGCTTTGAATATCAGGCTTACGGCGGTGATTTTGACGACAGGCCGAATGACGGCAGTTTTTCGGGAGACGGGATCGTTTACGGCAGGGACCGGAACCCTTCCCCGAAGATGCAGGAGGTAAAATACAATTATCGTCCGGTAAAGATCTCCTTTGAAGGCGGCGGGGCGCATCTGAATTATGAAACATCCGAAGCAGCGGGAGCGGAAAACCCTTCCGGAGAAGGCCCGGAGCGGAAGATCCGCATCTTTAACCGGAATCTGTTTACCAATACGTCGGAGTATGATACAAGACTGATCCTGGAAAGCGGCGGAAAGGAGCTGCTTCACAGGGCGATGAAGATCAATACAGGCCCTCTTTCCGAAACAGTGATCGACCTGCCGGCGGAATTTTCGGAGTTTATCGATGACCATCCGGGAGAGCTTGTGCTGACGCTTTCCATGCGGCTCAGGCAGCCGACCCTCTGGGCCGGTGCCGGTCACGAAGTCGCGTACGGCCAGGCGGTCTACGGCAGCATCGCGGAGCCGAAGCATAAGAAGGCACCGATGCGGGTCATCCATGGCCTGTATAATATCGGTATACGGGGCGAAGGCTTTGAGATCCTGTTCTCCAAAAGAGGAGGCCTGATATCCTACTGCTTTGCCGGCAGAGAACTGATCAAAAAGCCGATACGGCCGAACTTCTGGCGTCCGATGACGGAAAATGACCGGGCAAACCTTCTTCCCTTCCGGGCCGGACAATGGAGAACGGCCAGTCTGTACGCTGATTTCAGAAATCCGCAGGATCCTTATGACCAGGCGGTTCCGGTACAGATCATAGAGAAGGAGGAGGAGATCATCGTCACCTGCCTCAACCACCTCCCGGTACGCCCTGCGCGGGACGCAGCGATACAGTATACGGTGCACGCGGACGGGGTCGTGGATGTGATGCTGTCCATGGATCGTAGCGATGAGGTCGGTGAGCTGCCGGAGTTCGGCATCATGATGACGGTGCCGGCCGAACTGAATGAGCTGGAATGGTATGGCCTCGGACCGGAGGAAACCTATATTGACAGACCACACGGGAGACTCTCCATATATCAGAACTATGTCCGGGACAATATGGCAAAATACCTGGTTCCGCAGGAATGCGGCAATAAGATCGGCGTGAGATACGCGGAGCTGACGGATAAGAAAGGCGGGTTATGCCTGTTAGCGTCAGGCTCTTATATGAATCTTTCGGTGCTTCCCTATTCTCCCGAGGAGATCGATAACGCGTCGCATCCGTTTGAGCTGCCTCTTCAGCAATATACCTATATCCGGGCCTCGCTCATGCAGATGGGCGTGGGAGGAGATGATACCTGGGGTGCGCGCACCAAACCGATCCATCTGATCAATAACGCGGAGCCGTTATCCTTCCGCTTTTCTTTTGTAGGCGTATAGATCCGATTTCTTTTGCAGACGCGCAGTTGACATAATTACTTTACGGGGGTATAATATTATGTAAACAAAAGGATTTGAGGGGATCGTATGGCCAGAAAAGTGGCATTTCGAAAAAAAAGGCAGAACCGTATGGGGATGTTCATGGTAACCATTGTTGTGGGAATGCTGTTTGTGGTGATCATGATCAGTATGAGCGGACTGAAGAAAAAACAGAATGCCTATATTGAAAGGGAAGAAACGCTGCAGTCGCTGATCGAGCAGGAAAAGAAGCGGTCGGAGGATCTGGTGGAATATGAGATCTACACGAAAACCTCCAAATATGTGGAGGAGGTAGCCAAGGAAAGGCTGGGGCTCGTATACGGGGACGAAATCATTTTTGAGGCGGAGAACGGAAAGTAAGAGATGCAGGCGTTCATTGCGGAAGTTTACGAGTTCTGTCGGAAAAACGATCTGATCCAAAAAGGCGATAAAATCATAGCAGGCATATCGGGGGGTATGGACTCGGTATGCCTGCTTTATGTTCTGATGGCTTTGCGGGAGGAGCTTGGGTTCAGTCTCTTTGCGGTTCATGTGGAGCACGGGATCCGGGGAGAGGCTTCAAGACAGGACGAATCCTTCGTTTCGGAATTATGCGGGCGGGAAGGGATCCCGTTTCGCTCCTACCGCGTCAATGCGCCGGCGCTTATGCGGGAAAAGGGATTGTCCCTCGAGGAAGCCGCCAGGATCCTCCGCTATGACGCTTTTTCGCAGGCGCTTTCGGATTTTTCCGCCGATAAGCTGGCGGTAGCCCATCACAGGGATGACCAGACGGAAACCGTGCTGTTTCATCTGATCCGCGGCAGCGGCCTGACGGGACTGTCCGGTATCCGGCCAAAACACGGGCGCATCATCAGACCTCTTCTTTTTTTATCAAGAGCTGAAATTGAGGGTTATGTCGGAAAAAACGGACTTCCCTACGTGACGGACCAGAGCAATTATGACGACGCTTTTACGCGAAACCGGATCCGGCATGAGCTTTTGCCCTTATTGGAGAGCCTCCACAAAGGAGCTGCCCTGCATATCGCAAAGACGGCACAGATTATGCAGGAGGCGGATGCTTTTATCCGGGAAGAGGCGGAAGCTTTAGCAGGGCGCATGGCTAAGCGGAAGGGGCCGGATCTTTATGAGATCCGTCTTGACGGTTTTTCCGAAAAAAAGCCGATCCTGCAGAGATATATGATCAAGGGGATCCTGTCGGAGCTGACGGAGAAGGGCAGGGATATCACAGCCGCTCATATCGAGGATATCCGCCTGCTTTCACAAAGGCAGAGCGGCCGCCGCATCTGTCTCCCGTACGGACTGACGGCCGTCAGGGAGCATGAAACGCTCCTCATCGGGAGATTGCCCGTAAAAGGAAATACAGGGCAGCAGATCCCCAAGGCAGGCGAGATTTTTGTTCACGGACAGGGCATACTGTTAAATCCTCAGGGAGTCACGGTTTTACCGGACGGACTCTGTATAACGTGCGGGATAGAGCCCTATTCCGAGGACTGGCGGCAGCGGCTTTGCGTTGATCCTGAAGAAAACGACTATACGAAATGCTTTGATTATGATAGAATAAACTCTGATTTGTTTGTCAGGACCAGACGGCCGGGAGACCGGATCGCAATTGACAGGGCATGCCATACCCAATCCATCAAAAAGCTTTTTATTAATGAAAAGCTTCCGGCACGGGAAAAAGAGCTGCTTCCGTTGATCGTCTGCGGGGATGAGATCCTCTGGGCGGTGGGACTCAGGACAAGCACCAGGTACTGGATCAGTGAGAGTACCAGAAGAATCCTGAGGATCAGGATATTTCAAGGAGAGAAAAATGAGTGAGAAAAAAGAGATCATCAGTGTATTATTGTCAGAGGAAGAGGTTGATAAAAGGATCCGCGAGATGGGAGAGCAGATCAGCAGGGATTATGAAGGAAAAAGCCTGCATCTTGTGAGTATTCTGCGGGGCGGCGTGTTTTTTTCCTGTGAACTGGCAAAACGGATAACGGTACCGGTCTCTCTGGATTTCATGTCGGTTTCCAGCTACGGCATGGATACAAAATCCAGCGGTGTCGTGAAGGTGGTGAAGGATCTGGATGATTCCATCCGGGATAAGCACGTTCTGGTTGTTGAGGACATCATTGATTCGGGACGCACCCTGAATTACCTGCTGGAAGTATTAAAGGGCAGGGGCCCGGCGAGCTTAAAGCTCTGCACGATGTTAGATAAGCCGGACCGGCGGGTTGTGGATGTGAAGGTAGACTACCGCGGATTTGAGATCCCGGATAAATTTGTCGTCGGGTATGGGCTGGATTACGCGCAGAAATACCGGAATCTTCCCTATATCGGCGTCGTGGAATTCGAATAAGCGAAAGCAGGTTGTGAGGGTAAAGAAGTGAACAGCAGAAGCAGAGGCCTGGGCTTTTACGTACTGGTGATCGCCATGTTTGTCTGCCTTTCCTTTGTATGGAAGGGGATGTGGTCCGAAAAGCAGGCGTTTATGACCTATGCCGAATTTTTAAATGAACTGGAAAACGAGAATAACATTTCCGGGATCCATATCATCCAAAATGCCGAGGTACCGACAGGCGTGGTGGAGGTGACCTTAAAGAGCGGCGTGACGAAGAGCCTGAATGTATCGGATGTGAAAGAGATCGAGACGCTTTTGGCGGACGAATATCCGGACTATACCATGGACGACGTAAAACGGGACAACTGGTTCATGACCTATATGCTGCCTGGTCTTTTAGTTTTGGCGGCGGTCGTCGTGGTGATCTTTTATATGAACAATCAGGTCGGTGCTGCCGGCGGCGCCAAAATGATGAACTTCGGCAGGAGTCCGGCGAAGCTTTCTTCCGACGATAATCAGATCCGTTTTGCGGATGTGGCAGGACTTGACGAGGAAAAGCAGGACTTAGAGGAGATCGTGGATTTTCTGAAGGCACCGGGAAAATATACGGAGGTTGGCGCGAGGATCCCCAAGGGCGTGATCTTAGTCGGCCCGCCCGGAACGGGAAAAACATTGCTTGCAAAGGCGATCGCCGGTGAGGCGGAGGTTCCCTTTTTCAGCATTTCCGGTTCTGATTTTGTTGAGATGTTTGTCGGTGTCGGCGCGTCCCGTGTACGGGATCTGTTTGCCGAGGCCAAAAAAAACGCGCCCTGTATTATCTTTATCGATGAAATAGACGCAGTAGCCAGACGACGGGGCACCGGCATGGGCGGCGGTCATGACGAAAGAGAACAGACCCTGAACCAGATGCTCGTGGAAATGGACGGCTTCGGTGTCAACGAAGGCATTATCGTGATCGCGGCGACAAACCGGGTGGATATTCTGGATCCCGCTATTCTGCGTCCTGGCCGTTTTGACCGAAAGATCGCGGTAGGCGCGCCGGATGTCAAAGGAAGAGAAGAGATCCTGAAGGTGCACTCTAAGAACAAGCCTTTAGCGGAGGATGTGGATATTGAACAGATTGCCCGGACGACAGCAGGCTTTACCGGAGCTGATCTGGAAAACCTGATGAACGAGGCTGCCATTAATTCCGCCAAGGCCGAGCGGAAGTTTATCCTGATGGATGACATCAAGGAAGCATTTGTGAAGGTCGGGATCGGTACCGAAAAGAAAAGCAAGATCGTTTCCGAAAAAGAGAAGAAGATCACAGCTTATCATGAATCGGGACATGCGATCCTGTTCCACGTTCTTCCGGACGTGGGACCGGTGTATTCCGTTTCGATCATCCCCACCGGCATGGGTGCGGCCGGCTATACCATGCCGTTACCGGAAAAGGATGAGATGTTTAACACAAAGGGAAAAATGCTGCAGGATATCGTGGTTTCCCTTGGGGGACGGGTGGCGGAGGCCCTGATCTTTGATGATATTACCACAGGCGCTTCCCAGGATCTGAAGCAGGCTACGAAGATCGCGAAGAAAATGATCATGAAATACGGCATGTCGGATGCGATTGGCGTGATCAGCTACGATAATGATGACGATGAAGTCTTTATCGGCAGAGATCTGGCGCACAGTACAAGGGGCTACAGCGAGGAGATCGCCGGGACGATCGATAAGGAGATCCGGCGTATCGTGGATGAGTGCTATAAAAAAGCGGAAAAGCTGATCAAGGAGCATGAGGATGTCCTGCATCAGTGTGCTTCCCTGTTGCTGGAAAAGGAAAAGAT
This sequence comes from Lachnospiraceae bacterium, assembly GCA_024698885.1. Lineage (GTDB taxonomy): Bacteria > Bacillota > Clostridia > Lachnospirales > Lachnospiraceae > UBA2868. The sequence goes on along the minus strand of JAILQQ010000037.1, from coordinate 2,761 downwards.
CAACCGGGAAGAATTTGAAGCCTTATTCGCCTGATTTGTTCAATATTGACAAAAAGCAAACCACTTTTTTGTAAAGTTTGTGCAAAGTACGACTAGACGTTCCCGGGGGTTATCCCTATAATATACTCGTAACCCCCAATACAGAAGTATAGTCCGAAAGGGCTATACCCCATAAAAAGAAATACCTTCTCCAAGAAAATGGCAGCCATCGTGAGGCTGTCATTTTTCACTTTTCGATTTCATAACAATGTGATATAATACTCTAAATGCTTGAGGGGAGCAGGAGGGGATTTTTTGAATTTAAGCGAGGATCTTTATAAAAAGGAAAGATACCTTTCCAGTATGCGTCCGATCCTACGAAAGGACGCCTTATTTTCTGACACGTCTCCTTCTTTCATCGAACCCTTTGAAGCAAGTCCCTACGGTTGCGTGAAAATTTCCTTCCGAACAGCCAGAAATAACGTGGATTACGTCTTTTTCGTACTGGAGCACGAGCGCTTTTTAATGGAAAAAAGCGGTACGGAAGGGGATTTCGATTATTACGCGTATGAACTGCAGCTCGAGAACGAACCGGTGCTGTATTACTTTGAGGTTGTTGTCGGCAAGGTCAAATGCCAGTATGATATGCGGGGCGCGGTAGACCATGCCGATATGAACTTTTATTTTCAGATCCGGCCGGGTTTTTCCACGCCGGACTGGGCAAAGGGCGCGGTATTCTACCAGATCTTTACCGACCGGTTTTACAACGGCGATCTGGGAAATGATGTTCTGACGGATGAGTATGAGTATATCGGCGAGCATACCGTGCAGGTAACGGACTGGAACAAATACCCCGCGGCCATGGGTGTAAGAGAATTCTACGGGGGTGATCTGCAGGGGGTTCTCGACAAGATGGATTATCTGGAATCCCTCGGGATCGACGCGATATACTTTAATCCCTTATTTGTTTCCCCCTCGAATCATAAGTACGACATACAGGATTACGACTATATCGATCCCCATTTCGGCAGGATCGTGGACGAACGCGGGGATCTGCTAAAGCCCGGCGAAAGGGAAAACAGACAGGCAACGCGTTATATCAACCGGGTAACGAACAAAGCGAACCTGGAAGCCGGGAACGAGCTTTTTATCCGCGTTGTCGAGGAAGCCCATAAACGAAATATCCGGGTGATCTTAGACGGGGTCTTTAATCATTGCGGCTCCTTCAATAAATGGCTTGACAGAGAAAGGATCTACGAATCGGCGGAGGGCTATGAAAAGGGCGCGTTTATCGACGCGGACAGCCCTTTCCGTGATTTCTTTCATTTTTTTGATGAACATGCCTGGCCGTATAATCGCAGCTATGACGGCTGGTGGGGGCATGATACGCTTCCCAAGCTGAACTATGAAGCATCCCAGCGCCTCTGCGATTATGTGCTCGGAATTGCGGTAAAATGGGTATCTCCGCCGTATAACGTGGACGGCTGGCGTCTGGACGTGGCGGCTGATCTGGGGCACAGCGGAGATTTTAATCATACCTTCTGGAAAGAATTCCGCCGGGCCGTTAAGCGGGCCAACCCGGAAGCCATCATTATCGCGGAGCATTACGGAGATCCCTCGAGTTGGCTTCAGGGAGACGAGTGGGATACGGTCATGAATTATGACGCGTTTATGGAGCCCGTAACCTGGTTTTTGACCGGGATGCAGAAGCACAGCGATGATTTCAGACAGGATATGCTCGGCAACGCGGACAGCTTCTTTGATGCGATGATGTGGCATTCCGCAAAGCTTCCGCCCTCCAGCCTGTATGTGGCGATGAACGAGCTTTCCAATCACGATCATTCCCGCTTCCTGACCCGGACAAATCATGTGGTGGGACGGGTAGCGGATAAGGGTCCCGAAGCCGCCAATCAGGGCGTGGACAAGGCGGTCATGCGCGAAGCTGTTCTGATCCAGATGACCTGGCCCGGCGCCCCGACCCTGTATTACGGCGACGAAGCGGGCGTCTGCGGGTTTACGGATCCCGATAACCGGCGCACTTACCCCTGGGGACAGGAGGATAAGGAGCTGATCGCTTTTCACCGGGACGCGATCAGGATGCATAAGGAGAACGAGGAGTTTCGTCTCGGGTCGCTGCGCATGCTGTATAAGGATTATAACGTAATTGCCTACGGCCGGTTTACGCGGAAAAACAAGAGCGTTGTGATCATTAACAACAATAAAGAGGAACGGGAGCTTGAGATCAGGTTCGGCTGGCAGGTTGGCGCCATGGAGGAGTGCGTTCTGGAAAGTATATTGTATACAGACCGGAACGGGTACCACGCGGACTGCTATACCTACCCTGTGGAAAAGGGCCGGTTAAGGATCCGCCTGCAGGGCAGCTGCGGGATCGTCTTAAAGGTCGTACGGGTATAACGCATGCGGGAAATGGAATTCAAAATGGAGCGGGAGGGACTCTTAAACAAAGGGGACGAGGTTACCGTGACAGAAGGGGTGCTTCCGACGAGCTTTTATTATACGATCAATCCGTCCCTTGCGATGTCCGGAAATTTTACCGGCAGGGAGCGGCTCACCAATCTGAAGGGGATCGTAAAGAGTATCGAAAAGCGGCCGCGAGGCTATTACGTGATAGTTTCTTTTGATGAATAGCCGATTAGACACCGGGTGGCGTCTGTAAGGCAGATATAAAAGTGGTGACGTAAAAGCAAACGACCATGAATACATCTGCTTTGTAGATGTATTCACGGTCGCTGGATTTAACCTCTTTTAGAAGTGCTCGCCC
>JAILQQ010000030.1 GCA_024698885.1 Lachnospiraceae bacterium | reverse complement strand
GAGCAGCATTATAGAGAGCCTGAGAAAAGAGGGCTATCCCCTTAGGATTAAGGGAAACGATGGGTATGAAGCATATTTGGTTGATGTTCAGCCCTTGATAGGAGATCATGCGGCGATATACAGATACCCCGGAGGGGATTGTGTACACAGCCTTTGGGAGATAAGGAGCGGGCGGGGATTCGAGATTTTGGAGGAGTAGGGGATGAAATGTCCGTATCAGACAAAAGTAATTCATAAACCTGAATACACAGAGGGATATGTAAGAAACTTTGCCGAAGATATAACAGAATTTTGTGAATGTGTAAAAAGCGAATGTCCATTTTATTACACATCATGGGCACATAAAACAGTAGAGCATTGTCGCAGGGCAGAAAGTGAGGATAAGGAATGACACTTGATGAAGCAATTAAACATGCAGAAGAAGTGGCAAGGAAAGAGCAGGAAAAAGGCTTTGATTTGAATACGCACTACAACTGTGAGACAGAATACGGCAAAAAATGCTACAAGTGCGCCGCCGAACACCGTCAACTTGCGGAATGGCTGAAAGATTATAAGCGGTTGTTGGGTGCAATTGAGGATATTAAGGCAGAGATAGATAAATTAAAAGGCATAAACTCTGCGTACTATATAGCTATAGAAGATGTAAAAGAAGTTATAGATAAGTACATAAGCGGAAATGAGCCGGAAGATCAATGAAAAAAGGTCATTGGATAATCAAGATAGAGGGCAATCCGGTGTCAGGCGGCTCGACAGGAATTTATGAGTGTTCAAATTGTCACAAGAAAGCCTGTGCTACGGAGTTTCCGCAATACTTCTTTGATGAAAAAGGTATATGGCATGACCCGGTATATTGCCCGTGGTGCAGTTCACAGCAAGGCGATATATACGATTTAGAACAGGAGGGAAAGGATGATAATTAGATTACCGATGCACATAAAATTCGACCTTAACGAAGTCCCCGAAGATTTAGAGGGTCAGGTAGGTCAGGCTTTTGCAGAGTATACGAAAGGTACAAGTAAAGCGTTCACGTATCAAGATAAGCTTTGTTTTATCGACCATATCGTTGAAGAGCTTCACAAGGCCGGGGATGAATGGGACGCCGTGAAAGGGCTGCTTATGGATAGATTTGAGTATGACCTTGACAATGGTTTCGGTCTGCCAGATACAGACGATTATGATAGCGTGGAGTTTATGCAGGACTGTTATAGCAAAGGTCGGGAAGACGGCAGATTATATCATCAGTTTGTGGACGATAACGGAGTCAAAGATCATCACGTCTATGACAAGATTATGGAAATTGAATACCGGGCGATTAAGGCTGTTATAGAATGGGAGGCCGACAGATGATAGATTTTTACAGATATCATATTGGGGACAAGATCTACTTTGCCGGATACGATAGTAATTTTCCGGAAGAATCTATGGTATCAGAGTACGAGATCCTAGATGCATCGGAAAAGGGGATGGTCAATATTGTGGATGATTACTGGATAGATCCGAATAATCCGGAAGAGTACATGTTCCCAACAAAGCAGCTGGCAGAGGAATCTTTGAAAAAACAGATACGAGAAAGGAGGCGGAATGGCAAAGAATCATAAACTGCTGGCGCAGTTGAATACTCTAGCTGAACTAAAAAAAGCAGAACGGGTGAAAGAGGCTGCGGATGATTTGACGCCTATCCTTTATGCGGCTGTTGCTCTGGCATTGAAAGAAGTATGCGGATTCGGTTATGAGAGGATCAATCGGGTATTTCTTCGGTCACAGGAAATCTGGACAGATTTCGCCGGAAAGCCGGAGGATATGATTAATCTCTGCGAAGAGGTAACGGGGATAAAGATGGCCTTGGACGGGAGAGGAGGCTGATAGAGTGAGTACAGAAATTGAGAGACTGAGGGATGAGAATAAGGCTCTGAAGCAAAAACTATATAGTGCGGCCAGTTCTGCGAAGCAGTACAAATACCTGTATGAGAAGGAGCGGGATTCCGCAGGAGGAAAAGCCGCGCTTCGGGATCACGACAAAACGAAGCTGCTTGCGATCAAAGATTATATCGATGATCTGTTACGGCGGTGGGATAGACTATAAAAGAGAGGTGAGGGGATGAATGATCAAACTGTAAAGAAGGACGCCGGCAAGATCCGGCCCACGCTGGTACCGACTAAGATTATTATGGCAATATCCGTAATCCGTGGTTATGGAGTCGAAAAATATAAGGATCCGGACAACTGGAAAAAGGTTGAGATCGAGAGGTACCGAGATGCATTATTTCGACATTGGTTGGCATATCTGGATGATCCTCACGGGGTGGATGCGGAGAGCGGGTACCCTCATCTATGGCATTGTGCCTGCAACCTCGCATTTCTTATAGAGCTGGAATGGAAGCAGATCGGAGCAAAGTGATGGATAAGGGAATTGCGCAGTTTTATGAGCAGAACAGGGATTTTCGGGAATATGTAGACAGATTCAGCAAGTGCAAGAATCAGCCCGTAGAGACGGTTCTTTCCTGGGCGATTACCCGATATAAGATGCTCGACATACAGGGAATACTCAAGGTAGGAGATCCGGAAAAAAAGTAAAGGAGAAAGACAATGGCAACAATACAGGAATTGGGACAGGGAGATAAGATTTCATTTGCAGGATCCGGATGGACAATCTTAGACCAGCTGGAATCCGGATGTCTCGCATTGTCCGATAAATGCGTGACGGAGCTGCCGTTCAATGACGATATAGACCAGGATTGGAAAAACTCGCCAATCAGGGCAAAGCTGAACGACGATTTTCTGAAAGAACTTCAGGAAAAAGGCGCTCAAGGAACGGACCTCGTAGATCTGCAGATCGACCTGACGGCAGTCAACGGAGATACGAAGTTCGGCACGGATCAGTGCAAGGTAGGTCTTTTGACAAAAACGCAGGCGGACACCTACAGAAAGGATGATATGGGATATAACATTATCCCGTTGATCGAGGACTGGTACTGGCTGGCCACCGCATACAGTCATAATGAGTATTATGCGGAGGCTGCCTATACTCATAACGTCCTGCTGATCCGTCCGGAGGGAACCCAACAGGGAGCTATGCCGGACAGCAATTTATATGGAGTCAGGCCTGTAATACTTCTCAAGAAGGAGGTTACCGTAGAATATACGCCCGGGCTGATCGACAGGGAAATCGGGGAGCTGGCCGCACTGGATATCGTGGATGATTACGACGTGGTCACGTTTTCTTCCAAGGCTATAAAATATATTCATGCAATAGCAGAGAAATGCAAGGTAATCCCGAAAGTAATTGCTTCGAAGGATGCGGCAGAGGCCTATGCCGGCGGAATGACAGCAGGCGCGATCTATCTGGAGATCAGGAGCCGGTACAGCTCGGATCATTCCACGATAACCGGTACGGTTACGCTGCGGGATCTGGTACCCATACTTGAATCTAAGATATAACCGGGAGACCGGAATATCATATGGGTTGAAACACCCGGGCGGCTCAGAATTTCTTTTTCGTTTAAACATACCTCCTTAAACAATATAGATTTTTGCAGTATTAACCCTGGGCCGCCCAAAAGAAACCATCAATCTCATGCTGTATCACGATATGTATCACGAATGTCACTCACTGAACGGGGATCCTCGCCCTGCAATAGGGCGAGGAGAAAGGAGATCAAATGAGGTGTTTGGCCTGCGGAAAGCTCCTTCGGGCAAGAGACAGCGTAATTAACGGATATGGTCCTGTGTGTTACCAGAACATCTTTGGCAAGGATCTAAAGGAAAAGAAACGAGAGAAAGATTCCGAGAGGTTGCAGCTTCCGGGACAGATCAGCATGGAGGAAATGCTTCTGGGACGAAAATAATAGTAAGGAGGGAGAAGGCTTGGAGCAAAAACAATTTGAGGGGATTGATATCGGAAAAGTAAAGGCCCTGCATGAGGCCGGATGGAACAGTCAGGAAATAGCGGTGGAAGTAGGAACGTCTCCGGAGGTGGTAGAAGATGTGCTGGCTTTCGCCAAGCTGAATCCTGATGGGGAGGAAAATGAGGAAAAACGGCAGAGGCCGGTGCTGATCGTTCTGTCGGAAGAAGAAATGAGGAAGATCTGCGATAAGGCAGCTTCGATCGGTGCAAGGGAGGCTATGAAGAAACTGGATCAGGAACGTAAAAAGGAGTTCAGTAAGCGAGCTGATCGACGTTTGTATAATACCAGGCTCCTTCTGAGAAACTACCGGGCGCTTAAAGAATATGCGGAGAACGCCATATTCAGTCGCGATCAGATGAATGTTTCAGCTATGGAAATGCTTGAAGCCTTTATGCAGGGGGAGGATACGGATGCGAAGATTGAAAGCATCCGGAGGAGCACGGAGCGGACAGTCATTATGATAGATCATATTGATAGTATGATCGGACTATATGAGGCTTTCTGCGAGAAATCCAGAGACAAGAATCTCGAGTACAGAAGATATGAGGTCCTGAGAGATATGTACATCGCCGAGCCCGAACTGTCCCCGGAGGAAATAGCCGCGAAGCAGAATATGTCGAAGCAGAACGTCTATAAGGATCTGCGGATGGCACTGGAAAGGATATCAGCACTTATCTTCGGCGTGGACGGAATGACATATCAAGCAATCCCCCGTGGCGAAAAAGAGTAAATTGACATAGCGAATCCAAAATGATAAAACAATATTAGGAAAATTCTAATCATCCGCGAAAGGGAGCCTGAGATTATGGGCTCCTTTTTTCGTGCAATCATTCCGGAAAGGAGTTGAACAGCGAGAAGGAAGCGCGGGCTCCTCCATATCACACAGAATGGAGGTAGAAAATGAATTATACTGTAATGGTCTTGGTGGTTTACGCAGCGCTGATGCTGGCGGCCACCGTACTTATGACAAAGAAAGAGGCAAACATTGTCGGATTTTGCGTGGGAGACAGGAACACGCACTGGATTCTTTCCGCGCTGAGTATAGCCGCGACCTGGATATGGGCCCCGGCTTTATTTACGTCAACGGAAAACGCATATACGAAAGGCTTTGCAGGGCTTTTTTGGTTTCTGGTTCCGAACGTGCTTTGCCTGATATTTTTCATCCCTTTCGCGAAGAGGATCCGGGAAGAAATGCCGGATGGAATCACTTTATCAGGCTATATGCATGACAAATACCAGTCCGAGGGGGTGAAGAAAGTATATCTGTTCCAACTCGGAGCGCTATCGATGCTCTCAACCGGTGTGCAGCTTTTGGCAGGGAGTAAGATATTGAGCCTGCTGACAGGAATACCTTTCTGGGCCATGACCTTTATTATGGCAGCAATAGCATTTTCATATTCTCAATTTTCCGGAATAAAGGCTTCGATCCTGACGGATGCTATTCAGATGGTCTTTATGCTGGTTGTGAGTGTATGCTTTGCAATATTCAGTGTACGAAATGGGGGGATAGGATCCCTTGTAACAGGATTAAGCGGAATAGACGGGCAGTGCGGGAAGTTATTCTCTGCCAGAGGCTTGGAAATCTTCCTCGGATTCGGGCTGCCGACAACGATTGGCCTGATATCCGGGCCCTTCGGAGATCAGTGCTTCTGGCAGAGAGCATTTGCGGCAGAAAAGGATAAGCTTGGCCGGGCATTCTTCGTCGGAGCAATTCTGTTCGGGATCGTCCCTCTCTCGATGGGGATTATGGGGTTCGTTGGAGCCGGAATGAATTACGCGGCCAATGATACTGGCGTGATCAATTTCGAACTGATCACGGCACTTTTTCCAAAATGGGCAGTAGTCCCGTTCCTGTTTATGATCGTATCCGGTCTGCTTTCGACAATCGACAGTAACCTGTGCGCGATCTCGTCCCTCACAACAGATGTGATAAAGGACAATTCAATCGGCAAAACCAAAATCTCAATGGTGCTTCTGCTTCTGGCCGGAATTGTCGTCGCAAACATCCCGGGTTTGACAGTGACGCATCTGTTTCTTTTATATGGCACTTTCAGAGCGTCTACGCTTCTGCCTACTGTATTTACCCTTAAAGGCGTCAAACTGGCCTCAAATGGAGTGATAGCGGGCATTGTGAGCGCAATCTTGATAGGTTTGCCGATTTTTGCATACGGCAATATAAATGGGATTGCTATTTACAAGACAATCGGAAGCCTGACAACGGTACTTTTGTCCGGGATCGTGGCTCTGGCCATCAGCAGGAAGCGGGGTGCGGAGAATGGGTAACGTACTCGGGAGAAAGCAGAGGATCGAGAACCAGAATTGGATCGAAGCATTCGGAAAAATCGAAGAACTGGTATCCAAGAAGGAGCTGGACGCGAGAGTAAAGGCTACGATCAAAGAGATCAAAGAGAAAACGAAGGGCAAAAAAGCAGCTTTTTCGTGGAGCGGAGGAAAGGATTCGCTCGTTTTGGAGAAGATCAGCCAGGCGGCAGGTATAAAAGCCTGTGTGCTCGTTATTTGCGATTTAGAGTATCCGGCGTTTATGGATTGGGTGGAAGCCAATAAGCCTCCTGAATTGGCCGTGATCAATACCGGACAGGATATGAAATGGCTTTCCGCTCACCCGAATATGCTTTTTCCACAGGACAGCAAAACGGCAGCGCAATGGTTCCATATCGTTCAGCATCGCGGACAGGCGAAATATTACAAGGAAAACAAGCTGGAAGTTCTCATCCTGGGGCGTCGCAAGGCTGACGGGAACTATGTCGGAAGAGGCGATAATATCTATACGAACGGACAGGGCGTTACAAGATATAGCCCTTTGGCCGATTGGACGCACGAAGAGATCCTGGCTTACATCCATTATTATGATGTACTGATGCCTCCGATCTATGACTGGAAAAACGGATATACCTGCGGAACCCATCCGTGGGCAGCACGACAGTGGACTGAATCAACGGAAAACGGGTGGAAGGAGGTATTTGAGATCGACCCGTCTATCATAGAGAAAGCTGCCGGGTATTTCCCGGAGGCGAAGGCTATTTGCAGATAGCTGATCATCCGCAGCTCCTTCAGAATAATTCTGAAAGGAGCGGTTATGAAAGTAATATCAATGAAACTCGCCGATTTGAAACGCCCGGAACGGAATGTAAGAATACATACCGAAAAACAGCTTCAGGAATTCGAGCGTAGCGTGGAAATGTTCGGGCAGATACGTCCGATTGTCGTGGACGAAAACAATGTAATACTGGCCGGAAACGGCCTTTATGACACCCTTTTAAAAATGGGGAGAAAAACGGCCGACGTATACAAATACGAAAACCTGACGGAGAACCAGAAGAAAAAGCTCATGATCGCCGACAATAAGATCTTCACGCTCGGTATTGAAAATCTGGATACCCTGAACGCTTTTCTGGAAGATCTGCAGGGCGACCTCGATATACCCGGATATGATGAAGATATCCTGAGACAGATGGTTTCGGATGCGGAAGACGTCACCGGCAAGATTGCGGAATATGGCGTGCTGGATCCGGATGAGATTCAGGGAATCCGGGATAGTGCCGCAAAGAGAGCAGAGATGTTACCGACACAGATGTCGGGAACATCGGAGGAGAATCCGAACACTGTGACGAGTGAGCTGATTCAGGCCGAACAGGACGAGGAGACCACCGAGATAAAGAAATTCCTCATATGCCCGAAATGCGGTGAGAAGATATGGCTGTAAAAAGATGTGCGGCCAGCATCGATGTTATTGAAGCTGCGAAGATCCGGATCCGGAACGTATTCCGAAACGGCCTGCCGGTATATATGTCTTTCAGCGGTGGGAAGGACAGCCTGTGTATGGCAGATATAGTAGTAAAGCTCATTCAGTCCGGCGAGATAAACCCGGCGCAGCTCACGGTACAGTTCATAGATGAGGAAGCGATCTTCTCCTGTATCGAGGAGAAGGTTAAAGAGTGGAGGAAGAAATTCCTCCTGCTGGGAGCACAATTCGAGTGGTTCTGCTTAGAAGTGAAGCACTTCAACTGTTTCAACGAATTATCGAATGATGAAACATTCATCTGCTGGGACAGATATAAAAAGGACGTGTGGGTCAGAACGCCTCCGTCCTTTGCGATCAGGAGCCACCCGGGATTAAAACCGAGGAAAGATGCTTACCAGGATTTCCTTCCGCGCATATGCGCAGACGGGATCACAATAACAGGGATCCGAACAGCGGAATCAATTCAGCGCTTGGAAAACATCGCAGCTATGGCTAAAGCAGGGAAGACAATGACGAACAAGCACCAGGTCTTTCCAATCTATGACTGGACTGATAACGATGTATGGCTTTATCTCCTGCGGGAGCATATCGATATACCGGAGATTTATCTATTCCTGTGGCAGGCTGGAACGAATAAGCGACAGCTCAGGGTATCACAGTTCTTTTCCGTGGATACGGCGCGAAGCCTCGTCAAAATGAACGAGTATTACCCGGATCTTATGGAAAGGATAGTGAGACGGGAGCCAAATGCATACCTTGCAGCACTATACTGGGACAGCGAAATGTTCGGAAGAAGTTCTGCAACCAGGAAGAAAAATGAAGAGGGCGAGGCGGAGAAAGATTACCGCGCAGCTCTCTTTGAATTATTTGCGGATATGGACGGTAATTTCCCGACAAAGCATAAACGGAGGACGGCCGAAAGGTACCGTAATTTCTTCATGCAGGTATCAGCGATTGCAGACAACAAGGATTTCAAGGCAATTTATGAAGGACTGATATCCGGGGATCCTAAGCAACGCTCATTCCGGGCACTGTATCACAGGATATTCGGAAAATATATCGATAACGCCAAAAAGGAGGGGATGAAGAATGGACAGTAAACTCAGCAGTCCGCTTTCCACCCTTCAATGGGTGGATCGGAATACAGTCAAGCCGAACGATTACAACCCGAACAAGGTCTCAAAACAGAACCTGGAGCTCCTGAAAACGTCAATCTTGACAAATGGATGGACTCTGCCGATTGTGGTGCGACCTGACAGGACTATCATAGACGGCTTCCACAGGTGGACGATAGCCGGAGAGGATCCGCTTTATTCCATGCTTGATGGAAAGGTACCGATTGTAATCGTGGAGCATAAGGAGCATTCAGAGGATATATATGGAACGGTAACCCATAACAGAGCAAGAGGAACGCACCTGCTCGGACCTATGAAAGCAATCATTAAAGAGTTAATCGGAGAGGGGAAGACTGTAGAAGAAATCGGGAAGCAATTAGGCATGAGGCCGGAGGAAGTATTCAGGCTCTCAGATTTCTCAAAGGAGGATTTCCTTACAATGATGGCGAATAGACAACAGGTGTTTTCTAAAGCTGAATTTATAACGAAGTATTAGCGACATAACAAGCAAGCCTCTCATTTTGCGAACGGCGGGCAACGCTCCCGCCGTTCCATCAGGGGGCGAATAGCAAACGGAAAGGAGAGGAGCCTATGTGTCGAGCAAGAAGCCCGGACAGCATAAAGGCAGAGGGTATGTACCATAAAGGGATGCCCCTTGTCGATATTGCCAAACAGTTACAGGTTCCGGACGGTACAGTTCGGCGCTGGAAATCTACTCAGCAATGGGAAAAGAATGCTCCTCAGAAAGGTAAAAAAAAACAAGACGAGCGTTCGGGTTCCAAAGCGAGCGCTCGGAAACGAGGCGCTCCTGTCGGAAACAGTAATTCAAAAGGCCATACCAACCGGCTGAAGCATGGTGGATATTCTCCGATATACTGGGATACCCTTGATGAAGAAGAGAAGGCCATGATCGATAATATCGAGACGGATCCGGAGAAAGCCTTGAAGGATCAGATCATACTTTATACGCTTCGCGAACGGCGTCTTATGAAACTCATTAAGAAATACACGGACGATAATGCGAAGGTCTCCATGCAGTACATGAACAGACTGGAAAATAAACGGGAATTCGACGGAACCGACGATGAGAAGCTTATCCAGAAGCAGCAATATGATGAAATGGTGGCCGACGAGATAGCCCAGAAGAAGAGGAAGCCGGGAAGAAATGTACAGCTACAGACACAAACAGAGAATAAGGATGCCCTGATCGCAAGATTGGAAGATCAGCTGACACGGTGCTCCTCCGCAAAAAATAAATGCATAGCAGAGCTGGCCGCTCTCCAGATGGAGAAGGCGAAGCGTGAACTGGAAGCTGCCGGGAATGATACGGTCAATGACTGGATCGCCGGAGTTATGGCGGAAGGGGGCGGCTTTAATGAGTGAAGCGAAGAGCGTTCGACAAGCTTTCTTTGCGCAGAGGATCCCGATGTATAGGAACGATCCGATATTCTTTGCCAGGGAAGTGCTTCTGTTTGAACCCGACGACTGGCAGCGGGTAGCTTTGGAGGATCTTTCCAGGAATGCAAAGGTGGCCATCAAGTCAGGACAAGGCGTAGGGAAGACAGGTATGGAGGCTGTAGCGCTTCTGTGGTTCCTGTGCTGCTTCCCATATCCGAGAGTGGTAGCGACTGCTCCCACAAAGCAGCAGCTTCACGATGTATTATGGTCCGAGGTCAGCAAATGGAGAGACAAATCCCCATTGCTGAAGCAGATATTGAAATGGACAAAGACCTATATCTTTATGGCGGGCAATGAAAAACGCTGGTTCGCCGTGGCAAGGACAGAAACAAAGCCGGAGAACATGCAAGGTTTCCACGAAGATAAAATGCTCTTTATCGTGGATGAGGCTTCTGGTGTCGCGGATCCGATTATGGAAGCGATACTCGGTACTCTATCCGGAGAGAATAACAAGCTCCTGATGTGCGGTAACCCAACGAAGACAACCGGAACCTTTTTCGATGCCTTTCATTCTGATCGAGGACAGTACAAGACGCATACTGTATCATCAAGGACAAGCAAGCGCACGAACAAGGAGAACATAGACTCTTTAGATCGAAAGTATGGAAGGGATAGCAATGTTGTCCGGGTCCGCGTCGATGGAGAGTTTCCAAGCCAGGAAGATGATGTATTTATCCCGTTATCATACCTCGAACAAAGCATAGTAACGGAACCCTCCGAAGCTACTGCGAAAGCTCTGGGGATATACCGGAACGAAAGCGGCGAGCTCCAGAAGAGAGATACATCAGGAGTGGATACTATATCCGTAGGCTGTGATGTGGCTCGGTTCGGAGATGATAAGACTTGCATCGGATACCGGATCAACGAGGTCATAAAGATATACAAGAAATACAATGGGCAGGATACAACCTGGACAGCGGCAACGATTGCCAAGCTATACCGAGAACTGAGAGAGCTGTATCCGGAATACAAAGAACCCATAGCTGTCAAGGTCGATGATGGCGGCGTGGGCGGCGGCGTAGTGGATCAGCTGAGATCATTTCAGAGGAGCGACCACGCAGCATATAAAGGCATGATGATAATGCCTGTTCACTTCGGGCAAAAGATCAAACATAAATATTACGATGATTCTACAACCTATATGATGGGAGTGGTAAGAGATCTGATATCTCCGTTTGATGATGCCGGCAGAGAAAAAAAACCTGAGATCATCCTCCCAAACGATGACGATCTTATCGGTCAGCTATCCTGTCGGAAATATGGCTTCACGTCAAACGCAAAGCAAAAGGTAGAAAGCAAAGAGGATATGAAGAAGAGGGGGCTGACATCTCCGGATGAAGGCGACTGCATTCTGCTTGTTTGTCTGCCTATCAAAACATCAAAGAAAGGAGGAAATAAGCAGGAGGATGGCGAAGAATAATAAAAAGCTCAATGTGCGGGTTGTTAAAGCTCGCGATCCGAGTACAGAGCTTATAACGAAAGCAGAAACGCCAACGCAGCTCAACCGTGATGAAGAATACAGCGGAAATGACTGGATCGAGCCGCCTACGCTTCTCGAAGGATATGAGGCGCTTGTGGAAAACTCGCCGATTCTTCCACAGTGTATCCGGGCTTATCGTCATAATATTGCTGGCTTTGGTATCGGGGTAAGATATATTGACGATGAAGAAGAAACGCCGGAGAAAGCTGCGGAATATACCAGGATGCAGGAGATAATCGAGTGCCTGACCCTGGAGGATGATACCAAAGAGGTATTCGAGGATATCATCGAAGCACGGGAGACATACGGAATAGCCTATCTGGAAGTGATCCGCAACAACGAAGGAGAGGTGGCACAGATCGAATTTGTGAGAGATACCCCTTCTATGCGGAAGACAAAGCCTTTGGATTATCAGGACATGATGTACTATCACCATGGCCAGGTGCTGATCAGGAAGAAGAGGTTTCGGAAGTACAAGCAGATCGTTGGAGGAAAGACGGTATATTATAAGGAGTTCGGGGATCCTCGCGTGATGGACAACAGAACCGGGGAGTTTACTGCTTCCGAAGAGGACGGTGGGGAAGGAATCGAACTGGAATATCAGGCAAACGAAATACTGGAGTTTTCCATCGGAACCAAACCTTACGGAACCGTCCGTTGGATCGGCCAGGTGCTTGGTGTTGACGGAGCACGACGGGCCGAGCAACTGAACAATAATTATTTCCGGAATGGCAGGCATACGCCACTGGCCATTATTATAAGCGGTGGAACGCTATCCGACGAAGCCTATACGAATCTTCAGTCCTATATGAATGATATCAAAGGGGAGGACGGGCAACATGCTTTTTTGCTGCTCGAGACGGAAGCCGTGGATTCCGGAACTGTATTGGACACGGACACCAAGCCGCAGGTTGAGCTTAAAGATATGGCCAGCATACTCCAGAAGGACGAGCTCTTTCAGGAGTATCAGGAAAATACCAGAAAGAAAGTACAGTCGGCTTTCCAACTCCCGGATCTGTATGTTGCATATACCACGGACTTTAATCGGGCAACATCCCAGACAGCACAGGAGGTGACGGAAGAACAGGTATTCCAACCGGAGCGCGGATCCCTTGCCTGGATCCTGAACAACAAGCTCCTGAACGGATATCAGTTCAAGTATGTGGAGGCCTTCTTCAAGGCGCCGAATATTTCCAATCCTGACGATCTCTATAAGCTTATGACGATCGTGAATGCTGCCGGCGGTCTGACGCCGAATAAAGCGAAGGACCTTCTCTTTGAGAATCTTGGCGAGATATCTGAGGATTATGAAGGAGACTGGGCTGACGTGCCACTGGCTATGACAAAGGGAACACAAGGCTCAACGGCCTCGCATTTCGAATCGCTCCTGAATAGCAACTCGGTCAGTTCTCAGATAGAGAAGGCAATCGCAAAGGCGCGGATCAACCACGAGGATGAGATTGTATCTGTCCTCAAAGAGGTGCGTCGTCAGCTGATAAAGATGGGCGGTGATACGGATGAAGCTGAGAAAACCGTGTAGCTGCAAAGCGCTGATAAAGGCAATCGATGCCTATATTCGGAAAGCAGATGATGATATAGAAAAAAACCTGCGGCAAGCCGGGTTTGTATCACCGAAAAAAACGGTTGCGAGGATGAAGGAAATTGAGCGGGAGTTAACAGAGCTGCTTGAAGCCGACACAAAATTCATCATAACCACGATACAGGATTATGACGGCGTAGAGGAATTTATCCGGGAACGGTGGCCGGATCTGCAGAACGATCAGGACTTGGTGGCAAAGCTTACCAAAACCTTTGAAAAACAGTTTTCCGAAGCCATTCCGGAGTATATGGCCGGATATGCAAAACGTATCGAAAGCGACATAGAGCTGGAATCCATCGTGCTGACGCATGCAACAACCGGTTGGATCAGCGATTGGAGCGGGGAACTATCCCATATGATGAAGTTGAATGATAACAGCGTTATTGAGAAGATCCTGAACGAGGCTCTGAAAAATGGCGACAGCGTACAGACTACCGCCCAAAAGATTGCCGATAGTGGTCTTCGGGATCCTGGATATCGTTCAAGGAGGGTCGCGACTACAGAGCTTCTTCGGGCCCATAGTGTAGCACAGCATGAAAGCATTGTGGAGTCTCCTGCCGTGGAAATGCATATGTGGCGGCACTCTGGATGGAGACAGTATGCCAGGGAAAACCATATGGCCATTGACGGACAAACGGTATATAAAAACGAGCCGTTCACGCTATACGGAGCTGACGGCGGCGTGTATAATCCCATGTATCCGAGAGATGGGATCCTCCCTCCTGGGGAAAGTATAAATTGTGGATGTCTTGAACAACCTATTGTCAGCGAGTATGTTCTTGGGTTATCATTAGAGGAGCGGAATCGGTTAAGGGACGAAACTATAGCAGAATTGAATCGGGAGTACGACAGTTCAGAAATCATGCTAAATACAAAAGAAGACCCGATTAGGGAGATTCTTGGAAGCGCCATGGAATCGCATCCAACTGAAACATCTGATATGGTGAAGGAATTGACGGGATATGGAGTTGATATCACATACAGAGAAAATGCAATGGGATATTCGCCAAACCCTTCTCCCGGGAACCCGGGGAAAATCATTATGGATCCGGAAGCCAGTTATAGCGCGTGGTTGCATGAGCGACAGCATGCTATGGACGATCAGGATAGCGGTTGGATGGGATTCAGGAATTTCGCCGACCCCGAAACAGCTGTAAGATTTGAGTCAAATGCATATGACAAAGAAATTGAATTTGCAGAGAGTTTGGGTTATAATGATATTGTAGAAAGACTTAAGGCTTTGAAGGAAGATCGGATCAGGGAGGTTCTCGGAGATGAAGAAAATTGATGAAATGACCTGCATAGAAAAACTGAACTCCAAGGGGCTATCATATATTCTCAACGGGATATTAGAATGCGTTGAAAAAAAGTCTGTGTCGGAAGAAGAAGCCAAAGCGATCGGACGGATTGAGAACGATCACAGGGAAATCGCGGGAAAGAAGATCTCGTCTTTTGCAAGTGCTGCGCTAAGCTTTCTGAACGTCAAGCAGTATGAGGGAATTGATGAAGATGTATTTGAGCTGATAACTGCTTGGAATAGCTCCCCGGAGGGTTTTACGGAGCGTTTGGCCGGATAAACACTACAGAAAAATCTATAGCTGACAGTTTAAAAGCAGTCTTCAGACTGCTTTTTTGTTGCCCTAGACACCCTCTATTTTCGCCTGCATGTCTTTGCAAGCGTCTGAACAATAAAACATATGCCTGCTGGATTAAACGGTCCCAGAGAGGCATACAGAGAACCACAGTAAAACGCAGCCGAAAGGCTGCTTTTTATATGCCAATGTCCTGAAAGGAGGTGAGAGAGAGAATGGGCATGAAAGAAGTTGGCAAAGCGAGAGAAATCTTCAATGCGAAGATACAATACGTTTCCCTGGTGGATGCAGCGGCAAACAAGCGGAAGTTTCTCCTGAAAAAAGCAAAGGACGGTACCTGCAGCTTCGTCAATTACGGGCGGATCATCAAAGCAGATACGGAATCCCATTATGTGACCGGCATTGTCTATGAGCCAATGACTGAAGACACGGACGGTGAGTTTATGACCGCCGAGGAGATTCGGAAAGCGGCATATTTCTACGTGAAAAACTCTGAAAGTGTGGACATTCAGCATAGCTTTGAACCGGAAACGAGCTGTTCTGTTGTAGAGAGCTGGATCGCAAAAGCAGATTTCAGCCTCGGAGGACAGGATGTAAAGGAAGGAACGTGGTTAATGACCGTCGAGGTTACGAACGATGATCTCTGGGACAGGATCCAGAAGGGAGAGATCACCGGATTCAGCATGGGCGGCGTATGTATGAGCAGCGAGGAGGAAGTCGATTTGTCGGAAGTAGAAAAGAACAATGAGAAACAGCCCGAGAACAAAGGGCTTCTCACGAAGTTTGCAGAATTTCTCGGCATTAAGGTGGTCGAGAAGGGAAATGTTGCTGAAATGTATGAGGAGCTGGCCAAGGATAACGATTTTTGGGCCGCTATGGATTCTCTGAGAGCTGCCCTTAGACGGTATAACAGCGTTAATGATAAATACGTCTATGAAACGGACGAAGAGCGGATCAGAGAAGCCCTCGAAGATTTCAGCGGCATTATCACAGGTATTCTGACCGGATCGAAACCGTTAGCGAAAGCTATCGAAGGACCCGAAGAAATAGAAAAGTCAGAAGACTCCGGAGACGAGAAGGATCCGGAAGAAACAACCAATACTATCCAGAAGGAGGACAAAGAAGTGACCAGGAAAGAAGCTGAGGAGCTGATTACTCAGGCGGTGGCGAAGGCACTTGAAAAGAGTGTTGAGCAGCCTGATCAGCAGACGACAGACCAGAACGCGGCACCCGCCGCAGCTCCCGAGGAAGTGACAAAGGCGGAAGAGAAAGCCGCAGAGATCACTCCGGAGCTTCTGGAACAGATGGTAACGGAGGCCGTTGCAAAAGCGCAGCAGCCGGAAGAGCCGAAGATTTCAATGGAGGACATCCAGCAGATGATTTCGGAAGAAGTGGCCAAGGCTATGGAGCCGATCCGCAAGGCGAATCACCTGCCGAGCAATCTGAACCATGAAACCGTCGGAAAGAGTGAAAAGCCGGAAGATCATTATCTTCACGGAATCCTGTAAAAAAGAAGGAGGACAGAAAAGTGGGAATTACGAATAACGATTTAGTGAAAGCAGCAGCGATTCAGACGAGTACGCTTAATAACGGCCTGCTGAATCCCGAACAGGCGAGACGGTTTCTTCGCCAGGCCTTTGAGAAGACGAACCTCGGCCCGCTCGTAAGGCATGAGATGCGGGTGTCAAAGACCGGCGAGATCGATAAGATCGGTATCGCAAGCCGTATCGTGCGGAAGAAGATTGAGAATACGGATGATGGGTACAGGGCAGACGTCCAGACGTCCAAGATCGAGTATGCCACCACCGCAGTCAGGCTCCCCTGGGAGATTACAGAGGAGACCCTTCGTGAGAACATCGAAGGCCAGAACTTTGAAGCGATCGTGACCGATCTCATGACCACCCAGCTTGGTATCGACATGGAGGATCTGTATCTGAACGGCGACGAGTCAACCTCGAGCTCCGATCAGGATTACGATTTCCTGAAGATCAACGACGGGTGGCTGAAGCAGCTTACCAACGGCCACGTTGTAGACGCAAGCCAGGCTCCGTACAGCGGGGCTATGAGCCTTGATCTGTTTTACGACACTCTGCAGGCACTTCCCAACAAGTACAACAACGGCCGGCTCCGCTGGCTCATGAGCCCGAAGCGCGCACAGGAGTGGGAATTGTTCCTGCTGAACAAGATCGTGAATCAGGGCGGCGCTGTTCCTGATAATGTTTATACGGCTCCCGCCAGGATTCCTACGATTGAGTGCCCGTCCTTACCGGACACGAAGATCATCCTCACGGATCCGAAGAACCTGATTGTCGTGAACAGCTACTCCGTCCAGATCAGAAAGACCATGGAAGGCAAGGAAGCAATCATGCAGGATAAGAGGTTCTACGTGATCCACCTCGATTACGATCCGATTATTGAGGAGACTGATGCGACCGCTATCATCAGTGGGCTCAGCTCGCTGTAATTTTCGAAAGGAGAAGACAGGATATGAAAGTTAAAGCTAACGATCTTGGGCTGTGCGGTATCGAGCAGCTCTTTTTCGCCGGAACTTCAAAGTATAGTGATACCGGCATTGACGAGGGGCTTGCCGTATGCGAGATTCCCCATGACTGCATTATCACCCGTATGGTCGCGAAAGTGACCACGGCTTTCGCAGGAGCGACCAGCCCGGCGCTGGTATATGGTACCGCTGACGATGATGATGCATATCTTGCTGCCGCTGATATCACCGAAGGAACTGCCGGTACTTATACCAAGCAGCTTTTCGAGGAAGCAAAGCAGGGGGACAAGATCATGGTCAAGCTGACCGGAACGGGAACCTTTACCGCCGGGGCGTGCGACCTGTACGTCTTTGCAGTTGGTATTCCCGAGGTAAACGGATGACGGAAAGGAGGCACTCATGTCTTATCATTTAAGACTGATTAAAGGGCTTTCCTTTAGCGGGATCGTAAAGGCAACGGCGAAGAATCCGGACGTTTATGTGAACGACGAGGCCACAGCAAATCAGGCTGTGGCCACCGGATACTTTGAACTTGTGGATTCGATCCCGGATGGTGAAACGGAATCTTCGCCGGAGCCCATACCAGAGCCGGAGGAAGAAGAAAACCTGGGGTACGGCGGCAAAACCCTGGGAGAGATGAATAAGTCGGAGCTTGAAACCTTCGCAACCTACAGAGATGTGAATATCAAGGGAGCCAAGACTAAGGCGGAGATCATCGCCAAGCTGGAGGCCGCGCTTGATCCGTCTGAGTTGGAAGGGAAGATTTATTACGGAAGCCCGACGATCCAGGAGCTCCAGAAAGAATGACCCGACCGTGGGTAAGTCCTCAAGAAGTAATAGCATATACAGAGATTCAGGCCGTAAAAGACCGAAATACCACAAAGCTTGCGGTGGATATATCCAGAGCCGAGGAGTACGTGATCAACTATACGCATAATGATTTTTCAGCAGACATATATTCAGCCAGAATACCGGATGCGGTAAAGACGGCGATCATAATGTTGGCAGAATTGTATGCGAAGCAGGCGATCATTGACGCGAAGCAGGCGGATTTTGTGGTCAAGAAGAACGGAGCGAAGTCGGAGACGTATGACGATTACAGTTACACGATCGGAGACGGGAGCTCAGCGGAAATGGGCATTGATTCTCTGGACCTTTCATCACTGCTGGATGCTTATATCCTGACGCAGGCAACCGGGAAATTCTATTTCAGGATGCGAAAGCTATGATAGAAGATTTCTTTGATCATACCTGCGATATCTACCACAATGTGGTTCAGACCGAGGCCAGAAGCTACGGTCTGCCTGACAGCGTGGGAGAGAAGCTGCATTACCCTGACAGCCCGGATATAAAGGGACAGGCGTGCCATTTCGGTGTCAGAACCGGGGCGCTTGCCATTCAGCTCTTTCAGCAGGAGCCGCAACAGGACATAGACGCAAGGCTCAAGCTTGCTCTTCCTGCCGGAACCGATATCCGAGTGAACGATAAGGTGGTAAGCGGTGTAACGGGATATTCCTATCAGGCGGAAGTACCGCGGAACATCCGAGACCATCATATCACCGTATGGGTTAAGCGGGTTTATCCGAGAGCGCTGTGAACGGCCAGTACGTCCAGATCGACGTAACGAATCTGAAAGCATTCAACGATAAACTCCGCAAGGCAGCCGCAGGAGACCTGAAAAAAGAGTTTGCTCTTTTCCTGGATGGAATAGGTTTCGAAATGCTGCGTGTAATTGAGGACGAAATAATACGGCTGAAAGCCGTGGATACAAGACTATTGCTCAACAGTTTTCATAAAGGAGGGGCCAACAATGTGTATGAGCTGAAGGAAGCTGATCTGACGCTTGAGATAGGTACCAATGTGGAATACGCACAATGGGTAAATGACGGACACAAGCAGACGCCGGGGCGTTTTATACCGGGGGAGTGGAATGGCGATGGCAAGTTCCGTTATATGCCCGGAGCGAAGACCGGTATGGTGCTTAAAGCAAGCTGGGTAGACGGAAAGCACTATATGGAGCATTCTGTTGCGATCATGGAGAAGATGTTTCCGAAGCTGATAGAAGCAAAACTGGCTCAATGGTTCAATGAGTATTTCTCATAATTGCAGGAGGCCGAACGGATGGATCAATTTGTGGCTAGCCTTGCCAAGGCATGTTTAACGATGGGCGATCTATCAACGCTTTATCTGGACAATGTCCCGAGCGACTTCCAGGTCCCCTCGTTGTATTTTCCTCCATGTGAATCGAACCCCTCCGCTTCGGCCTTTAACTGTTACCGGACGGATTATTTCATTTATGCGAAGGTCTTTGCAGTGACGAGGCAGGACGCGATGAAGATAGCGGAGGCTGTTGTACAGGGAATCATGCAGGCCCGTTGCATGCTGCCTGTTTATAAGGAGGACGGAAAAGAAAGCGGAGACATCCTGAAGATTAAACCGCCGTCAGCCAGGGTTATCGATGAGGGAGTAGCACAGATAAATCTTGCATATACCATTGTGCGCGGATTTAAGGAGGAACCGCAGCCCGGAGCAAGCGAGGTAAAGATAAATAAAGATTACAGCTAAGGAGGAAAGGTTA
>JAILQQ010000025.1 GCA_024698885.1 Lachnospiraceae bacterium | reverse complement strand
GGACTGATGCGCCCGGACAAAAGATTATCTGCCGTAATCGGTATGATAGAGGCCGGCAGTGTCGTTGCGGATGTGGGAACGGATCACGGCTATGTCCCCATAACGCTTGTGAAGGAAGGAATTTCTCCCCGTGCCTTCGCGATGGATGTAAGACCCGGGCCCCTTGAAAAGGCAAAGGATAACGCTGAGCGCTTTGAATGCTCTTCGATGATACGGTTTATTCTGTCGGACGGTTTAAAGGAGCTGCCCGCGGGGGAAGCCGATACTGTGGTCATCACCGGCATGGGAGGAATGCTTATTAACCGTATTCTTGCGGAGTGCCCTGATGAGGTGCTTTCCGGAATCCGCACCTTTATTCTGGGCCCCCAGTCGGAGGCGGAATTATTTAGGCGCTCCATCGTGTCGGGCCGGTATACGATTGAAAGTGAATGCCTGGTTCGGGAGAACGGAAAATACTATCCCCTGATCAGGGCTTCCCGCGGCCGGGGGGGAATGAAGGAAAGAGGAGGGGACGGAGCGAAAAGGCTTGTGCCGCTTAAGGAGCTTAAGCCCTGTGATTTCCGCTACGGGCGGTTTCTGCTCAGCATGCAGGATCCCCTGCTCCGGGAAAAAATCGGGACGGACATTAAAACCGTCGGGGGTGTTTTGAAGGACAGAAAACATCTTCCGGAGAACCGCATCCGGGAGCTTGAGGAGGAGCTTGAACAACTGAAGGAGGCGCTTGACTGCTATGAAATGCGCTGAGATACTGAAGGCTCTCTATGAGCTTGCACCGCTTTGCTACGCAGAGGAATGGGATAATTCCGGCCTTCTGGTGGGAAGTGAACGCCGGGAGGTTCGAAGAGTATATATCGCGCTGGATGCGCTGGACTTTGTGGTGGAGCATGCCGTAAAGGCCAGAGCCGATCTTCTCGTTACCCACCATCCCCTGATTTTCCGGCCTCTGAAAAGCGTGACGGATGAAAACTTTATTTCCGAAAGGGTGTTAAGGCTGGCTGAGGCCGGTATTTCCTGCTTTGCCATGCATACGAATTTCGATGTCTGCGTTATGGCTTCTCAGGCGGCGCTGGATCTGGAGCTGAAAAATCCCAGGGTGCTTTCCCCCACCGGGAAGAGGGACGGCGAACCGAAAGATGAAGCTCCGGGCTTCGGTATGTACGGCGATCTTCCGCGCCCCATGCATCTTAATGAGTGCGTGGACTTTGTTAAGGAGAAATTCGGTCTGGCCCATGTCAATGTTTTCGGGGATCCCCGTAACGAGCTTTACAGCGCGGCCGTGGTGCCGGGATCAGGAGGCTCCTTTGTTTCGGATGCGGTCCGCTCGGACGCGGATGTGCTGATAACCGGGGACGTCTCCTATCATGAAGGGATAGATGCGGTTATGCAGGGGGTCTGTGTGATCGATGCCGGTCATTACGGAATCGAGAAGCTCTTTGTTCCCTATATGGAGCAGTTTTTTGTGAACCGCTTTCCGGAGCTGGAAATAATCAGCGAACAGGACACCATGCCGTTTGGAATCGTTTGAAAAACAGGAGGGAAATATGGTAAAAGTGCTTTTTCGCGGAACCGAATATGAATATCCGAAGGGCACCACTTTTATGGAAATTGCCGCGGACTTTCAGAAGGAATTTGAACATCCCATTGCGCTGGCAATTGTGGATCAGAAGCTGACGGAGCTCTTCAAAACCCTGAAGAGGGACTGCACTCTGGATTTTGAAACCTTAAGCGGACATTCGGGGCACAAAGCCTATAAGCGGAGCGTCTGTCTTCTGCTTATAAAGTCTCTCTACGATGTGGCGGGAAGGGAAAATTTAGACGAGGTACGGGTGGAGTTTTCCATCGGAGCCGGGTATTACTGCTCCGTTAAGGGCAGTATTACCGTGGATGAAGAGTTTCTTTTAAAGGTCAAGGACAGAATGGATAAGCTTTCCTCCGCGGCGATTCCGATAAGAAAAACCCGTTATCACAAGGACGATGCCATGCGGATTTTTGAGGAAAACGGCATGGCGGATAAAAAGAGGCTTTTCAGGTACAGGAGAAGTTCTTATGTAAACCTGTATTCCCTTGAGGATTTTCAGGATTACTATTACGGCTATATGCTGCCTAATACCGGTTATATCAAATATTACGAGCTCTATCCCTACGAGGGTGGACTGATTGTCCAGATGCCGGAGCGGAAAAGACCCCTCATTGTGCCGGAGTTTACGGATAAGCCCAGGCTTTTCGCGGCCATGCGTTCCGCGGGAAAATGGGGAGAGATGCTGGGGTGCGCCACTGTGGGCGACCTTAATGACAGTATAAGCTCGGGAAAGTTCCAGCATCTTGTGCTTGTGCAGGAAGCGCTGCAGGAGAGCCGCCTCGGGGAAATCGCCGACCGGATAAAGGGCAGGGGCTCCCGTTTTGTCATGATTGCCGGCCCCTCTTCCTCGGGAAAGACAACTTTTTCACACAGGCTTTCTGTGCAGCTTTCCGCCAGGGGCTTAACACCCCATCCCATAGCGCTGGATAATTATTTTGTGGACAGGGAAAAAACTCCCCTTGATGAGGAGGGAAACAAAAACTACGAATGCCTGGAGGCCCTGGATGTGGAACGGTTTAATTCCGACATGACGGGACTTTTAAAGGGAGAAAGAGTGCGGCTCCCCCGCTATGACTTTATTACGGGGAAGAGCGAGGACGGGCCCTGGATGGAGCTCGGAGAAGGAGACATCCTGGTGCTGGAGGGGATACACGGTCTGAATGACAGGCTCTCTCATTCTCTTCCTCAGGATAGCAAATATAAAATTTATTTAAGCGCCCTGACGACGCTTAACATCGACGAGCACAACAGGATTCCCACCACGGACGGGAGACTCTTAAGGCGCCTTGTCCGGGATTACCGCACACGGGGAGCTTCGGCGGAACGCACGCTCTCGATGTGGAGCAGCGTGCGGCGGGGAGAGGATGAAAATATTTTCCCCTTCCAGGAGTCGGCGGACGATATTTTCAATACCGCGCTGATATACGAGCTCTCGATTTTAAAGAACTACGCGGAACCGCTTCTGTTTGACATCGCGCAGGCCAGTCCCTGCTATCAGGAGGCGGTACGGCTCCTTAAGTTTCTGCAGTATTTCCTCGGGGTCAGCTCCGAGGGCCTGCCGAACAACTCGCTTATCAGGGAGTTTATAGGAGGGAGTATCTTCGACGTATGACAATTAAGCGGGCAGGCGGATGATCGCTGTACCTGTCATTTTATGACAGATATGGAGGAAAGTCCGGGCTTCACAGGGCAGGATGCCGGATAACGTCCGGCTGGGGTAACCCACGGGAAAGCGCAACAGAAAACGAACCGCCGATGGCTTAGAGGCACAGGTAAGGTTGAAAAGGCAGTGTAAGAGACTACCGCGCCCATGGTAACATGGACGGCATTGCAAGCCCCATCCGAAGCAAGACCAAACAGAAAGCGACAGGCCGGCCCGGTCTGCTTTCAGGTAGGTTGCTTGAGGCCGTCGGTAACGGCGGTCCCAGATAGATGATCATCCAAGACAGAACCCGGCTTACAGCCTGCCCGCTGATTGAACCTGCTTGACGTCAATGGGTATCACCACCCCGCTGATAAAATCTTTTCCTTCGTGGCGGAAGCTTACAGTGCCGCCATATCGTTCGGCGGCTGAACGAACTTAAGAAAAAGATTTTCGAATATACTATAGTAAGGAGCTGCGACAGATGAATTCAATCAGATACAGGATAAAAAGAATAACGGCTATAGGTCTTATGGCGGCATTGTTGTTTAATTCGGTGCCGGTGACCGCCTATGGGGCGGAGGCGGGAGAAGCCGGAGTCTATAGCGAAGCGGAATTGCCTGAGATCACGGAAGGAGGGGAAGAGACAGCCCCCGGGGAGATGCCGGGTGAGGAGGCTGAGAGCCCTGAAACTCCGGAAAACGAAGAGGCTCCGGAGGGGGAAGAAACAGCTCCTGCGCGCCTGAAGAACCTGCCCCGGAGGAGCCGGTGACTGAAGAGCCTGCCCCGGAAGAGCTTCCGGAGCCGGAGCTTACCCCGGATGGGCTCGTGCCTGGAGAGGTTTCGGATATTGAAGAGATAATTCCCGCTTCGGAGGAAGCGGACGGGGAGGTGACCGAAGACGGCAGCACTCCGTAAATGATAAATGTCAAATATATCAGCGCTGACGGTGGAGAAAAAAATCATGACGCCATACCTCTTTCGGGAAATGAGACAGAGCTCAGTCCCGGCTGGTATGTGGTCAGCGGAGATGTCGCATTCCACAACTCTGTTATACTGAATGGTTCCGGTGAATATCATATCATTCTTGAAGACGATGGAAAGATGTGCATTTCAGGAGATGTATATGAATGGGGAACATGGAATGAGTACAGTAATAGTAACAGCCCTGTTGGTTTAGGCTGTTTATATGATGATAACCGTAAAGACGGTATCAGCCTTACCATATATGGCCAGACGCATGGCACCGGAGAGCTGAATATTCTCAATGAATCCGGGTCTACAGGGGCTAATATTACGAACAGGGATAAAGCGGGGGACGCCATAAATGTCGATGATCTTACGATAAACGGCGGGAGGTTCTATCTCAATGC
This sequence comes from Lachnospiraceae bacterium, assembly GCA_024698885.1. Lineage (GTDB taxonomy): Bacteria > Bacillota > Clostridia > Lachnospirales > Lachnospiraceae > UBA2868. Next base: position 8,904 of record JAILQQ010000025.1, on the reverse strand, counting down.
AGCAGGAAGCTTATACAGTTACGGGATAAATTCCAAAGACCTTACCATCAATCGCGGAAGCATTTATGCGTCCGGAACGATTCATGCCATAAACAGTACCGGTAATATTACCTTTAATAACGGAAGCCTGATTGCTGATGGGGGAACCAATGAAGGGAGCTGCGGTATAAACTGTACCGGGAATATCACTATCAACGGCGGCACCATTACCGCCACTGCCACAAAAAATGACGGGCATGCATTAGGCAGTACCGGGGATATTATCATCAACGGCGGTACCGTAATAGCTAATGCCGGCGATGCTCAGGGCGGATGCGGACTGAATGCCGGTGGGAATATCACCATCAGCGGCAACGTCACTGCCACAGCTACCGGTGTGAATGGTCACGCTATATACAGTGCCGGGAATATCACCATCAATGGTGGTAAGATCAAGGCCAAAGCCGGCTATAACAGGGATAAGTGGAGTATGAATACTGGTGGATACGGACTGAAAGCCGATCATATCACCATCAATGACGGCGACGTCGCTGCCGATGCTACCGACAAAAATCGTGACGCTCTTTATAGTGATAAAAGTATCTCTATCAATGGCGGAAAGATTAAAGCCGTTGCCCATGGGATTGACGGATCCGGAATGGTGGCGGATGGTGGTGTTATCACTATCACTGATGGTGAGGTCTACGCAGGAGCCGAGGGTTACGATAATGACCATCCGCCTGGAGATAATTTTGGAATAAAGGCCTCTAACCAAATGATAAGCATTACAGGGGGACGTGTCACCGCAAAGGGAACAAATGCAGGAATTTATTCGACATACAGATCACCTCTTTTCCTGAGCTGGAAAAACACAACAGACTATATCAGTACAAACAGTTTTAAATTTACAAGTTCCGATGTCAAGATCGAAACGGGAAAAACCTTTACCGACGGCAAAGGAAAGTACTATATAGCAGCAAATGCTTCCGAAATAAAGGGCTTAACTGATGTAAAGCTCTCAGCAACGGCTCAGAAAATCCATACCGTAAGCTTTGACTGTGGGGGATTTACTCCCGTTCCGGAAAGGAAGCTCATAAAAGACGGGGACAATCTCACCGAGCCGGCTTATCCTAACTCTGAAAGCAGCAATGCAGGAAAATCTTTTGCGGGGTGGTATCAGGACGCTGGCTATCAGATACGCTATAATTTCAATTCACCGGTGAAGTCCGATCTGTATCTACATGCAAAATGGGCAAATATCAGTTATTCAATGACCGATGCCGACATTAAATTGATCTATCGGCATACAGGCAATACCATCGAGCCTGTAGTACGAAATAACCTCGGGTATACGCTCGAGTGTGGAGAAAATAAAAATTATACATATACCTGTAAAAAAGAAGGATCGACTACAAATGTGTCGATGAAGGAGCCCGGTTTTTACAACCTCATTGTTACCGGCAAGGGTTCTTACAGCGGCACCAGAGAGGTACGTGTCTGCGTACTGACCTTTAGAGAATACAAGGACGGAAGACTTGTTGATGCCACATTACCGGAAGGCGAAGACGCTGCGGTTGTCACAGCTTCCACAGTTACCATGAATTCAGGCTGGTATGTGGTGACTGAGGATGTGAATGCACCATCCCGAATGATGGTAAAAGGTGATGTACACCTTGTCTTATGTGATGGTGCGGAACTTGACGCCAGAGGCAATGGAGGCACCATGGGTATCAGCGTTACGGAGGGAAATTCTTTAACCATCTATTCCCAGGCAGGCAATACCGGAAGGCTGGTGGCAAGTTCCAATAATGTCAATTATTATGCCGGCATCGGTGGCAACAGCCCTGAGGACTTAAGTTCTAATCCTGATCCCTTCCCTTACCTTGAAAAAAATAAAAATGCCGGAAACATCACGATCCACGGCGGTGAGATCATCGCCAGAGGTTCTCATGATTCAGCCGCCATCGGTAAGGCAAAGGGCGGTAAGGGCGGAAAGATCACGATTTACGGCGGAAAGATCACTGCCGAGCGTTATGCCGGTGTAAATGGAGCCGGAAGTGACACCGGTATCGGTGGTGAGGGCGCAGATATACACATCTCCTGGTGCCGCGAAAACGATGACTACATCCTGTCGGATGGCTATCAGGGCACTGTTTCCTTTGATAAGGCCTATAGAATTGACGGAACTTCAAAGATCGCTAATCCGAACAAAACCGCGGAATTCTCAGGGAAAAAGATCGTGCCGACTACATCCTTTGAGACCTGTACGGTTACCTTTGACAGCAAAGGGGGTACCCCGGTTGAAGCGCAGCCAGTCGCTGTGAATATGTACGCTGATAAACCGGTCACGCCGATATATCAGGGGTACAGATTCGAAGGATGGTATAAGAATACGGCGCTGACCCAGAAATTTAATTTCGACACTGATGCAGTTACCGATGACATCACACTCTATGCGAAGTGGACGCGGGTCGATTATATCAGCTATAAGGGTACAAACGGAAACGTCAACAATTTCAGAAACTACAGTCCCATGGAGGAAGACTACACCGAGCTGCCCGCCGGAAATTACTTTGTCGATAAAGACGTAATTTTGATCAATCGTATTTCAGTTAATGGCGATGTGAACCTTATCCTGGGCGATGGCAAAACACTTACCGCAGGCGAAGGTATCAGCGTGATGGGGAGGGATAATACCCTCAATATCTTTGGCCAGAGCGGAGGAACAGGTGTATTAAAGGCAAAGGCCGGGAAGAATAATGCGGCCATCGGCGGTGACGGTGTTGAAGACGGATTCGACGGATCCGTCGGAAATATCAATATATACGGTGGAATTATCCGACCACAGGGCGGATATAATGCTGCGGCCATCGGCGGCGGACGAAATAACAAATACTATGGCAACATCTGTATCTACGGGGGAACAGTCTCAGGTGAAAGCGGAATATATGACGGCGCGGCCATCGGCGGAAGCTACGGCGCGGCCATCGGCGGCGGCTTTGCCAATAAATCTGATGGTAAAAATGTTGACGGAACTGTAGAGATCCGTGGAGGAAAGGTAAGGGTAAAGTCAAATACTAACAGCACAGGAATAGGCGGTGGCCAACACGCCTATGGCGGGACGATCAATATCCTGGGTGGACAGGTCTATGTAACAGTAAGTTCCAATGAGTATCCCGGGATCGGTGACGGGTGGGATTATGCAGGGGAGAAGAAAGCCCAAATTACTCTTGGCTGCAAAGACCAGACTGACTTTATTTACTCAGAATTATATAAAGGTAATGTAAGGGTCGCTCCCAATCAGACACTGATAATAGTTGGAACTTCTGAAAAATTGCAGGGAGAGATCAGCGACCTTAATAAGATCAATAATAAGACGCTGAAACTCGGCCATGCACACAAATTTAAATATACCGTTAATGGAACCACCATTACTGCGACATGTCAAAATACCGGCTGTGATCTGCCCGGAAGCAAAGCAACCCTTACCCTGAGTGCCCCTGCAGAAAGTGACCTCGTTTATGACGGCACTTTTAAGCCGGCCATAGTCACCGATGAACACCACATAAGCGGCGACGAGGTTGTTCACTATCAGAAAAAGAACGGAAGCTCATGGGCTGCCATTGATACGGCGCCTAAGGACGCGGGAATCTATCGCGCAAGCATAACTCTTACGGACTCGGGAACCGGCAGCAGAGCGACAGTACAAGTCGATTATGAGATCAAAAAAAGAGATGTCACGATAACCGGCCTTGCAGCCAATAACAAGATCTACGACGACACCACTACTGCAAGCGTCAATGACACTGCAAGAAATCTCGACAATAAGATCGCCGGCGATGCTGTGGATATTAAATCCGGAAATGCAAAATTTGACAGTGCAGACGCGGGTGAAAACAAAACTGTGACATTTACCGGATATTCCCTTGCCGGTGCGGATGCGGGAAACTATAACCTCTCTTCCCAGCCGGCTCAGATGACTGCAAATATCACAAAACGTCCCATCACCATAAGGGCCAATGATCAGGTCGTCGAGGTAAAGAAACCCATAGAATTAATGGCTGCAACCTGTGATAAGGGGACTGACAGCGGTATTGTAAACGGGCACGCGCTCACGGCCCTGACCCTGACGCCTGATCCCGATCCGCTTAAAGCAAATGACCCCGGAAACGGTACGATCAGGCCCTCCGGAGCAGTGATAAAGAAAGAGAGTACAGACGTCACACAAAATTATGACATTACCTATGTGGACGGTAATCTGGAGATCATAAAGCCGAGAGCAGAGGTCACCACCCTTCCCATTGCAATAACCAATCTTAAATATAACGGTTTATATGTGTGGCAGGCGCTGATCAGTCCGGGCGTGGCTGAAACAAAGATGGAGTATAAAGTCGTGCAGTTTTCCAGGGGAACGCAAGGACTGTTGAAAAACGAAGACGGAAGCTATGTTCGCGACAACCCTCCTCCGACAGATGGATACGGGAATGATTTAAACGCGTATAGAGCGTGGGAGGCCGGCTCCTATAATGTCTGGTTTCGTGCGGCTGCGGATGAAACACATGCGCCAAGCCTGCCTGAATGCGTCAGCGTCGACATAGCCACAGTGCCGTTGAACATAAGGGTGAAAGACACAACCATTGAGTACGGCGAAAAATTCCTGAGTGGGAATGCGTATGCTGACGGGCTTGTCAATGAACATGACTGGGGACGCCTGGGGGCGCTTATTTACTATTATCAAATTAATGGCGTTTGGAAATCGGCTAATGAACTTCATATAACCCAGACCTGTCAGGATGTGGGAGTCTATCCGACCAAAGCTGTTTTTGACGGTGGCGAACAGGTATATGAATTAACGACATATTTTTGTTATGATATCACCTCTGTTCCCGGGTTCCAGACCATAGTGCCCAGGACGGTCAGCTTAAACTGGGAGGATACGTCGTTTACATTTGACGGAAAACCGCAGGTCCCGAAAGTCACGTTATCAAATCTTTCGGAAAATGCCGCTCCCGATGTGGTAGATGTTATCGTGACAGGGGCTCAGGTGAATGCGAATGATCCCGGTCAGAAATATACAGCCACTGTCGTGGCACTGAGCGGGAAGGAGGCGGATAAGTATGTCCTGCCTTCGGACAACACCATAGCTTTTACGATAGCAAAGAACCCGGAGGCGGGGAATATCCCGAACGCCTCTCTTAATGTGCCATATACGGCAACATCCTTTACCGCCTCTGTGGCCGGGAAGATGCCCAGGGATGCGGGTAAACTCACCTACACTACGGGTACCATATCATCAGTCGGATTACAAATAAATAACAACGATTATGAAGCTGTGGTAAACGAAAACGGTCTGTTGACGGTGACGAAAAAGTCAGGTAATGAGCCCAAGCCGGGTGAAAAGCTTCACGTAAATGTAAATGTTGACTCGACGAATTACACAGATAAATCCATCACAGTTGAGTCAACTTTTGTAAATAAGACCGCTACCGGGGTTTACTTTGAACGGGGAGATTCTTTGTCAGTAAACATTGGCGAGGATGAAAGCTTCACCCTTACGGACTTGCACGACGGTGTGGGCGCAAATCCCTCATGGACCTGGGAGAGCAGTAATACAAATGTGGCTGAAGTATTGAATGGACTTGGTAACAGTACAAAAGTGACAATCAAGGGCGTCGGAACAACAGCCATTACCGCTAAATTGGACTCTAATGATAAAACAGGCTATGCTACTTTGATCCTAACTGTCAATCCGGTATCCGTTCCGATCCCGGCGGCCAGAACTGGACTTGTATATAACGGCTTCGATCAGACAGGTGTAGTGTCGGAAAATGCTCATTATATCCTGTCAGGCGGAAATGCGACTAACCCCGGCGATTATACCGCGATAGCGACTCTGACAGAGCCCGGAAAATACAGGTGGAGCGACGGTTCCATTGATATTAAGTACATTCCCTGGAGCATCGATAAACAACCCGCACCCGCCGCACCCGTCGGACTAAAAGGGATTTCGCCCACCACAGACAGAAATAACGACGGAAAGATCGAGGGTACCCAATTGGGTATGGAGTATTCCTCGGATGCGGATTTCAGCGGTGCGATACTCTGCACCGGCGATACCGTTTCCGGACTCACTCCCGGAACCTGGTATGTCCGTGTAAGGGAAACCGAGTTTGTTAAAGCAGGAGTGACCGCATCAGTGGAGATCATTGGAGTTACTCCGCCGGTAGTCAAACCAAGACAGGGACTTATCTATAATGGCAGCCCTCAGGTTCTTGTCGATGTCGATACGATCTCGGCAGGAGAAATATACTTTGCCACAACGATAATGGGCGATCCGCAGCACACGGAGGATCAGTATACAACAGATGTTCCTGAAAAGACCAATCACGATCACTATGTGGTCTGGTATCAGATACGGGGAGCCGGGGAAAGCAAGCCGTCGTGGCTTTATGTTGATATTAACGAAAAAGACCTTCGTAATGTTTTTCATTATATCTCCATGTCGCCGAACGGACTCTACGGATATGAGGGGATGATAGATATCAGGGACCGTGTACCCGAGGACGAGCCCAATCCAAGATTACGTGTTATCTCCGCGGATACATGGGGATGTATAACAGATCATCCCACGATCGATAATCCCAAGACCGGCGCCACCACCATGAGGATACATTACTTCGCAGCAAGGGATGAGGATCTTCCTGAGACTCTTCCCGGCGTCAACAGATACGTTTCATTTACTGTTTCCGTTGACGAAATGAAGAATTATCATGCATATAACATGACAGTCAAAACCACCTTTTTTACGGAATGCTCGACTAACCATGCAGATACTGAAATGGTGGTTGGTTACAGGGCTCCGAACTGTACGGAAAAAGGCTATACCGGGGATATCTGGTGTCATGACTGCCACGCTATATTAAGGGGAGAGGATATCCCTGTTGTGCCGGATGCCCATGATTTTGATTTTTCACACGGGGATGTGACAAAGCAGCCGACCACCCTTACCTGGGGGAAGCACACCTATCACTGCATACATGATCCTGCCCACACCATTACCAGAGAGGATATTCCGAACCTTCCTTCCGAGGACGGAAGGGATTACAGTGATTTTGTGGAGGATACGAGATTTTTAAGCGGTGATGCCGCCATCAGCCTGAACAGAACGGTTGATCCCGAAACCGAAGAAATCACTGAAACCGTAAGCGTGGGCGGAGAGGAGATATAAAAGATCGTAACGGATCCCGAAAGCAGTAAGGAGACCGTGGAAACAAAGGTCTGGATCGCAGGACTGAAAAGCTCTTATACATATACGGGTTCTTCCATCAAACCGGAATTCCGTGTTTATGACGGAACCTGGGAGCTTAAAGAAAAGACGGATTACACCTTAAGCTATAAGAACAACAAAAACGTCGGAACTGCCGCGATAATCATTAAGTTTAAGGGAAATTACCGGTACCATAAAACCGAGAGTAAGAGCTTTACCATTGTTCCCGCGGAATTCGGAAGGGATATCGTGGCTCACGATGTCGGTGCCGAGGTGAAAAAGAAGGATCAGAAGCCTTTACCGACGCTTACCTGGGCAAGCTCCGGGAAAAAAGTAAGCCAAAAATATTTCACAGTAAGCTATGACGGATTCAAATCCGTGAAGTATGCTGGAACCTACACGGCATACATAGCTGCGGCCAATAAGAATTATAAGGGCATGACCACCGCGAAGGTCACACTGGTAAGCGACAAAGGGAGGCTCCTTTCAAAGGCGAAGGTTACCTTCAGCCCGAAATCCTATCCTTATACGGGGGAAGCGATCCGTCCGGCTTCATATACACTTAAGCTCGGCGGAAAAATCCTGAAGGAGGGAACGGATTATATTCTGAAGGATGAAAACATCTGTAATAATGTCAACCCGGGTAAGGCGACCGTGATATTCGAGGCAAAAGAAGGGAACAGCGCGGGATATGTGGGAAGCAAAACAGCCACCTTTAAGATAAGCGGGAAGAAGGAACTGAAAGAGGGAGAGCCTTTTTCCTTTGCCTGGCCGGAAAGCGTTCCCTACGAAAAGGGCGGCGCGAAGCCGAAGGTTACCGTAATCGATAAGGACAGCGACATTACGCTGCAGGAGGGGAGGGATTATACTCTTTCCTACGCAAAGAACAAGGCTGTTACGGACGGCTCAAAAACGGCGGAGATAAAGGTAAAGGGAAAGGGTAACTATAAGAAGACGGTCACGCTGCATTTTGCCGTTACCCCGCAGAGTCTTGACAGGCTTAATATTACCGCGGCGGATCAGTTCGTCCCGAAAGCGAAGCTTAAGAAGCCCTCCGTCACGATCAGGGATCTGAACGGAAAGAAGCTGGCGGAAAATAAAGACTTTACCGTCGGAAAGAATTTAATTTATACTGGGGACGATACCACGGGAAGCGTTACGGTTACGGTTACCGAGAAAGGAACCTATGGCGGAGACGCAAAGGTCAGTTACCGCTATCTGGCGAGCTCGTCTTCAAATATCAGCAAGGCGAAGAAGATGAAGGACATCCCGGCGCAGGAGTATAACGGGAATGAGGTGCGCCTTAATATGAGCGAGCTTTCCCGCATTCTTTACACCGGTAAAAAGTCCTCACCGAAATATCTTGAGCCCGGGAAGGATTTTACGGTCGAAGGGTATAAGGACAACATGAAAAAAGGCACCGCGAAGGTTACGCTTAAGGGTTGCGGGGAGTTTGCGGGAACGAAAACCCTTTCCTTCAAAATAAATAAGAAGAATGTGAAATACAAAGGAGCTCTGGTAGATGGAGAGTGGGAGTAAAGTGTTACTATTCACAGTTGCTCAACATACGGACAGTACGTGAGCTTGCTCACAGGTACTGTTCCGGATGTTGAGCAAAACTGCGAAGCAGGAACCTCCACCAACATGAGGATTTCAGG
>JAILQQ010000199.1 GCA_024698885.1 Lachnospiraceae bacterium | reverse complement strand
CGCTGTGGAACAATTGAGGGACGATAACAAGATATTGTTTCACGTGAAACATATTATACAAGTATTGGTTTGATTCTGTGAAACTGTGGTTTGAGATACAAATAATTGGTGGCCCCGGACGGGCGTGGTGGATTCCCGGACGGGCGCAGAGCGAATGTAATCCGGACGCCCCGTAGAGCTGGATACCCGGACGGGCGCGCGAAGGTTATGAAATCCGGCGAACAAAAACATCTTGCTCAAAGCCTTTGCTCCGCACTTATTTTTCTAATCTCAGCGCAGGGCTGGCTTAGGGCGACGCAACCGGGCCACCCCAGCATCCGTGCTTGGGCCCGTCACATCAGCTATTTAGGCCACTACGCTGTGTTCGGACACCTGTGGCCTTATTTGCGCATCCATGCGCGAATTTGCTGGTTACTGAAGCTTCGCTAAGAAAAATATAAGTCCGAAGCAAAATTGGCTTTGATCAAGAAATTTTTGTTCGCCGGATTGCCGAGGCCGTAAGCGCCCTGAGATCGGCATGCCAACACACAGGGCGCAGAGTGGCAGGCCAACGAACAGCCACGTAGAAATATTTATGTATTCAAACAATTAGGAGGCGTTTGGGCCTCAGACGAAATCCAGTCGCCGCAGTCACTTGGAAGGAAGCGTCAAAATCGCTCCTACTGTTGGAGCGATTTAGCTTTCTTCCTAGTGACGCGTGTGACTTAGTTTGGCTGAGGCCCGCCTCGTTTGAATACATAAATATTTCTACGGGGCGTCCGGGATACATCCGCTCTGCGCCCGTCCGGGTGGAAAGGGAAATAAAGCTCTTGACAAGTTAGCGCAGGCTAATTATAATTTCAATTAGTTAGTGAACGCTAACTATTTCAGACGCTGATCAAAACCGGATATACAGTTATCATGACAAAGGACGGTATCAATGATCCGGCACTTTACATGGTTAGTTGAGACAAATGCAAACAAAACAAAGAAGTGAAAGGAGCATATCATGAGCTGGGGGAAAATAGGGATTTTTGCAGGCGGAATTTTATTTGGTACGGCAGGGATAAAGCTGCTGTCAAGCAAGGATGCAAAGAAGGTCTACACACATTGTACAGCGGCTGCGCTCAGGGTAAAGGATGCTGTAGTCGATCAGGCGACCATTATACAGGAAAACTGTACGGATGTTTATGAGGCGGCGAAACAGATCAATAAGGAAAGAGCCGAAAAGGAAAAGGATATCGTGATCGATGATATCGATGTGGAAGAAAGCGAAGATAAAACCGAAAGCGAAACCGTGATCGATGGGGAGACGGCTAAAGCATGAATGGAGCAAAGTCATGAAGGCTGTCATAAAACATGATATCCCGGGAAGGATGCGGATCCATTTAAACCGAAGGAGTTTAAGCTTCAGGGAAGCGGACACTCTGCAGTATTATCTTCAGAGCTTTCCGTGCATAGAAAAGGCTGTCGTATATGAACGTACCGCAGATGCCGTGATAAAGTACTCGGGGAGCCGCACGGATATCATCAGGATAATCAGCAGGTATTCACAGGAGAAAACACAAGTGCCCGAGAGCTTCTTTGAAAGCTCTGCCAGGGAATTAAACGCAAAATACTATGAATACATCGTTACGGCTGTGGTCTGGCATTTTGGAAAGAGACTGATTATACCGGGTTCTGTAAGAACAGTGCTTACCTGCGCGAAGGCCTTGCGCTATGTCTGGCGCGGATTGAAAACGATACCTGAAAAGAAACTGAAGGTCGAGCTGCTGGATGCCGCTGCCATAAGCGCATCCATTCTTGTAAGAGATCATTCCACCGCTTCTTCGATAATGTTCCTTTTGGATATCGGAGATACCCTGGAAAAATGGACTCATAAGAAATGCACCAATGACCTTGCAAGACAGATGTCTTTGAATATCAGCCGCGTCTGGAAGACAGAGGACGGAAAAGAGACACTTACGGATGCTGAAAAAATAGAAGCCGGGGACCATGTTGTGATCCGTATGGGGAATATCATTCCCTTTGACGGTGTAGTGGAAAAGGGCGATGCCCTTGTAAACCAGGCTTCCATGACAGGAGAAGCCATTCCGGTCAGAAAAGAGGAAGGCGGAAGCGTATTCGCAGGAACCGTGGTTGAAGAAGGAGAGATCATCATACGCGTTACAGCGGTTGGCGGAAGCGGAAGGTACGACAAGATAGTCCGTATGATAGAAGAATCCGAGAAGCTCAAATCCGGTCTCGAGAGCAAGGCAGAGGGCCTTGCGGACAGACTGGTGCCCTATACACTTGCAGGGGCGGCATTAACTTTTCTGCTTACACGAAATGTAATGAAAGCAGTCGCTGTTCTTATGGTGGATTATTCCTGCGCCCTTAAGCTGGCGATGCCTATCTCAGTGCTTTCCGCGATCAAAGAAGCAGGAGAATACAAGATCACCGTCAAGGGAGGAAAGTATCTGGAGGCTGTCTCCGAGGCCGACGTGATAGTCTTCGACAAGACAGGAACCCTTACAAAGGCAGAACCGGTTGTTAAAGATGTCATATCCTTTAACGGAGAGGACAGCGATGAGCTTTTGCGCGAGGCGGCCTGTCTTGAAGAGCATTTCCCCCATTCCATAGCCAATGCGGTCATACAGGCGGCTGCTGACAAGGGACTTACCCATGATGAACTGCATACGAAGGTGGAATATGTGGTGGCACACGGGATCTCCTCCGAGATCAACGGAAAACGGGCACTGATAGGAAGCTATCACTTTGTCTTCGAAGACGAAGGGGTGAGTCTGCCTGAGGATACAAGGGAAAAATTTAATTCCCTGCCTGATGACTGCTCACACCTTTATTATGCAAAAGACGGAAAACTGGCGGCGGTCATTCTGATCGAAGATCCGATCCGCGAGGATGCACAGAGCGTTGTGGAGGGTCTGAAAAAACAGGGGATATCGCATATCGTCATGATGACAGGCGACAGCGAAAGAACAGCCGGGAAGATCGCCTCCAAAGTCGGGGTGGACGAATATCATTCCGAGGTCCTTCCCGAAGATAAGTCCGGGTTTGTGGAAGAAAAAAAGAAAGCCGGGCATATAGTTATCATGACTGGAGACGGCATAAATGATTCACCGGCCCTTTCCGCGGCAGATGCCGGTATCGCCATCGATAACGGCGCTGAGATAGCAAGACAGATCGCGGATATCACCATAGGTTCGGATGATCTTGACAGTATCGTGACATTAAAGGAACTAAGCGACCGGCTGATGAAGAGAATACGGTTTAATTACCAAACGATAGTGGGCT
>JAILQQ010000170.1 GCA_024698885.1 Lachnospiraceae bacterium | reverse complement strand
GCGATGATCTTAAAGGAGATGAAGCTTGTCGATGATATCAAGTTTGTTCATCCCAAGGATGTTCAGGACGGAAAGATCGAACTGAACGATAACGATATTACGACGAATCTTCCCTATGATCCGCGGGTGGCGCTTTGCTTTGATCACCATGAATCCGAGCTTTCCCGAAATTCAAACGCGGTGGCGGAAGGAAAATGGATCATTGATAAGGATGCCAGAAGCGCGGCACGGGTGGTCTATAATTATTATAAGAAGCAGAACAGTCTGGAACGGATCTCCGATGAGATCATGAAGGCTGTGGATAAGGGCGATTCCGCGGACTTTACGATGGATGAAGTGAAAAGCCCGGACGGCTGGGTGCTGATGAACTTCTTAATGGATGCGCGTACCGGTCTCGGACGTTTTCATGATTTCAGGATCTCCAACTATGATCTGATGATGGAGCTGATCGACTACTGTCTGGATCATTCGATCGAAGATGTGCTGAAGCTGCCCGATGTAAAGGAACGGGTGGATATGTACTTTGAGCAGCAGGAGAAGTTCAAGGCGCAGCTTGAGCGGATCTCAAGGCAGGAGGGACGCTGCGTGATCGTAGACCTCAGAAACGAGGATATCATCTATACCGGCAACCGCTTCTTAATCTATACCATGTTCCCGGAGGCGTACTTCTCGATGCATGTGGCCTGGGGCTTTAAAAAGCAGAATACGGCGGTGATGATCGGAAAGTCGATCTTCAAGGATTCGCCGGATGTGGATAAGAATATCGGTGATATCTGCTTAAAATACGGCGGCGGCGGTCATAAGAACGCAGGTACCTGCCAGCTTGACAATGATAAGGTGGATTCGCTGATCCCGGATATCCTGAATTACTTTAACAGCTGAAATTACAGAGGCTGCCGTTACCGGCAGCCTCTTCTTATTTCCATCCTCCGTCAAGCGTGATGATCTGTCCGGTCAGATAGGGGTGACCTTCACAAATGCTGTATACCATATTTGCGACCTCCTCCGGCCGTCCGATCCGGTTCGCCGGAATCTCCTCTATCACCGCGTTTATTCCTTCCTCCGTGAAGATCCCGTTCATATCGGTATCGATCAGACCGCAGGCGACAGCGTTCACCTGGATCTGACTAGGGGCGAGCTCCTTCGCCAGTGCCTTCGTAAAAGCGTTCAGTCCTCCCTTGGAAGCGGAATATGCCACCTCCATGGAAGCGCCGCAAGAGCCAAAGACCGAAGAGATATTGATGATATGCCCCGCATGCTTCTTTACCATATACGGAATGGCCTCCTTGCAGCAATAGAAGGCCGCCGTCAGATTTGTTCCGATCACCCTGTCCCATTCCTCGGGCTGCATATCCTGTAAAAGCCTGCTGCAGGTAATCCCGGCGTTATTGATCAGAATATCGATATCATCGATCCCCTCAAACAGCTCACGGACGTTTTCATAACGGGAGATATCCCCGATATAGGTCTGCGCCGAAACCGAATAGCGGACCGAGAGATAGGCGGCTAATTCCGTCAGACGCGCCTCCGACTGCAGGCAGGTCATTGTGATATCGTAGTGATGGGACGCGAAGCACTCGGCCAGTGCTGCGCCGATCCCGCGGGATGCTCCCGTGATCAGAACCATTTTGTTTTGCATGCGGAACCCCTCTGAGAAAAATGTTTGCGATAACAGTATATATAATGCTAAGATATAGTATATCATAGGAAAGGGGTGTGTCCATGGAAAAGATTTACGATGTGATCATAGTGGGTGCCGGACCGGCCGGCATGACAGCCGCGATCTACGCAAAAAGAGCTGAGCTTGATACGCTGCTTTTAGAAATGAATTATATGGGCGGCGGTCAGGTGCTGAATACCTATGAGGTGGATAATTATCCCGCTCTTCCCGGCATCAACGGATTTGATCTCGGGACGAAATTCTCAGAGCATGTGGATAAAATGGGCGTCGAGCGCGTAAGCGCAGAAGTGAAGTCCATGGTCCTGACGGCGGATCCGAAGGAGATCGTCACGGAGGAAGGGACCTATTATACGAAAACAGTTATTCTGGCTACGGGTAATTCCCCGAAGAAATTAGGCGTCCCGGGGGAGAAGGAACTTTCCGGCATGGGGGTTTCCTACTGTGCGACCTGTGACGGCGCTTTCTTCAAGAATAAAATAACGGCCGTTGTCGGAGGCGGCGACGTGGCGGTGGAGGATGCGATCTTTTTGGCGAGAGGCTGTTCAAAGGTATATCTGATCCACAGAAGAAATGAACTGCGGGCCGCGAAGTCCCTGCAGACGGCGCTGTTTGCGACGCCGAATATCGAATGTGTCTGGGACAGTGTCGTGACGGAAATCCGGGGAGAGGAGAAGGTATCGGAGATCAGCGTGCAGAACGTCAAAACAAAGGAAATGAGCGTACTGGCCGCAGACGGTATCTTTATCGCCGTCGGAAATGATCCGAATGCTTCCTATATCAGCGATATCGATTGTGACGAAAAGGGTTATGTGCTGGCCGGCGAGGACTGCAAAACGAATCTGAAGGGCGTATTCGCGGCCGGAGACCTGCGCAGCAAAAGGCTCCGCCAGATCACGACGGCGGTGGCGGACGGCGCGAATGCCATTACTTCGGTACAGGAGGCATTGCTTTGAAAATAACGGATATTCTGAAAAAACCGGAAATGTCTCTGTCTTTTGAGGTATTTCCGCCGAAGAAGGAAACCAGCTACGAAAGCGTTAAGGAGGCGACAGAGCGGATCGCGGCCCTCGGCCCCTCGTTTATGAGCGTGACCTATGGCGCGGGCGGCGGGACAAGCGCCTATACCCTGGCTATCGGAAAAAATATCAAGGACCGCTATGGCGTGCCGTTACTGGCGCATCTGACCTGTATTTCCTCCACGAAGGAGAAGGTGAGGGAGCAGATAAAGGCCATACAGGATGCCGGTATCGAGAACGTGATGGCGCTTCGCGGGGATATTCCCGAGGAGCTTAAGGACGCGGACCGGACGGGATGGGATTACCACTATGCCATCGACCTGATCCGGGAACTGAAGGAGAGCTGCCCGGAGATCTGTATCGGTGCGGCCTGCTATCCCGAGGTGCATCCGGAGAGCAGAAATCAGGCGGAGGATATCCTGCATCTGAAGGAAAAGACCGAAGCCGGGGCATCATTTCTTACGACCCAGATGGTATTTGACAACAGTCTGTTCTTTACCTTCCTCTATAAGCTCAGGGAGGCCGGCGTCACCGTGCCGGTGATCCCGGGGATCATGCCGATCACAAACAGCAACCAGGTGGAACGGGCCATCCGCCTTTCCGGTGCCTTTATGCCCCGGAGATTCCGGACGATCGTGGACCGCTTCGGAGAGGATCCGGCGGCCATGAAGCAGGCCGGGATCATTTACGCGACAGATCAGATCATCGATCTTTACGCAAACGGCATCACCAATGTGCATGTATATTCCATGAATAAGCCTGACGTGGCGGCGGGGATTCTGAAAAATCTGTCGGATATTCTGGGGAAAAGCTTATGACGATACGGGAATATATGAAGGACCATCTGGTCTACCTGGACGGCGGCTTCGGGACGCTTTTGCAGGCAAAGGGCCTTCCGGCGGGAGAACTGCCGGAGCGGTGGAATGTCAGCCATCCGGAGGAAGTGACGGCGATCCACCGTGCCTACTATGAGGCAGGCTCCAATATTGTTTTTACAAATACCTTCGGCGCAAACAGTCTGAAATTTGACGATAAAGAGCTTGCGGCAGTCGTCTATGCTGCCGTGGAAAACGCAAAAAAGGCCAGGGAAACAAGCGGCGGAACACAGGAAAAGTTCATCGCCCTTGATATCAGCTCCGCCGGAAAGCTTTTAAAACCATACGGAGACCTTGATTTTGAGGAGGCAGTGGCAATATACGGAAAAACGATCCGGCTTGGAGCAGCGGCCGGCGTGGATCTGGTCTTTGTTGAGACCATGAGCGACAGTCTGGATACGAAGGCGGCGGTGCTTGCGGCCAAGGAAAACTGTGATCTGCCTGTTTTTGCGTCCAACGCTTACGGGGCGGACGGAAAGCTTCTGACCGGAGCCTCTCCCTCTGCGATGGTCGCGATGTTAGAGGGCTTAAAGGTAGACGCTCTCGGGATCAATTGTTCTCTCGGCCCGAGACAGATGAAGGGGATCGTTGAAGAATATCTGAAGAAAGCTTCCCTTCCGGTCATCTTAAAGCCGAACGCGGGCCTGCCGAGACAGGAAAACGGCAAAACCATCTACGATATCAGTGAAGAAGAGTTTTCCGAGCTCGTGGCAGACTATACGGCATCAGGGGTCAGGCTGATCGGCGGCTGCTGCGGGACGACCCCGTCTTATATTGAAAAGCTTGTCAAGAAAACCGAAGGGATAAAGCCGGTGCCGGTGACGGACAAGGGCATCAGCATGGTCAGCTCCTATACCCATGCCGTGACCTTCGGCGGCAAACCGGTCCTGATCGGAGAACGGATCAATCCCACCGGGAAAAAGAAATTCAAGGAGGCTCTCAGAAATAAGGATATCGGTTATATTCTCGATGAAGGCTTAAAGCAGCAGGAGAACGGCGCGCAGGTCCTTGA
>JAILQQ010000117.1 GCA_024698885.1 Lachnospiraceae bacterium | reverse complement strand
TGTATTGAATTGGCGCAGAAGGAGATTATCATTGAAAATACGACGCCGTTTTTACCATGCCGTATTACCGGCCCTTATGATCGGCTTATGCGGCTGCAGCACAACACTGCCACAGTCAACACTGGCGGACTTTTCGCATACGATCGAGGCGGATGCCGAAAGGACGGAAGAATTTCTGCTGGAAATTGAGGAGGACGCACAGGAACTGAAGGAGCGGCAGCTAAAGACTTCAGAACCAGATCCGCAGGATACGGAACCGCATTCCTATATCAGGCTCACGGTTCCCGACAGCGGTTTTGATATTTTCACGCCGGCGAGCCCGAACGGCCATGATTACCGCTACGGCCCCTCGCTCCTTTATAATGACGACGGCAGCATCGACGCATGGTTTTCCTTTCCCGGAGATGGAAGAAAGGAATATGACTGGGTTGTATACAAGCATACGGAGGACGGGGGCGCTACCTGGACGGCTTCTCAGACGGCTCTGAGCCCCACGCCCAATACCCTGGATACCATGTCGATCTGCGATCCGGACGTTTTCTGGTACGACGGCTATTATTATATGGGGTATACCTCTACGACCGATAATATCAATAACGGCTTCTGCAACAGCGTTTTTCTGGCAAGATCCGAGAATCCGGCCGGACCCTATGAAAAATGGGACGGAGAAGGCTTTGGCGGCAACCCGAAGCCGCTTGTTTATCATGACGGTTCCTGCATCGCCTGGGGCGTCGGCGAGCCAAGCTTTGTTGTGGTTGACGATACGCTTTATATCTATACGACGAAGGATTCCTTTACGGAGGACTACGAGCGCATTCGGACAACGCAGGTCCATACCGCGGATCTGACAGACGAAGACTGGCCTTCACATCTGACCTTCCGGGGCTATGCCGTAAACCGTACGGATACCACGGACGCTTCGGAGGCGGATTATATCTATAATGACTGCGATTCCTGGGATGTGGTGTATGTCGAGGAAAGCGGCACGTTTTTAGCGCTTTGCACCAACAGGCGGTTTTCTTCCAACAGCTGCCTGCTGTATTATGAATCCCGCGACGGCATCAGCTTTGAGCGGATCTCGGAGCTCAATACCAATATTATCTGCGGTGCCCATAACTGCGGCGTGATGGGCGATAAGTCCGGGCATATCAAACCGGGCGATCCGGCTTTTCTTGGGTATGCCTACGCGGGCGCCGCGAACCGGGAATGGGGCAGATGGGCGACGAGAATGACATCGTTTACCATCGACTATACCGAGGAGCCTGACAGGAGCGAGGAGGGCTGCGAAAACCTGAAAACCGGCATTGCCTATTCTTCGCGGGCTGCCGAAGCAGGCGGTTCGCCAATGATGATCACCGCAAATCGGCTGATCAACAAGGGCGTGGCCGGCGGCAATCCGTTTGACCTTCGCTTTTACTGGGTTGACTGCAACCGTACCCGGTTTAACGCGGATCCCGCCGAACTGAGCTTTTCCGGGTATGATCCCGAGATCTTAAAGATCGAGGAGGGAAAGATATGGCCTCTTTCCCCGGGATATACGCAGGTGACCGTGCATTACGGGGATCTCAGCCGAAAGATCTTCTTCGCCGTTCTGGAAACGGAAGGATTGCTTAAGTCAAGCGAGGCGGCATCCATGGGATCTGTGCCGGGAGAATATACGATATCCCTGTCGGATCCGTACGCCACGGCCGTAAGACCCTTTGCGAGACTGGCAAACGGAGAGACCTGCGAGCTGTTTAACGAAAAGATCGTGAAGCATAAGATCTGGTTTGAATCGGAGGATCCTTCGATCTGTACGGTAGAGTACGACGGCATGATCAAACCGGTGAGCACGGGAGATACCCTCTTATGCGTTTACTGTCATGAAACGGGACTGAGCTACGGGGTGCCCGTGCATGTGATAGAATGATATAGGAAACGAATTAAGTGCTTGCACTTTGATTCGTTTCCTGCGCCGGATTTTGGCCGATTTATCGGCATATTTCCATACAAAATCCGTGCGCATCAACTATTTATAGTGAACGAATTAATTTCGTTCACTATAGATATTATGGCAAGGCAGACCGGCGCAAAACAATATTCAGGAAATGAGAAGGAGAATGAAGATGAGCGATCAGGAAAGAAGGACGGGAACGGTTTCCAGAGGGATCCGGTGCCCGATCATCCGGGAAGGAGACGATCTGGCGACGATCGTTACCGATAGTGTTTTAGGGGCCGCGAAGGCAGAGGGCTTTGCCTTAAGGGACCGGGACGTGATCTCCGTGACGGAATCGATCGTGGCCCGCTCCCAGGGTAATTACGCCACGATCGATAATATCGCGGAGGATGTAAGGAATAAGCTTGGCGGAGAGACCATCGGTGTGATCTTTCCGATCCTTTCGCGAAACCGCTTCGCGATCTGCTTAAAGGGGATCGCAAAGGGCGCAAAGAAGATCGTTTTGATGTTAAGCTACCCTTCGGATGAAGTGGGAAATGAGCTCGTGAGCCTTGACCAGATCGACGAGGCAGGGGTCAATCCCTACAGCGACGTACTGACGCTTGAAAAATACCGTTCGCTGTTTGGCGTGAACAAGCATCCGTTTACGGGCGTGGATTACGTCGAATATTACGGGGATCTGATCCGGGAATGCGGCGCCGAGGCAGAGATCATTTTCGCGAACCAGCCGAAAACGATCCTTTCGTATACGGATTCGGTACTGACCTGTGATATCCATACGAGAGCCCGCACCAAGCGGATCTTAAAGGAAGCGGGAGCGAAGAGAGTCTGCGGCCTCGACGATATATTGAACGCTCCGGTTCATGGCAGCGGCTGCAATGAAAAATACGGGCTTCTCGGTTCCAATAAGTCCACGGAGGATAAGATCAAGCTGTTTCCGCGGGACTGCAAGGATCTGGTGCTCTCGATACAGGATCGTATCCTGAAGGAGACCGGCAAGCACGTCGAGGTCATGGTCTACGGAGACGGCGCCTTCAAGGATCCTCAGGGAAAGATCTGGGAGCTTGCGGATCCGGTGGTATCGCCGGCCTTTACCGACGGCCTGATCGGAACGCCCAATGAGCTGAAGCTAAAATATCTTGCGGATAACGATTTCAAGGATCTTTCCGGGGAAGCCCTCAAGGAAGCGATCTCCGAAAGCATCCGTAAAAAGAACGGAAGCCTTGTCGGGAATATGGCCTCCCAGGGAACAACGCCCAGACAGCTGACAGACCTGATCGGGTCGCTTTGCGACCTTACCAGCGGATCGGGGGACAAGGGAACGCCGGTTGTCCTGGTACAGGGGTATTTTGATAATTATACAAGCTGATCTGGATTCTATGATCGGATAGGAGAAAACGATGACCGGCCGGAAAGGCCGGTCTTTTCGGGAAAAAAGCGAAGGAGGTTTTATATGGCGGTATTAAGCGGCTTGGAGCCGGAAAAGGTATTTTATTTTTTTGAGGAGCTCTGTAAGATCCCTCACGGCTCCGGGGATACCAAAAGGATCAGTGATTACTGCGTGGCATTTGCGAAGGAGAGAGGCCTTGATCACTGGCAGGATGAGCATAATAATGTGATCATCTGGAAAAACGGGACAAAGGGCTGTGAAAACAAGCCCTGGGTCATGCTGCAGGGGCATATGGATATGGTCTGTGAAAAGGAGGAAGGCTGCAGCATCGATTTTACGAAGGACGGACTGGCGCTCAGGGTTGAAAACGGCATGATCACCGCGGAGGGCACCACGCTTGGCGGCGACGACGGGATCGCGGTCGCGATGACCCTCGCGCTCCTTGATGCCGACGACATTACGCATCCGCCCCTGGAAGCGGTATTTACCGTGGATGAGGAGATCGGCATGTTAGGGGCGGCCGCTCTTGATATGGGAAAGCTCAGGTCAAAGATCATGATCAATATGGATTCCGAGGACGAGGGCTTTCTGCTTGTGAGCTGCGCAGGCGGCGTGACCGCAAAATGCGAGCTGCCCGTAAAGCGGGAGGCATTTCCCGGCGTCAGCGTATCCGTGACCGTGGAGGGCCTGCTTGGCGGTCATTCCGGACAGGAGATCGATAAAGGAAGAGCAAACGCCAATGTGCTCCTCGGGCGGGCACTCAGCACCCTGCAGTCAAAGGTGGATCTCAGACTGCAGACGCTTGGCGGCGGCAACAAGGATAACGCGATCCCAAGAAGATCAGAGGCTCTGATCGTTGTGAAGGACGAGGCGGCGGCAGAAGAGGTATGCGCACTCACAAAGGAGCTTTGTATGACCGTCAGGGCAGAATATGCAAAGACAGATCCGGACGCAGGGGTCTTCGCTAAGATCCTTCATGATACGCCTGCTTCCCAGGCTCCCATGGATGAAAGCGCGACAAAGAGGACCATCGCGATGCTCAGGCTTTTGCCGCAGGGCATACAGCGGATGAGCGCCGACGTGAAGGGCCTTGTGCAGACCTCTTTAAACCTCGGGATCTTGAAGGATGAATCGCAGGGCGATTCTCTTATGCGGGATTTTCAGGAAAATCCCGCGCGGCCGCTAACGCGGGACCGCAAGGATGAAGGAGAAGTGGTAGGCGCGGGCTTTTCCGTGCGAAGCAGCGTGGATTCCGAAAAGGAGGAGCTCTGCAACAGGCTGGAAACGCTGATGGAGGTGCTTGACGGGAGCGTCAGCTACAGCGGCGCCTACGGTGCCTGGCAGTACAGGGCGGATTCTCCCCTGCGGGAAAAGATGCTTGAGACCTACCGTGAGCTGTTTCAGAAGGATATGACCGTATATGCCATCCATGCCGGCGTGGAATGCGGTCTGTTCTCGTCGGGGATCCCGGGGCTTGATGCCGTTTCCATCGGGCCGGAGATGAAGGATATCCATACGCCGCAGGAGAGGCTTGAGGCAGCGAGCGTTGCCAGGACATGGGAATTTTTGCTCGCGGTGCTACGCAAGTTATGAATTTTTTGTTAAATTTTTATTGAAATTATATAATATTTGATTTAAAATTAATGACATGGTAAAAAAGAACGTCACAGAGAAGCTTTTGCAGTCCTATCAAAGATACTATAATCTGACCTCGGAGGACGTGGCGGAGCCTTTTTTCGCGGAGGCAGTCTATCATGCCAGCGATACGCATTATTTTCTCCTGAAATCCGCTCGGTTAAGTCAGTGCTTTGTCCATGAATACGTGTATTTCGCGGAAGCAGGGGAGCTGACACCCGAACAACTGCAGTCTCTGTGCGATACGGCCTGGGAACGGGGCCTTAAGGGCTTTATCCCGGAAAACGGCCATAAAAGCTCTGATGTGGTGCTTTATATCATCGCAGACAGTATAAAAGCCGACACAGGCAGAGCCGCATCCCGCATCAAAAAATACAAGAGTTACCGGTACGCCTTTCAGGGGTGGAGCAGATTCCGTCTGGTTGCAATCGATGTTTCCGGGGATAAGGTCTTTTATAACAGACAGGGCCGGATCCTTGAAAAGATCGTTCGTAACGCAATAAAAAACTTAAGTATGTAAAGGAGACAGGGAGATGAATGCATTATTAATTATCATTGCTGCGATCGCAATCCTGATCGTGGGTTATATGACCTACGGTTCCTGGCTTTGCAAGCAG
>JAILQQ010000090.1 GCA_024698885.1 Lachnospiraceae bacterium | reverse complement strand
TAACAGAGTGGCCACATGCCGGGAACTGTTAAATCAGGGCTCCTTCCAGATGCTGACAGATCACACAAATGTGACAGTCAAGAAAAAAGTTTGCTGGTGGCAAAATTTACCTCTTGACAAAGGTCACTTCATAACAGGGTTGTCTGCAATTTTATGTATGTGAAAAAGTATCGTACCCAGTAATAATTTCAGATAATGATGAATCCGGTGAAATGAAAATAGTATACGTTGACAACGTATGAAAGATAAGATATACTTTAATAAAGTATAAGTAATTGGAGATATGGTTATGAATATTTCTGACAGGATAAAAGAATTACGAAAGAAAACGGGATTATCACAAAGCAAGTTTTCTGCTAAATTTGGAATCCCAGTGAGAACTCTTCAACAGTGGGAACAGGGAATCAGTGCTCCTCCTGAATATTTGATCAGAATGATGGCGTACATTATGCTGCTCGAGAAAAGAAGGGACGAAAATGAGGAATTGACAGGGGGTAAAAAGAATGCAGATAAAAAATGATAAAATTCAATTGTTTGAAGACCAGCCGATTAGAACGGCGTGGGTCGAGGATGAAGGGGAATGGTACTTTTCTATTGTGGATGTAGTTGGTGCACTGACCGAACAACCAGATTTTGATGGATCAAGAAATTATTGGAAAGTTCTAAAAAACAGACTTAAGGACGAAGGAAATCAGTTGGTTACAAATTGTAACCAACTGAAAATGAGATCTCCAAAGGATGGAAAAAAGTATAATACTGATGTTGCCAACACTGAGCAACTCCTTCGTATCATTCAGTCAATTCCGTCTAAAAAAGCTGAACCATTTAAATTATGGTTGGCACAGGTTGGCCGGGAGCGCATTGAAGAAGTGATAGATCCGGAATTGACTATAGAACGAGCGCTGGAAACGTACGTAAAAAAAGGATACTCTCGCGAGTGGATTAATCAGCGCTTACAAGCAATCCAGGTAAGAAAAGAACTCACTGATGAGTGGGAGAAGCGTGGCGTGAAGAAAGGCATAGAATATGCAATCCTTACGGATGAGATTTCTAAAGCCTGGTCTGGGATGACTACTCGTGAATATAAGAATCTTAAAGGGCTGAAAAAAGAAAACCTCCGGGATAATATGTCAACACTGGAACTTGTTCTTAATATGCTGGCGGAGGCTACCACTACAGAGATTTCAAAGCAAAAGCAATCGGAAACATTTGAGGAAAATCGAAAAGTTGCAATTGAAGGTGGGGAAGCAGCCGGGGAAGCAAGAATCGCTGTTGAAAAGCGTACCGGCAAGCCGGTTATCACTAGTAAAAATGCCGCCCAATTACATGATATAGTTACTGGTTTGTTGGAATCAGATATCAGCGATGACGAAGCATAAAATTATGGAGGGACGAGAAAAACAGCTCTGAAATATGTGATATTATGGAAGGCAGCGAGTTTGCGCAGCAATCAACGGGGCTGTTCGGAACAGTTACGAACTATTGTACTTTGCGCGCATAAAGGATATAATAAGATCTGAGAGTCAGAAGGCACAGCTTTTTGACCCTCAGATTTTTGCTTGGTGAAAACGGGATCGGAGAACGGTATGAGGTATATATCCTGGAATGTGAACGGATTGAGGGCCTGTCTGAACAAAGGCTTTATGGACTTCTTTGAAGCATCGGACGCGGACGCGGTCATGCTGCAGGAGATCAAACTGAAGGAGGGACAGCTGACGCTCACCCTTCCAGGGTATGAGCAATACTGGAATTACGCGGAGCGTGCCGGATATTCGGGAACAGCACTGTTTTGCCGGAAAGAACCGTTAAACGTCGTAAACGGGATCGGGATAAAGGAGCATGACACCGAGGGTCGGGTCATCACGGCGGAATTCCCTTCGCACTATCTCGTTACCTGCTATACGCCAAACGCCAAGAGAGAGCTGGAAAGGCTTTCCTACCGGATGGAATGGGAGGATGCTTTTCGGGAGTATCTGAAGGGGCTTTCTGAAAAAAAACCGGTGGTCATGTGCGGGGATCTGAACGTGGCGCATGAGGAGATCGATCTGAAAAACCCGAAGACAAACCACCGAAACGCCGGCTTTACGGATGAGGAGCGGGGAAAGATGACCGAGCTTCTTGCGGCCGGGTTTATCGACTCCTTCCGGACGCTGTACCCCGATCAGACCGACGCCTATTCCTGGTGGTCATATATGGGGAACGCCAGGGCCAAGAACGTCGGGTGGCGGATCGATTATTTTATTCTGTCGGCCTCGCTCAGGGACCGCCTGATCGACGCGAAGATCCATCCCCAGGTGATGGGCTCTGATCATTGCCCGGTTGAGGTGGAGCTTAATATTGATTAATCGGCATGATCTGAAGATCGTGCCTAAGCGCACAATTTGCTTCGCAAATTGGCGCAGACAAGGAAATGATCCGGTCTGCGAGCAGACCGGATCGGCATGATCTAAAGATCATGCCTAAGCGCACGATTCGCAAGCGAATCGGCGCGGACAAGGAGGTAGATATGAATCCTTATATCGGACATGAATCACAGACGGCCGGCATCGAAGAGCACCGGCTGATCGGCGGCAAGGGAGACGGCATGCGGCTCTATGAGGTCCATACGGAGGCCGGGCTAGACATGACGGTCTCGTTAGACCGCGCGGGGGATATTTCGAGACTTCGCTACAAGGGGATCAACCTGAGTTATTTTTCTCCCTGCGGCTATGTGGCGCCTGCCTATTATGAGTCAACCGGAACAAACTGGCTTAAATCCTTCACGGCGGGCTTTTTGACGACCTGCGGTCTGCAGGGGGTCGGAACACCCTGTGTTGACGAGGGAGAGGAGATTCCGCTGCACGGATCCCTGGCCAATTTTCCGGCGGAGCACAGCTACTGGACCGAGGAGGCGGATGCCTTCGTGATTCACACGGTCACGAGAGACGAAACGATCTTCGGGAGAAAGCTGTCCTTATCCAGAGAATTGAGGATCAGCAAGCAGGAAAGCCGCTTTACGATCCATGACCTGATCGAAAACCGCGGGGATAAGGAGGAGCCCTTTGAGATCCTCTACCATATGAATATGGGTTATCCGCTGCTTGACGAGGACAGCGTGATCACGATCCCTTCCGTGGAGGTTCTACCCCGGGACAAGCACGCGGCGAATGATATCGAGCACTGGAGCCGCATGGAGAAGCCGCAGGCCGGCTATCAGGAACGCTGCTATTACCACCGCTTCCGGGATAAAAACGGCTATGCGAGGATCGAGCAGCCCAAATGTAATGTCGCGCTCACCATTTCCTATGATGCTTCCGTGCTGGACGGCTTTGTGGAATGGAAGATGATGGGCGTACGGGATTACGTGCTGGGACTGGAATGCGGCAACTGCCTGCCGGACGGCCGTGACGTCATGCGGGAGAATGAGATGCTGAAATTCCTAAAGCCCGGCGAGAGCCAGGAATATACAGTAAATATAAACATAGAGAGCCTTGGGAAGTAAAGTCGGTGCGGAAAGGAGAATGAGATGTCGGGTGATCATGGAGAACAGATCAGAATCGTACAGGAAACAGTAGCGGGAAAGGAGATCACCTTTGCGCATATCATGGGCGGCCCCGCCCCGATCATTTACCAGAAGTTAGGACTGAATCCGCAGGTGGATTTCAGCTCATCGGCAATCGGGATCATGAATATGACACCTCCGGAATCATCTGTGATCGCGTCAGATATCGCGGTGAAGAGCGGGAACGTCTACCTGGGGTTTGCGGATCGCTTCACCGGGACACTGATCATCACAGGAGAGCTTTCGGACGTAAGCTCGGCCATGACGGAGATCGTGAATTATTTCCGGGATGAATTGAATTACGTCGTCTGCCGGATCACGAAGCGGTAGGAGAGCGAAAGCCTGACGGAAGAAGGGCAGAGAGCGCAAGACAGAGAAGCGGAGTCAGCGGTGAAAGCCGGGGAGACGGCGCACCGAGAGAGCGGAAAAGGCGGCACTTAGACTGAACGGGAAGCACCATGCCGCTGCAGGGTATGGAAAGGGCGGCGCCTCGACAGAGTGGAAGGCACCATGCCGCTTCAGGGTGCCTGAAGGGCGGCGCATCGACGGAGTGGAAGGCACCATGCCGCTGCAACGTGTTGGAAGGGCGGCACATCGCTTGAGAGGGAAAGTACCATGCCGCCTACGGCGGTATGGTAATTTGCACATGAAGCCGGGCTGGTAAGCTAGCTTACCACACCGGCTTCCTGCGCAAATCACCCGTGCGCTAAAGCGCACGGTGCTTTCCCTCTCAAGCGATGCGCCGCCCGGCGAGACCATTCCGGCGGCATGGTGCCATCCCAACTGCAATGAGCGCCGCCCGGCGATACCATCTCAGGCGGTATAGTGTCATCGCACCGCAAACCCGCGCTGCCCCGCCTCCACTAATATCCCTGCTTTCCGAGCAGCCTCCGCCGCTGTCACCTGCACCCGACGGCTCCCGCTTGTTGCCATATCAACCCTTCCTCTTGAAAGGAGCTGTGTATGCCCGGATTATCCCAGAAGGAATTGCTTGAGACCATATTTGAGGATGACTTCGAAAACCTTCGCGGGAAGACCCTTCGGATGACGAGGGTCCGCGTTCCCGGAAAGGAGGTCTGTCTCGCGCATGTCTTATCGCCGAACGATGCTTCCGTTTACCGCAACCTCGGGCTGCATATCGGGGTGCACGAGGGGGAGGACCATACCGGAGAGGCGGTGGGGCTTATCCGGTTTACGCCCTGGGAGGCCGTGGTAGTCGCCGCGGATACCGCGATGAAGGCCGCCCATATTCAGGTGGGGTTCATGGACCGCTTCTGCGGATCCCTGATCATTACCGGCGGATTGTCGGAGGTGGAAACCGCGGTCAGGGAAGTGGTAAGGTTTTTTGGGGAGGAGCTCGGCTTTGCTACCTGCGCGGTGCATAAAAGCTGAAGGAGCGGAAATGAAAACAGTATTCCTGATGGGCCGGACGGAAGCCGGCAAAACCTCATTAACGCAGGCGCTTCGCGGGGAAGAGCTGCACTATGTGAAAACGCAGGTCACGGATCTGAAGGGGAACATGATCGATTCGCCGGGAGAGTACGCGGAATCCAAAATATTCAGCGTGGGACTGGCCTGCTTTTCCTTTGAAGCGGATGTGGTCGCGATCGTACAGGCCGCGGATGAACCGTATAATCTGTTCGGGGCCTGTCTTCATACATTTATCTTACGACCCCTGATCGGCATTATCACGAAGACGGATTCGCCCTGGGCGAACGTGCCGATGATCCGGCTGTGGATGGAAAACGCCGGCTGTGAGCGGATTTTTGAGGTAAACAACGTGACGGGAGAGGGTCTTGACGAGCTTGTCGAGTACCTAAAGGACGATATGCCGCCCCTGACCCTCGAGGAAGCGAGGTTCAAGCAGAGCCTCGGACTGAACGAATGGGATCCCCTGCCGGAGGGCGTCAGTTACCCGTCCTCCCGCCCCGGCAGCGAATGATGAACAAAGAAATAGGAGATCGTAGCCAGAAGCTCACTGGCCGGTAAGGTCTTGGTCAGATAGTGGGCAGGCTTTAAGCTGATCGCTTTCTTAACGCTTTGCATATCCGTTTTGCCGGTCAGGAACATAATGGGCGTATCCGCGACGGAGGGCTCCGCCTTGATCATTTCGTAGGCCTGCGGGCCGCCCACAATAGGCATTTCATAATCAAGCAGAATCAGGTCAACGGTATGCTTCGACAGCACCATCAGCGCGGACGCCGCGGAATTGGCCATATAAACCTTATAGGTATCCCTGAAAAGCTGCTGCGTTTTATGTAGGAAGGTCGGGTCATCATCCACGATCAGGATCGACCGGCGGGTTTCCGCGGTACTGGATTTCTGAAAGATCTCATCGATGGCGGAACCGATCTCCTTGATATTGACGGGACGCTCGAAAACAGCGGCGATCTCATCCTTCGTGACATAGTTCTCAAGCTCCAGCGCGTCGAGATGATTACAGACGACACAGACACTGAGCTTCTTATCAAAGATCACGTCCTTCAGATAGACTAACAGATTCTGCACATCCGCGATCCGTTCGATAAAAATAATATAAATCTTAATGGACTCGTCCGCCCGGGATATTTCCGTGACGGTCGGCTCCACCTCTTCTATCTCAAAATGACGCCAGAGCAGATCGTTGATGACGCTCCGCACCAGAAACTCGTTTCTGTTGCCGATGATCAATACCTTCCGTGGCCGCTGCTCTTTTTCCAGTTCGTTGTTGACTTCCGCTTCCATTTGTATCTCCTGTATCGTATCTGTTCAGGACCTTTAGCTTCCAGACGCTGAACGGTTACCCCGAATCTTCATCAAAAAGTGCCGTCATCGCCACCCAGTCCATCGCTTCGTACGCTTTCTTCAGCTTATCGAACCGCTCCTGTTCCTTTCCCGGGAAGTTGTAGTGGTCAAGCGCCCGCAGCATGCTTCCGACCGCTTCGCTGTTGCAGTCTTCCACGTAGCCTCTGAGATGGGCGAACAATCCTGCGACATGCTCGCTGTCGATAGTGCCTTCCTTTTCCTCTTTTTTGACAAGCGGCGATAAGGAGCCGGCCGTCTCGCCATAGAGGGAAAGCATCATGCCGATATGCCTTCTGATATATTCCACATTCTTCTGATCGCCTGCCTGCTCCAGATCCGCCGCTATCTGCGAGAGCCGGTCGGCTCCGACAAGCTTGGCAGAGCTTTTGACGGCATGGATTTTCATCGTAAAGTTTTCGATATCGTTGGCGACCAACAGCTCGCGGATCTCATGGATA
>JAILQQ010000072.1 GCA_024698885.1 Lachnospiraceae bacterium | reverse complement strand
CAGTGGAATCTCTATACCTCCTGTCTGAATATGGTCAGGGAGATCGTGGCGCGCTATGCGCCCTGCTACACGGTATCCATCGATATCAGGCATTTTGCGCTGATCTTTTATTTTAAAGAGGCAGAGGCGGTAGCGGGTGCCATGGAGCAGATACGCGACGGACTGGAAAATATCGTTGAGATGATCGGCGGATACTTCAGTACGGATCTGACCTTCGGTATCGGAACAGCGGTTTCGGATCCCATGGACATCCATACCTCCTTTGAGGAAGCGCGGACAGCCTGTGCGGAGAGTGATAAAAATACGCCGATCCGGCTGTTTTCCCATATTGTCGGGTCAAACCGGCGTTCGGGAAAGGATAAGCTGATCGCTTCGATCAGGGAGTACGTCGAGCAGAATATAAACGAAAACGGGAAGCTGACGCTCCCCGAGGTTGCTGAAAAATTCGGCCTGTCTCCCGCCTATCTTTCGTCGATCTTCAAGAAAAACGCGGAGATGGGTTTTTCGGAATATGTTTATACCAGGAAGATCGAAAAAGCAAAGGAGCTGCTGCTAAGGGAGGACATGAAGGTATATGAGGTGGCAGATGCGCTGGGCTTCGAATCCGCGTATTACTTTTCCAAGGTATTCAAAAGGGTCGAGGGAGTCAGCCCGCGGGATTTCGTTAACAGTAAGCTGTAACTCCTGCCCTGGCTACCCAAGCACGACCGAAACGTGGTTTCCTGCCGTATAGAGCAGAATACGCCATACTTCATCCTGCCAGGCACGTTGCAGCTTCGCGTCTCTCACAGGACATGCTTCAATGATCACGTTTTTCACGCCGTCCGCAGTCAGCAGGACGGAATCACCGAGCCGGAAGGAGACGCTTTCATGCCGCAGCGGCCCTGCCTGAACCGGCTTTTCCTTTGTCATAAAGGTAAGGACCGCCGGCAGATCGGCGTCATAATGATCTGTGATGGCTACAGAGACATCCTCGCGGTTTTTATATAATGAAACAGTCCGCCTGATCTGCCGGATCCGGTCATCCGCGTAAACATTTCTTAATTCTGCCGAGAGAGAAGCCTCCGTTTCCGTGAGGCGCACCTGAATATCTTCCGCCTCACACTCTTCTCCGCTTTTTTGCAGTACGCAAAGATCCTCCCCGAAATTGACCGTATTATGATAAGCGGATTGAATGGTCCAGATCTCATGCCGGTCGGGAGAGAAGGTCTTTTTCGTATAGGTTTCCACGCCGAGATCAATGAGCACCGGCTCTCCGTCCCGATAAACCGTCAGACTGCCGATATCCTCGTGACTGTGACTGGCCAGACTCTTCCCCATTTTAGCGGAAAGAACGTAAAGCGAATCCCTCGCGATCAATAGTCCTTCGCTCTCAAAATAGTAGTCTTCAGCCGTAAACGGCTTTAACGGGGCTTCTTCCATTTCTTCATGGTATTTCAGCTGCAGCAGGCGGTAGAAGAGATTGATCTCTCCGGGTGCCAGCTTTTCCTTCATGGACTGGCTGCGGTAGTCCGAAGCGGCAAAGGACGCGTACTCTTCGTTATTGACCGCTTTTGCGAAAAGATAATCCCTGACGCCTCTTTTGCCGGCCAAAGGAGAACAGTCACCGTAATTTATATAATATCCGTTCCCGACATACATCCGCAGGATATAGGCTGCCATATTTTTTATGAGAGGATCCGAAAACAGGGGTTTGAAAGCATCGTCCGTCAGATGGTTCAGGATATCGATGCAGCAGAACAGACAAAGGCCGGCGTGACTGTAATATTCGGCTCCTTCGCTGCAGCAGCCGTCCTCGTCGTAGTCATCCATAAAATAATCCATGGATTGCACGGCATTGTACAGCATGAGCTGCTTTTCCTCCTGTGTCATAAACCCTTCCGTTCTGCTTGAAAGGGCAAGCAGAAGATTCTGCGTGATCCAGGGCGTCCAGTTGCACATGGCCTGAACCCCGTCGCCCATCCACCAGAAATGATACTGCAGATAAGGATTTAAGATCCGGCGCCTGAGTTCCTTTTCGATATATACGCTGATATCGGGACTGGCTTCATGAAGCCTTTCTCTGAGAAGGAATTCTGTGATGCCCAGAAGAGCAGCCGTTTCTGCCGCAAAGAGATCGATCACCGGACGTTCCTCGTCGGGAATGGCAAGCTGCTTTCCGTCCCGGATATAGCTGTTATGAGCCGGCAGACACCAGGTGGTCTCCTCCAGGATCAGATATAAGCCGTTCAAAAGAGCTGTAAAGAACCGGCCCTCATATTCGGCGCACTCCGCCAGGGTAAGGGCGCAGAGCATCCTGCGGCGGGTAAAGTATTTTTCTTCAAAACGCTCCCTGTTGCCGGTTTCGGAAAAATCCGTATAATCAGAGAGCAGAAGCTGAGGCCATGCTGTTTCCAGCGCTTCTTTACCGTTTTCCAGAAGAGCTTCCCTCAGATCCGTATCGAGCACTCCCCAGAAGTCTCTGTCCGCCGCAGGCGGGAACAGATCGGGAAAAGATGCCGGCAGCCTGTTTTCGATCGGGAGAAAACGGTTTTCTGCGCGCATAGTATGCTCTTTCATGCTGTAACCTCCGTCTGTTGGTCCTTTCATCCCATTCTAAGGGCACCTTTTTGACCCTGCCATCATTCTAAGCGATTATCATCCGAAAATCAATGTTGTCAGGGTCAACATCACTTTGTGCCATTTTCGGACGCATGATATGATCGAGGCGTCAAAAGTCACATGGCACAAAGTGCCATGGTGAATTTGCACAATAACCCGCTCTCGCAAGCCAGCTTGCAGAGACGGTTTACTGTGCAAATTGCACATGTGGCTTTGCCACATGGCACTTTTGACGCCTCGATCATATCATGATGTCAGGGTCAAAAGCACTCCGTGCCGTTTCCGGATACATGATATAGTGCTTCCGAGCAAGCTCAAGCACTATATCACGTATCCGGAAAGATGCTACGCACCTTTTGACCCCAACATCATATCATGCAATAAAGAGACAGATACATATTGCCATTCGGGTAAAAGCTTTGTATGATATTACTATGTCTTTTACGGTTTATACATTTTTATTCATATTCACGACAACGGTTCTGTTTTACGGGCTGCGGAAAGAAGCCAGACCGTATATTCTGCTTGCGGCAAGTCTGCTTTATGTAAGCCAGATTGACCGGCGGGCGATCATCGCGTTAATTGTTTCCATGGTATTTGTTTACGGGGCCGGCCTGTTTATGCGCTTCCTTTTGAAAAAAAGGAAGCAGTATCTGAAGCCCGTGTTTATCTTCAGCATTTCGGTTTTTGTTTTTATTCTCTGGGCCATGAAGTTTCAGGATCAGATCTTTCCGCTTATGGAACCGCATCTTTCCTTCATGGCAAAGGAGCTTCTCTGGCAGGCGCTTGTTCTGCCTGTCGGCTTTTCGTACTATGCTTTTCAGTCTGTCAGTTATCTGGCGGATATCTATCGTGGGAAATGCGAGGCGGAAACGAATTTCTTTCATTTCGCGCTGTATCTTTGCTTTTTCCCGAAGTTCCTGAGCGGCCCCATCGAAAGGGCAGAGACCTTCCTGCCGCAGGTGAAGACGCTGCGTGACGTGAGGCTTTTCGAAAATGACCGCCTGCCGCAGGCTTTTTCTTATCTGCTTTACGGTTTTTTTATGAAAACAGTCGTAGCGGACAGGCTGGCGCCGGTAAAGGAAGCGCTGTTTGCCGATTATATGCAGCACGGCTCTCTTTGGCTGTTCATCGGATCACTGCTGTATACGATGCAGCTGTATTGTGATTTTGCCGGATATTCTGCCATTGCGATCGGCGTCGGAAAGCTTCTCGGATTTGAACTGACCGAAAATTTTCTGTCACCGTATCTTTCCGGCAGCATTTCGGAATTCTGGCGCAGATGGCATTGTTCTCTCAGCTCTTTTCTGCGGGATTATGTTTATATTCCTCTCGGCGGGAACCGAAAGGGCGCGGTGCGCAGGTGCGTCAATACCATGATCGTTTTTCTGGTATGCGGTATGTGGCACGGAGGCGGATTGTCTTTTTTCTTCTGGGGATTTCTGCATGGCTGCTTTTCCATTATGGATTATCTGTACAGAAGCAGAAAGGGAGCAGCGGAAAAGCCGGGCTTCATCGGACACGTTCTGACGTTTTTTGCCGTTTCCTTTGCCTGGATCCCTTTTGGCTTTCCAAAGCTTTCCGATGCGCTTGCGTATATTTTTCGGATCTTTACGGCAGGCAGCGCAGGGACGGATTTTCTTACCGAGTGGAGCATGCTTGGCGTGACCTCTTTTGATACGTTTCTGATACCGGTATTTCTCCTTTTGGTGATCCTGATGGATGCCCTTTCATACCGCACAGGACTTTCGTTTCCCGCGGCAGTGGAGAAAAAGCACGCAGGACTTCGATACCTTTTCTATTATATTTGTATACTGTTGATCTTTATTTTCGGCATCTACGGTCCGGCCTTTGATCCGGGGCAGTTTATGTATATGGAATTCTGATACGGGATGAAGAAGAATTTTAACCTGAAAAAAACAATATTGTTTCTGCTGTTTCTGATCCTGCTCCTTTTTTCCCTCTGGTATTGCAACACGGCTCTGCGGGTGCGGACGATGCACGGCTCGAGCCAGGCGGAAGCCTTGTATTACCAGCCGAAGGATACGATAGACGTGGTAATGTTAGGCTCAAGCCATGTGCATTGCGATATCAATACGGGACTTCTTTTTCAGGAATATGGGATCGCCGCCTATGATTACAGTGCCGCGGAGCAGCCTCTTTGGTGTACCTATTATTATTTGAAGGAGATCTGCAAGACTCAGAAGCCGAAGTTAATAGTGCTGGAATTATATTCGCCTGCCCGCTTTAAGGACGATCATCAGTACGGATGGCTGAATGAAAACCTCTGCGGGATGCGATTTTCCCTGAATAAGCTTCAGATGCTTTTTGACAGCTGTGAACGGGAACGGCTTTCGGAGTTCTTTCCTTCCTTTTTTGTATATCACAGCCGGTATTCCGAACTTACGAGGGGGGACATGCTGTATCCGTTAACTATTGCAAAAGAGAAGCGGGCTTTTAAGGGCTTTACGCCCTTTTTCGGTCAGTCTGTACAGGAGAGACCGCCGGTCAATAAGGAGGAGAAAGGGGGCCTTACGGCAAAGTCTGAGCTTTATCTGGAAAAGATCATTGAATACACGAAAGAGAATGAAATACCGTTGTTTCTGCTGGTTTCGCCTTATATTATGACATGGGAAGATCAGATGACCTATAACCGGATCGAAGAGATCGCGGCTGCCAACGAGTTGTTTTATCGAAATGCCAATGATGATTATGATATGATGGCGCTTGATTTTTCTTCTGATTTTAATGAGGAGTCGCATCTGAACTACCAGGGAGCCTGCAAGTATTCGCGGTATCTCGGCTATATGCTGAAGCTTCTTTATGAACTGCCCGACCGCCGCACGGAGCCCGGATATGAATCCTGGGCAGAGGATTATGAGAGGATCATGACACTTGAGCGCGAGAACAGTAACAGGAAATGAACTGGAAACGCCGGTCAAAGCGCGGTAGACAACCCGGAAGCCCTGTGCTATAGTAAACTGATATTATCTGTTCCCGTAAACCAGACGCCGGAGGT
>JAILQQ010000056.1 GCA_024698885.1 Lachnospiraceae bacterium | reverse complement strand
AATATTTATTGGAAAAATCCACCCAGGTCACTGCCCGGTAGGCATTTTCCCTTGCTTCCGGAAGTGTTTTGCCGCAGGCAGTCACGCCGAGGACTCTTCCGCCGTTTGTAACGATTTTTTCTCCCTCTTTTTTCGAACCGGCATGGAAACAGTAATATCCCGGCTGATCCTCAAAGGCTTCGAGTCCGGTAATGACCTTTCCTTTCTCATACTTTAGCGGATATCCCTCTGAAGCCAGAACAACGCAGACAGCCGCATTATCGGCAAAGCGAAGGGTTATCTCCTCAAGTCTCCCCTCTGCGCAGGCCTCCATCACGTCGATCAGGTCGTTTTCCATCCTCGGCAGCACGACCTGCGCCTCCGGATCCCCGAAGCGGGCATTGTACTCTAGTACCTTCGGTCCTTTCTCCGTCAGCATCAGGCCGAAAAAGATCACGCCCTGAAAGCGCCTGTCCTCTGCCGCCATAGCGTCTACGGTAGGCTGAAAGATCTTTTCCCGGCAGATGCGGTCGATCTCCTCCGTATAAAAGGGGCTCGGCGAAAAAGTGCCCATTCCGCCGGTATTGAGGCCCTGGTCCCCGTCCAGTGCCCGTTTGTGATCCTGGGCCGAAGTCATGGGCAGGATCGTCTTTCCGTCCGTAAAGGAAAGGACGGAAACCTCTCTGCCCGTCAGAAATTCTTCGATCACAACCTTTTTTCCGGCATCCCCGAACTTCTTCTCGATCATGATATCCCGGACCGCGTTTACCGCATCTTCTCTGGTCTCGCAGATCAAAACGCCCTTTCCGAGGGCCAGCCCGTCCGCCTTGACAACGATCGGAAGGCTCAGATCGGAAGCATTCACGTAGGCAAGCGCCTCCTCTGCTTCCTCAAAGCATTCATAGGCAGCAGTCGGGATCCCGTATTTCTTCATCAGATCCTTGGAAAAAGCCTTGCTGCCCTCTAAGATCGCGGCATTCGCCCGGGGGCCGAAGACCTTAAGTCCTCTCTCCTCCAGTACATCAACGATACCGCCCACCAACGGATCATCCGGTCCCACGATCACCAGATCCACCTCTTTTTCTGCCGCGAAATCCGCGATCGCCTGAAAGTCCATCACGGAGATCGGCGCGCACTCCGCAAGCGCCGCAATCCCGGCATTACCCGGAACGCAGTAGATCTTATCCACCCGTTTACTCTCCCGGACCTTTGTCACAATGGCATGCTCGCGTCCGCCGCCGCCCACAACCAGTATTTTCATAAACATCTCCTCTTTTTATATAACATATGCTATATTGTCTTCCAGTCTGATCCGGTCCTGCGCGATGGCATTGATCACGGCCGGCAGGATCACCCACTCTGCCTCCTCCATGACTCTTTTCTGCAGCGTTTCCGGCGTATCCCCTCTTTTTACGGCCACGGCCCGCTGCATGATGATCGGTCCGGTATCGGTCCCCGCGTCCACAAAATGAACAGTAGCACCTGTTACTTTAACACCCCGTTTAAGGACCTGCTCATGCACCTTCAGTCCGTAATACCCGTTTCCGCAGAAGGAAGGGATCAGGCTCGGATGAATATTGATGATCCGCCCGGCAAAGCAGGAAACAAAGCGTTCAGACAATACCACTAAAAAGCCCGCCAGCACCACCAGAGATACCCCGGCTTCCCGCAGGGCACCGGTCATCGCGTCATCATAAGCGGAAGGATCCGCATAATCCTTCGGTGAGATCGTCAAGGCCCGGATCCCGTTCTGCTTCGCCCGCTCAAGCGCAAAGGCCCCCGGTTTATTGGAGATCACGATACCGATCCTTGTACCTTGGATCGATCCGTTCCCGATACCGTCAATGATCGCCTGCAGATTAGTCCCGCCGCCGGACACAAGAACCCCGATAGTCAGCATAGCGTCACGCCCTTTTCCCCGTTTTCGATCCGGCCGATCTGACAGGGCGTTTCGCCGGCTTCCCGGATCGCCTGCATGGTCTTTTCCGCCTCCCCGGGGGAAACGACGAGCATCATCCCAATCCCCATATTATAGGTATTGTACATGTCATGCTCCTCAACCTTGCCGCATTCGGCGATCAGCCGGAATACCGGCGGCACCTCATAGGAGCCCTTTTCTATCACGGCGTGCTTTCCTTCCGGCAGCATCCTGGGAACATTTTCATAAAAACCACCACCTGTGATATGACTGCAGCCTTTTATGATAACACCTGATTCTTTTATGCTCCGCAGTGCGCTCACATAGATCTTTGTCGGCCTCAGGAGCGCTTCGCCCAGCGTTTCGCCGAGGGCCGAAACATATTCTGTCATATTGGCCTCCCGCATGGGGAAGATCCGGCGGATCAGGGAATAACCGTTGCTGTGAACGCCGTTTGAGGCCATGCCGATGATCACATCCCCCTCACAGATCGACGCCCCGGTCACAAGCTTCTCCTCATCCACGATGCCCACCGCAAAGCCGGCCAGATCATATTCATCCTCCGGATAAAAGCCCGGCATTTCCGCCGTTTCCCCGCCGATCAAAGCCGCGCCGGCCTGTCTGCAGCCTTCCGCGACTCCCTTGACGATCTCCGCGATCTTTTCAGGCTCGTTTTTTCCGCAGGCGATATAATCCAGGAAAAACAAAGGTTCTCCCCCCGCGCAGGCAATATCGTTCACACACATTGCCACGCAGTCGATCCCGATCGTATCATGTTTGTTCAGCAGAAAGGCTAGCTTCAGCTTCGTGCCGACGCCATCGGTACCCGATACCAGAGTCGGCTTCTTCATGCCCATAAAGCTCTTCAGGGAAAATGCCCCGGAAAATCCGCCGAGACCCGTCAGAACCTCCGGGCGCATGGTTCCCGCCACATGCTCCTTCATCAGCTCAACGGCCCGATAGCCTGCCTCAATGTCCACACCCGCTTTCCTGTAATCCATTCTCATCTCCCTTAATAATCCTGATAACCCTTTTCCCTGAGTCTTTCGTCCTTCTTCTGGACGTCCGTCCTCTGCTCCTCTTTAAAATCCTTCAGCTTATTTAGCAGCGTCTCGTCAGAGATCGCAAGCATCTTAACGGCAAGCAGCGCCGCGTTAACGCCCCCGTCGATCGCTACGGTAGCCGTCGGAATACCGGGCGGCATCTGTAAAATGGAATATAGCGAATCCCTGCCGCCCAGGGACTTTGTATGCATCGGGATCCCGATCACCGGCAGCGGAAAGAGTGCCGCGAACATCCCGGGCAGGTGGGCTGCCATACCCGCGCCCGCGATGATCACCTTATAGCCGTTCCTTTCCGCATTCTGCGCACAGTCGAAAAATTCATCGGGCTCCCTGTGCGCGGAGATGATCCGCATATCATATGAAACCCCGAAACGTGTTAACGTATCGGCCGTCTTTGCCATCACCGGCAGATCCGAGTCGCTGCCCATTACGATCAAAACCTTTGCCATGCTAATCTCCTGTTACTATTATTTTTCAGATACAGCAAACGACGATCCTTTATTTTCGTTCACTGCTGTAACGGGACGTTCAACTCCTGCGTACCGGGGAGCGTAAACAGCCCGTGCTCTATGATCGCCGTCCTGCTTCCGTCGGCATGTACCGCATAGATTCCCTTCAGCTCATCAAAGGGGATCGTGATATCGGTATGACAGAAAAAGTAAGCATTCTCCGGATCTGTCTTTCTCTTTTCCGAAAATTCATTGACCCTCGCAATGATCTCCTTCCCGTCCGGATTGAAGACCCGTACCTCCTCTTCTCTCGAATAACATGTGTCACCTAAAGCAAAATGCGGCCCGGTCTTCTCCCCGATCAGTATCGGCAGGCGTCCTTCGATCCCGTAATCCCTTGCCATCCGGTATGCCGTGGTATTGGTACCGATCGCGAATTCCCCGAGAGGAAGCGTCTTATGATGAAATAGCAGGTTTTCCTCGATAAATCTTCTGTTCTCCTCCCTTGTCGGGAAATTATGACAGGCGTAATCTGTAACCAGTCCGTCGCGCAGGGTGATACGCAGATCCCTGTAGAGAAGGCCGTTCAGATAAACCCCGGAAACATGCAGGATACCGTTCGTTCCCTTCAGGACAGGCGTCGTAAAGACCTCTCCCACCGGAATGTTCACATCGGCCACACAGTTTTCAAAGATCGTTTCCGTTTCCGGATCCGAAAGTGGAAAGAGCGCTACCGTCAGATCGGTCTCATTTCCGTTTTCCCCGAGGATATGCACGCTCACCGCCTGATCAAGCGCGTCGATCAGCCGCTGCTGGATCGTCTCGTATAAATGATAGTCAAGCGTATTGATCCGCACCGTCTCCCGGAAGATCTCCTCAAAAGCGGAGCCGATGGAAGGAAGCGGATAGGAAATGATCGTAAAGCTTCTTTCGCTCCCGATGATATATTCGTTTGTCAGGCGGCCCGCCTGATCCCGGTAGGAAACCGACAGGCTCTGCTGCTTGGAGGATAATTTCAGGGACGCAGGCACAGAAACCGGCGTAAACGGCTCCTCGCCGAAGCATTCAATGACCGCAGGCCCCCCATGGCCGCCTGCCTGCTCCTTGTGCTCCTCATAAAAGCTTTTCATCAGATCAAGCCGCCTTTTGATATATTCCTGATCAAAGAACAACGTATGGTCCTCTCTGTGATCATATTCAAACTGGCGGTTTACCGGCGTGCTGTAAAATCCGGTACCGGCTCTCATACCCCCCAGACGGTCGCCGGCAAGGGTGGCGGAGCGGATGAAGGACGCGGTCAGGCCCATATCGGCAAACTGCCTGACGGCGGCTCTGACGATCCGTTCAAAGCCGAGCGGAAAACGGATGCAGACCGTTTTCTTTTTCCAGAGAGGCTTCCCCGCCCGTATAAAACCGATCCGGTATCCCTCCGTAAAGGTACGCGCCAATGCCTCGATCTCCTCTTCCGGAAGCGTATTCAGAAAGCGAAAGACCCGTAATTCATTTTCGGAAACGTATTCCCCCGTCAAGTAAAGGCAGGCCGGATCCGAAAGATCCGCCTCCATGACATGCCGGCTGATAAAACCGGGCTCTTCGTTTAACTGCCCGGACAGCCTCTCCGGCAGGAAGCTGTCAAGATTATCTCTTTCAAACCAGTAAACCGCCTCCCTCAGTTCCCCCTCCAGAGCCGTTTCCTCCTTTGTATGAAGGAAAATGCCGTATATCTGAAGCCACAGCTCCGCGTAAAGCGTGATGAAATCATCATTTCCCTCATAGGCATAAGGGATCAGCGCACGCAGCTGCGCAGCCAGAAAACAGAGGAGCTGCCATACTTTTAAATTGCAGTCGTTTTCTTCCGCGAGCTGTGCCATATAGGCGGGATTGCAGAAGGAGATATGATATTTTTCCTCCGAGAGTCCCTCGTAGAGTTCATCATGAAGGGATTTTATCGCCGCCGGATCAAGTTTACATAACTTATTTTCCGTCTTGTAGGAAAGTACGGTGAGCAGGTGCTCAAAGTATCGCGCTTCCTGCTTGAAATACGATAAATAGGGTTCCCGCAGCATTTCCTCCGCTGCGATCTCCCTGATCCTTCCTGTGGATAACTCAACTCTTTCCTGATCCATCCGTTCCTAAGCCCCCCATGCCATAAGGAGTCCCCAAAGCAGTAAACCCAAAATATGAAGCGCCATCGCCAGTCTCGGCAGCCATGTATAGATATCCCGCTCACGCAGGCTGATGATGGCAGCGATACCGCCCGTTATGTTTTCCAGTATGCCAAACAGACCAACCGCTCCGAATTTCGCCCCGGCCTCCCCTCCGTGAATATAGGAAAGGATGATGGAAAGGATCAGGCCAAGCAGCGAGCTCCCCGCCAGTACCATGGAAAGACCTCCGATGAAGGAGTGATGTCTGGAGGTGAACATGAAGCTTTTCTTTTTATGGATCCTTTTTGGTCTCGGCATTACCTGACGGCTCCGTATTCCCTGTAATAAGCATCGATCTGCGCCTTCAGCGCGTCATCGATCAGGATCCTGCCGTTTATTTCCCGTCCGTACAGGTATTCCACCACCTCATCCATTGACACGATCGCGCCGGTCGGAAAACCATAGAGGGCTGAGATCTCCTGTAATGCGCTCTGCTCTCCCTTTCCGCGCTCCATCCGGTTTAAGGAGACCATCAGTCCCTTAATCTCCACATCCGCCTGCGCCTTCAGGATCGGAAAGGTTTCTTCGATGGATTTCCCGGAGGTAGTCACATCCTCTATGATCACGATCCGGTCCCCGTCCTTTAAGGACTGTCCCAGCATGATCCCCGTATCGCCGTGATCCTTTATCTCCTTGCGGTTTGACGCATAGGCAATCTCCTTCCGGTAGAGCGCCGCATAGGCAACGGAAGCCGCTACCGCAAGCGGTATACCCTTATAGGCCGGACCGAAGAGAATATCGAAATCATCCCCGTATGTGTCATGGATCGCCCTCGCGTAATATTCTCCCAGCTTCCTCAGCTGACTGCCTGTGGTATAAGCGCCGGCATTCATGAAGAAAGGAGATTTCCGGCCGCTTTTCAAGGTAAAGCTGCCAAACTTCAGAACGTCACAATCCACCATGAAACGAATAAATTCTTCTTTATATGCTTCCATTGATATCCTCCCGCATATCGATCACCGCGGCCCGGGCAGCCTCCGCGAAGCCCTCCGGTCCGAACCGTTCGTATTTTTCGTTCTTCCAGGCCGCGATAATACCGCGGGAGGAATTTACGATCGCTCCCAATCCGTCTTCATCGAAGAAATGCTTCAGATCAGCTCCTTTGCCGCCCTGGGCGCCATAGCCCGGAACGAGGATATAGGTCTTCGGCATGAGGGTCCTGAGCCTTTTCCCCTCTTCGGGATAAGTGGCTCCTACCACAGCGCCGATCTGACTGTAGCCATATTTCTCCCCGATCGCCTGACTACCCCAGTCAACGACCTTTTTCGCCACCGCTTCATAAATCTTTTCAGTCGACCCGGTTTCTCCCGCCTGTCCGTTTCCGTCCGAAACAGTCCTGTCCTGAAATTCGCCGCTGCTGGGATTTGAGGTTTTGACCAGAACGAAAAGTCCCTTGTTTTCCTCCCTGCATACCTTAACAAAGGGCTCTATCCCGTCGCTGCCAAGATACGGATTGACCGTCGCGAAATCCTCGTGAAAGGCGGAAAAACGGTTTTTCCCCACCTGGGTTGTCCCCAGATGACCGACTGCATAGCTCAACGAAGTAGACCCGATATCTCCTCTTTTAATATCACCGATCACGCAGAGCCCCTTCTCCTGGCAATACCGTACGGTCCGTTCAAATACAGTGAGCCCCGGGATACCGAATTGTTCATACATGGCTATCTGCGGTTTGACCGCAGGAGTCAGATCACAGACCGCGTCCACGATCGCTTTATTGAACTGCCAGATCGCTTCCGCCGCCCCCTCCAGTGTTTCACCGAGCTCTTCAAACGCTTTTTCGCATATCGGATCCGGAATAAAAGAAAGCTGCGGATCCAGCCCCACGACCAGGGGCGCTTTTTTCTTTTTGATCTCATCAATGAGTTTATCGATCATAACTTTTCTCCTTATAAAAAGAAGGAAATGCACTTCTGCACTTCCTTCCTCATCCTTGCGATTCCCGTCACGCCGGGCGCCTCCTGTGATTCCGAAGGAATCGGCGGTTCTTATGGGTTACGCCAAAACCAGGGCGTTTTCCGTCTGCTCGGCGTACTTCTTGATATTTGACGCATTCGCATATTTCTTAAAACTGTCGCCGTCCACAACGATCAGGGTCGGCGCCTGCATGACACCGTACTTCCGTGTCAGTTCGACATTTTCTTCCGCATCGATCATAACCACCTTTTCGTTTTTGAGGTACTCCTTGGCCTGCCGGCAGTTCGGGCAGCTCCGGGTGGTGAAAAGATATTTGATCTTCGCGCCCGGCTTGATATCCACCGGGTCATTGCTGCCGAGCCCCGACAGCGTGA
Organism: Lachnospiraceae bacterium; assembly: GCA_024698885.1. GTDB lineage: Bacteria > Bacillota > Clostridia > Lachnospirales > Lachnospiraceae > UBA2868. The sequence goes on along the minus strand of JAILQQ010000056.1, from coordinate 2,634 downwards.
CCATAGCCGTTGCCGGACGCTTCATGTAGGAATTCTCAATATCATAAACAACACGGTTCTGATATTCCTGCGCTTTTCCATCGTTCCAGTTCTGAACCGGACGGTAATATCCCGTGATCCGGCTGTATACTTCGGTTTTCTGTTTGCAGTGCGGGCAAACCGTCTGCTCCCCGGTCAGATACCCATGCTCCTTGCAGACCGAATAGGTCGGAGACAGTGTATAATAAGGAAGCTTGTAATTCTCGGCAATTTTGCGGACCAGCTTCGCGGCCGCTCTCCAGTCCGGAAGCTTTTCTCCCAAAAAGGCATGGAATACCGTGCCGGAGGTATATAAGGTCTGCAGCTCATCCTGGATATCCAGCGCGTCAAATATATCCGACGTATATTCCACCGGCAGATGCGAGCTGTTGGTATAGTACGGCGTATCGCCCTTCTTTCCGGCCGTCTTGATATTCGGATATTTATTTTTGTCATGCTTGGCCAGCCGGTAGGTCGTACTCTCCGCCGGTGTTGCCTCCAGATTGTAAAGATCTCCGTACTGCTGCTGATAATCGGAGAGCCGGTTGCGCATATGGTTCAGAACTTCCTTCGTGAATTCCTGCGTTGCCGGATCCGTCATATCCGCTCTGAGCCAGTTGGCATTCAGTCCTACCTCGTTCATGCCGATCAGACCGATGGTGGAGAAATGGTTCTCGAAGGTTCCCAGATATTTCTTTGTATATGGATACAACCCCTCTTCCAGAAGCTTTGTAATGACGCCGCGCTTGATCTTTAAACTCCTTGCGGCAATATCCATCATCTTGTCAAGCCTTCTGTAAAAATCATTCTTATCCTGTGCCAGATAAGCGATCCGCGGCATATTGATCGTCACGACGCCGACAGATCCCGTGCTCTCTCCGGAGCCGAAGAAACCACCCGTTTTTTTACGGAGTTCCCGCAGATCCAGCCGCAGTCTGCAGCACATGCTGCGGACATCGCTGGGTTCCATGTCGGAATTGATATAATTGGAAAAATACGGTGTTCCGTACTTGGCGGTCATCTCAAATAACAGTCGATTGTTTTCCGTATCGGACCAGTCGAAATCCTTCGTGATCGAGTACGTCGGGATCGGATACTGGAACCCCCGGCCGTTGGCGTCACCTTCGATCATCGTCTCGATGAACGCCTTGTTGACCATATCCATTTCCTTCTTGCAGTCCTTATAGCAGAAATCCATTTCCTTCCCGCCGACGATCGCCGGCAGCTCCGCGAGGTCATCGGGAACCGTCCAGTCTAACGTGATATTGGAAAACGGCGCCTGCGTTCCCCAGCGGCTCGGTGTATTCACGCCGTAGATAAAGGATTCGATACAGCGCTTCACATCCGTATAGGAAAGATTATCCGCCTTCACGAACGGCGCAAGATAAGTATCAAAGGACGAAAAAGCCTGCGCTCCCGCCCATTCGTTCTGCATGATCCCAAGGAAATTGACCATCTGGTTGCAGAGCACCGACAGATGAGAGGCCGGTGCAGAGGTGATCTTTCCGCTGATCCCGCCGAGGCCTTCCTTGATCAGCTGCTTCAGGCTCCAGCCGGCGCAGTAACCGGTCAGCATGGACAGATCATGGATATGGATATCCGCGTTACGATGTGCATCCGAAATTTCAGGATCATAGATTTCCGAAAGCCAGTAATTTGCCGTTACCGCTCCCGAATTACTCAGGATCAGTCCACCGACCGAATAAGTCACTGTGGAATTTTCCTTGACACGCCAGTCCTCTACCTTGACATAGCTGTTGACCACATCCTTATAGTCAAGGATCGTGGACCGCATGTTCCGCATTTTTTCTCTCTGCTTACGATATAAGATGTAAGCCTTTGCCACATCGGTGTAGCCGGCCTGCTCTAAAACCGTCTCGACGCTGTCCTGAACGTCTTCCACCGCCACCTTGTTCTCGTCGATCTTCTTCTGGAAATCCGCGGTAACGCGCAGTGCCAGCAGATCGATCATATCATTATTATACTGCTTGTCACAGGCCGTAAAGGCCTTCATGATAGCGTCATTGATCTTAACAATATTAAAATCCGCTATCTCCCCATCCCTCTTTACTACACTAAACATACCTCTAGCTTCCCCTTCCTCACTATATTTACTCGCAGCGACTCCGCCGGGCCCTCCATAATTCCCGACGAAGCTTGTCCGGAAACCCTTCATAACCGAACACGTCAAGTATAACAAAGGGGAATTTCTAAGTCAAGCCCGGAAAACACAATATCTACCGTTATGTTATAAGCCTTTCCACTAGATATTGTGTTTTACAGAAGATATGTTATGTCTACGAAAACCATGGAAACGCTCATGGAGATTGAACTTTTGGAACTTTGACGTGGTGATTGACTTCTTTAGTCAAGAGCAGTAAAGCACTAAACCTAGTATGAAAAAGAAAACATGTATACAAGAAGATGCATTTGAACACGCTATCTTGTTTTCAGAAACTGATATTCCCTTTTTGCGGTCTCGTCCGCCGGATAGGCCTGCAGATAGGACTCCATCTTCGTCCTGGCGGTGCGGAAATCATTCATGCGCTCGCAGGCCACGATCTCATTAAAGCGCAGACTCTGCAGACAGCCCGGATCCCCGAGCTCGATCCCCTT
>JAILQQ010000007.1 GCA_024698885.1 Lachnospiraceae bacterium | reverse complement strand
AACTGTCCATCAAAAAGGACAGTTTCTAGGGTGTTAGACAGCCACATCTGAGACCTTTCAGGTCAGGGCTGCCATACATTTCAAAAAAAATTAACCGGAAGCAAAGTTGTCAATAGAATCGGCTAATTAATCAGCGTTTCCCTAAAAAAAAGGAGCACGGAAAGGTATCAGAGAAAGGGAACGAATGATGGGGATCTATCTGAATCCTGGTAATGAATACTTCAGGAGAACACTTTCGGCGGATATTTATGTCGACAAGACTATGATGATCGACGCTCTTAACAGATTCATCGACAAGGGAAACAATTATATCTGCGTTTCCAGACCAAGGCGTTTTGGCAAGACCATCGCCCAGGAGATGATCTCTGCCTACTATTCAAAGGGCTGTGATTCCCATGAGCTCTTTGAGAAGCTTAAGATTGCAAAGACTGAAGGATACGAGGAAAAACGGAACAAATATAATGTCATCAAGATTGACTTAAACAGCGAATATCAGAATACAATTAACAAGGAGAACCTGTTAAACAGACTGACGGGAAAGATTCGAACCGAGATGGACAGGGAATACCCTGCGCTGCTTTTTACGGAAGATGATTCTCTGGCAGAATGCATCATGAAAATCTATTCTGCCACCGGCGAGACCTTCATTATCCTGATCGATGAATATGACGTGCTGGTCAGAGAGCAGGTTCCCAAGGCGCTGTTTGACGAGTATTTAAGCTTCCTAAACAGCCTGTTCAAGAGTGCGACCCTGAGGCCGGCCATCTCGCTGGCTTATCTTACCGGGATACTTCCCGTTGTGCGGGACAAGATTCAGTCGAAGCTCAATAATTTTGAAGAATATACCATCCTGGACGCAGGAGAACTGGCTGAATTTGTGGGTTTCATCCCCGAGGAAGTAGAGTCGCTCTGTCTCGAATGGGGAATGGATTATGAAGAATGCCGCCGCTGGTATGACGGCTATTATCAGAACGGATATGAGATCTACAATCCCGAATCTGTCGTAAAGAGTATGAGGGATAAGAAATATTCCAACTACTGGGGAAAGACATCCTCCTATCAGGCGATCACTGACCGACTGGAAGCGAATTTTGACGGGATGAAGGACGCCGTCGTCAGGATGCTTTCCGGCGAGAACGTGCCGGTAAATGTAACCAGATATTTAAACACGATGGATTCGTTCAATAGCCGACATGACGCGTTTACCTACCTGATCCATGTGGGATACCTGGCCTACAACGAGGAGGACGAAAGCTGCCGCATTCCCAACAGGGAGATCAGGAGGGAGTGGGAGAACGCCATTGAGACCCAGCCGGGATATGAGGCGACTTATAAGATCATCGAGGAATCAAAGGAGCTCCTTACCGCGACGCTTAAGGGCTATGAGGAGGCGGTGGCGAAGGCGCTTGATACGAGCCATATCCATGTGACGAGCAACCGAAGCTACAACAATGAGGACGCGCTTCAGAGTGCGATCTATCTGGCGTATTTCTACGCGCTGAATAAGTATACGGTGATAAAGGAGATGACTGCGGGACGCGGATTTGCGGATGTGGTATTCATCCCGTTTGTTCCCGATCTGCCGGCCATGATAATCGAGCTTAAGCATAATAAAAGCGCGGAAAGCGCCCTTGACCAGATAAAGGATAAAAAATATTTCGATTCCCTCAAGGACTATAAGGGCGGGCTTCTGTTCGTTGGCGTGAACTATGACGAAAAGGACAAGACCCACGAGTGCAGGATCGAACGTTTCGAGAAACTGATCTGACTGTAAATACTTTCACCTGACAGTTTTTTCGCACATGAAAACAGAGCCTCTTCACACAAGGCTCTGTTTTATATTACGGAAACGCTGGTATAAGCGTTTTTACATACTCTTTCGCTCCGCGATCTCGGCCATCTTGGCTTCGTTCAGTCTCGTATCGCCGTGAACGCGGGAATAGGACAGATAACCGTTCATCCTTTCGATCTTCGTCAGATTTCTGCTGCCGCAGACCGGGCAGACATCCATCTCGAGCTCCTCGTGACCGCAGTCGTCGCAGTACGCCAGTGACAGATTGACGCCCTCGTAAAGGCCCATATCCATGGCGCGCCTGACAAGCGTTTTGATCGCTTCGAGGTTATAGTCGATCGGATACTTGACGTACTGGATCTTGCCGCCGTTTGAAAGCTCCCAGAAGCGGTACTCGAGATCCTGCTTCTCGATCGGCGTGATATCCTCGGTTACGTGGCAGTGGAAGGAATTCGAAACATACTCCCTGTCGGAGACATTCTCGACGATCCCGTATTTCTTGCGGAACTGCTGCACCTGTAATCCGCAGAGGCTTTCGGCGGGCGTTCCGTAAATCGCGTAGAGATTATGATCCTCTTCCTTGAATTCATTGATCTTCTTATTGATATACTCAAGCACCTCCAGCGCAAACTGCCCGTCCTCCACCAAGGATTTGCCGTTATAGAGCTCCTGCAGTTCATTAAAGGCCGTGATCCCAAAGGATGCCGTAGCCGCCTTTAACAGAGGCTTGATCTTATCCGTCAGCTTCAGATGGCCGCCTAAAAAGCCGCCTTCACAGTAGGCAAGCGGGTTTGTCGATGCGCGCATCTCCCCGAGATACGCATAGGTCCGTTTATGCAGGCCGCGGATCAGCTCCAGATAATAGTCAAGCACCTTGTAAAAATCGGTGGATTCCTGTCTGGCCTTTGCGAGGATCATCGGCAGATGCAGGGAAACGGCACCGATATTGAAACGGCCGACAAAGATCGGCTGATCGTCATCATCCGCCGGATGCATGCCGCCCCGCTCATACCAGGGGGATAAAAAGGCGCGGCAGCCCATCGGGGAAATGATCTTGCCGTAGTGCTTGTACATGGAGGCGATATAGCCCTTGCCGGTCAGAGACAGCCAGTCCGGGTACATGGTCTTCGAAGAACATTCGACGCCGGCCTCAAACACATCCTCCAACTCACCGCCGGGACCATGCAGCTTTTCATCATACAAAAAGACGATCTTCGGAAAGAGCACGGGCTTGCGGTGGCCTTCCTTGCCCTGGCCCTTTCGCCTCACCTCGAGCATCTTGATCGTCGCCATTTTCGCGAAGCGTCCCGTCTCCGTGCCCGCCGTTACTGTGATAAACGGATAGTCCCCGCGGGACGAAGCAACGGTATTGAATTTATATTCCCAGCCCTGGAAGCCCTGCTCAAAATCCCGCTCGATATCCTCGACAGCGACCTTTTCGGCTTTCTCTCTCGAAAGGCCGAGGCCTGTATATTTCTCAATATATTTAATATAGGATTTCTCGGCATATTTTTCGAGGATATGATCGACGCTTGGCACCGTAAAACCGCCGTACTGCTGCGAAGCCGCGGAAAGCACGATATCGCCGATCACGTCGAAGGCGACGTCTAAGGTCTTCGGCTCATTGTACCAGATATTACCCATTTCAAAGCCGCCGGTCAGCACCTCTTCCACGTTGAACAGACAGCAGTTCATCGTATCGCGCCGCGCGGACATATCATGCACGTAGATATAGCCGTCCCGGCAGGCCTGGATCTCTTCCGTGGTCATGAAGAACTTCTGATAAAGCTCCTTGTTCAGCTGGTTAAAGATCAGGCTCCTTTTCGTAGAAACAAGCGCCGAATCCGTATTGGCATTCTCCTTGTCGCCGATATACATGATCGACTGGCTCTTTTTATAAACATCATCGAGCATCCGCACGAAATCCTGCTTGTAATTCCGGTAATCCCGGTAGGATTTCGCCACGATCGGCTTAACCTCCTCTAAAACGCTTTCCACGATGTTATGCATGAGCGGGATCGGGATCTCATCAACGCCGAGCTCATCGACCCGTTCCACGACCTTGCGGCAGATAAAATGCTGCTCCTCGGTCGTAAACTTTGTTAAGGCGCGGTAAGCGGATTTTCCCACCGCGTCAATAACCTTCTGGACGTTAAAGGCTTCTCTGGTCCCGTCCTTCTTGATCATTTTGACATCTCTTACGGGATGGTAAAGAGATGAAAAATTAACTGTTTCCGAATTCGATACCGTTTCCGCTGCTGTCTCCATGGATTTCCTCCTCTTTCCGCGCCGATCGGCTTTCAGATCGTGCGCTCAGACATGAACTTCCGTTCATGGCATACCTTTATACTCCCGTTCAATCGATATACTTTAGTTCCTTCAGCTTCTCATATACAGCGTCCGCCACCAGGTCATAGCTTTCCTGCGACAGATGGATCTGGTCGCCGCTAAAACCCTCCGGGACGGGTATCCTGTCCGTAAATTCCACATAATGCTCCCCGTAGTGCGCGGCAAGCGCCTGATTTATTTTGGAAAAAACATCTCCCTCCCGCAGCTCATAGCGCGGCGGCGTTGACAGAACAACGAATTTTTTCAGGTCCTCTCCGAGAAACGCGTCTATCGAAGCCATGACATCCTCGTAAGCCCCATCGTCCCGGTAGGTAAAATCATTGGACCCGACCCAGAGCACATAGATATGATCCGGATCCTTTTCCGCGCTCTCCAGATAGGTATGAAAGATATCATCGGTAAAATAGGCGTAGTAGCCATGCCCCTCCACGGGGTTTTTATCACAGAGCATGGCCAGCCGTTCATAGGGCGCGCCGGCCAGATTATCATTTTCAGCTCCGAGAGAGCCCTGCGTCAGAGAATCGCCGAGCCATACGATCAAAGCGCCGTTTTCCCGGGCTTCCGCATCTGCGGGCAGCTCCGCTGCTTCCGGCTCTTCCTGTCCGGGCGGCTCCGCTGCTTCCGGCTCCTCGACATAGCTGTGGGTGACTGTTCTCTCGTCCTCAAAGCTCTCGCCAGGCTGCCCGCTGTCGCCTGCATCCTCCATGCTCTCATCAGATTGCCCGCTGTCGCTTAGGGCGTCATCCTCTTGACCAGAAGAAGCCCCGCTGCTTTCGCCAGAAACCGGCACGTCATTTCCGCCGGGCACCGGCATACCGCAGCCTGTAAGGGCTGTGCCCATGCTCAGAATAAGAGCAAGCAGAGCAATCAGATGGTTTTTGAAAATTTTCTTCATATTGATCCTTTTCACACCCCGTAATTCTTTAGCTGCTCCTTCAGGAAACGGATATAGGCTTGTCTGACAGGCGTCGGCCCAAGCAGCTCCACATCGCTTCCCAGGGCGGCCAGCCAGCCGAAAAACTGGTCCGAGACCACCGCCTCCGTATGGACCCGCACATGCTTTGCGTCTGCCTTGATCACGCTGATCCCGGTGCCGAAGCGGTCGATAAAGATCCCGATCTTCTCGTTCGGACATTTCACGGTAACGCTTTCCGTTTTCCCCGAGAACATTCCGAAAACCTTGCTGGAATAATCCGCGATATCAACGCCTTCCTTTTCAGGCTCCCTGTTTTCGGAAAGCATCCCGATGTCCCGGATCTTATCCACGCGGAAATTCTTGCGCTTTCCGTCCTCGGCATCAATCCCTAACAAATAATAAAACTCGTCGTCCCAGATGAGCGCCACGGGGCTCACCCGGTATTTCTTCCCGGGATGCCTCGATACGAGCTTCTTCTCGACGCTCCACATCATATAGTCAAAAGTGACCATTTTATTGTTCTGGATCGCCTCATGGATCGTATCCACGGTATATAGGACGCTTTCGTTGGAAGCTTTGACGCGGTTCACGGAATAGACTTGACGCTTGAGCTTTGCTTCGTCATAGATGCTGGCCAGTGAAGACAGCTTTTTGATCAGCTGATCCGATTTCTTGGCCGTGATAAAATGCGCGGACTGCACCGCGTCCACAAGAAGCTTAAGCTCCGCCAGCTCAAAATCCCTTGACCCCACGAAATATCCGCCGCCCCGGCCGTCAAGCTTCATCATATCAAGACCGTAATCCGCCAGAGATTCCATATCGTTATAAATGCTCTTTCGCTCCGCCTCGATATCCTCTCTGGAAAGTCTCTCTATGAGCTCCTGCGCGTTAAGCGGATGCTCCTCGTCCGATTCCCGCAGTAATATATCCTTTAAATACAGCAGCTTTAATTTCTGTCTGGCTGATTTAGACATGATACTCCTCCGTTAATAACCTCAAGATTTTCTTTTCAAGCAACCATAGTATACTAGATATTGTATTTCTTCGCAAGATTTGTTTCCTGTATTTCCATTTCCGTCCAAAAAAGCTATACTGAAAGGCAGGAAGCATCTGTTCAGAAACCAAAGGGCTCTGAACAGATACGGCAGGAGAAAAAAATGAAGGGCGTATACGAAACGAAGAAAAAAGACGGAACGGTCTATTACCGCAGTTCGATCACCTTCCGGAACAAGCATATCAGCCTCGGCAGCTATGCTTCGTCCGAGGATGCAGGCCAGGCCTATCTTGAAGCCGCGCAGATCCTTTCTGGCAGCGTAACGGTCGGGGACTATGCGGACGACGGCGCGTTAAGCTTTCAGAAAGCGGTGACCCTGATCAATTTCCGCGATAACGATGTCTATATCAAAAATCCCATCTATCTGATGAAACGGTATTTCCTGTACTATTGCGATCCCGAAACCGTCTTCAAATTCGATATCGATGATCTGTTTTTTTATTCCAGCCACCATATCTCACGCCGCGGCGGCCATTTCTTCGTGGCGGATTACGGGATGCAGATCAATATCAATACCCGCTATGGCATCAGACGGCACGCGGTCTTAAACCGCGATTACCGGTTCATTAACGGAGACCGCTTCGATTACCGCTATGAGAATATCGATATCATCAACCGGTATTTCGGCGTGGAAAAAAGAGTAAAGCACGGCATCACCGAGTACAGGGCTAAGATCCTGGTAAACGGCAGCATGATCATCGGCACCTACCGGACCGAGCTTGAGGCGGCCATTGCATATAATAAGGCAGCTGATCTCATTACGAAACAGCTGCCTGATAAAAACTATGAAATAAACTATATCGAAGGGATCCCCCCACATACCTACGCCGATATCTATACGCAGGTCAAAATATCGGATAAGATCGTGAATTACTCTTCTTAACCGGACCGGATCATTTCCGCTCTTTTATCTGTAAAACGAATGCGATCCGTAGCGGAACAGATAGGTCTTATCGCCCCAGTAGTGCGAAGCGCTGCGCTGGAAATAAAGCGCGCTCTGTGAATCATCCTCTCCGTTTAACGCCGTCATGACCGCGTATTTCGCGTCCTCGGTCGGCACCGTCCGGTAATAGATACCGTTTTCCACGGGATCAAACTGTCCCTCATCCAGGATCACCTGCTCGATATCGTCCGGATACCGGCTCGAATCCATCCGGTTCAGTACCACATTGGCCACCAGCCGTTTTCCGTAAACATCCTCGGATTTTGCCTCCGCCTCCACGATCTGGCACAGCGCCAGATAATCCGCGATGGAAACACTGCACTGCAGGGAGATATCATCCTGCGCCGGCAGCTCGTTCACGTTCACCCGTTCGACAGTGAACTTATCTGCCGCACTTTCAAGCGGTATTTCCTCCGCTGCGGCCAGCGAGCCGTCGTTCTGCTGGGAGCTTTCGTTCTGTTCTGACGCGGATCCGTTGGAAGAAATGATAATATCCGGAGAAATCAAACCAGCCTCTTCTGTGATCGCGTGTTCCGACAGAGAGGCATAATCGTATGGATGATCGTATATAGAATTTTCATGGGATATCGACCGGACATATAAGGTCTGGTCAAAATCCGTAGCCGTTTCCGCTCCCTGAACAGCCCGACCGAATTCGATGATCTCACGTTTCGCAGGCTCGTTCACGAAAAAGCTCATGCAGAGCAGGAACGTAACGCCTATAACCCCGAAGCACCAGAAATACGTTGTGAAGGACAATGCCCTTAGGAACTCCAGAGTCTTGCCTTGCTTTGCTTTCATGAGGGAAAACTCCTTATCTGTTTCCCCTTATCAACATCCCCTGGTTCCCTTATCTCATATTTCAAGCGGAGTTAAACTCCGCCGGCTCCTCCTCAATCTTTCGATATTATAACACAGTTATTCAAAAAAAACAATCACCTTTTATCGTTTTGAATAATCTGTAAAGCCCAGAACGAGCGGGACCGTACCTGTGATCCCGTTAACGTTTCCGCTCTGGCGGTACTGCCAGAGGTTAAAACGGTACGGAAAGTCCGTATACCAGCTCTTTTGCGGCACTTTCCCGGCAGAACTGCCTGTCACGCTCTGCCCCTTTTCATCCCCCTTATTCATGGAAGCCTCGGCAGGATCCTTCTTCGTGGAAGAGTTATCCCGCTGTGAAAAGGACGTGATATTGGTCGTTACGGTCGAAGCAGAACTTGGCGCTAACGAGGGCGTAGGCGTAGGCGTCACGGCGCCTGACCATACCGGAACGGGAGTTACGCTTGCCGGCGTCGGGGTCGGCGTCACGGAAAAGCCCGCTTCCCTCGCAAGCTCGTCATTCACGGGATCGATCAGAAAGATCGCGTACGAAGAAAGCTCGCTCAGATCGATATCCCGGATCAGGGTCGTCCGGTCCGCGTAGATGACCGGCTTAAACCCGAAGGATTCGATGGTTTTGAGGTATTTTTTCGCGAGGGCTGTTTTCTCCTCCATGCTCAGGTTATCGGTCCTCGTGCTGTCGTTTTTGATATTCTCAAGGTACAGGGCCACCGGATAGGTGATCCCGTACTGCGCGATCGCACCGATCGTAAAGTTTGCCTCTTCTATAGCCTCTGTTTCATTTGTCGCCTGCGTTGAAAAATAAGCGCCGATCGGGATCCCGTTTGCGACGGCTCCCCTGGCATTTGCCACAAAGCTTTCGTCTAAGGAGATCAGGCCGCTCTCATAGCCACGGTACGCGACCTTCACCATGGCAAAATTGATCCCGTCCGCTTTCACCTTTGCCCAGTCGATGGTCCCCTGGGCCTTGGAGACCGCGATCCCCTGTTCGGCGTTCAGATCTCCGTCCCGGTAGCTTAAGCGTCCGCCCTGCATCTCCAGGTTGGACGCAAAGGTATATTCGTTTTTCGGCACATTATCCATGATCTCATAATATACCGTATTGCCGGCCGCGTCCGTGATCCCGATATGCCGGCCGTCGCCGGCCGCGGGATTTTCTTCCTCCCCGTCGGGTTCAGCCGACTCTGCCTCATCCGTATCATCAAAAGAAGGCTCCTTCTCTTCCTTCTCCGTCCTCGCGTCGTCCTTTTTCGTCGCCGAATAGGGCTTCGGATGGTCGTCCGGTTCCGCTTCAGGCTCTTTTGTCGGCTCATACATATCCCAGAAGTCAAGATCCTCGGAGCGCAGATTGTTCTCCCCGACGCCAAGCTCCTGAAGCTCGTCGTTCTGTGCCTTTAATTCCTCTAACTCTCTCTGCTGCTCCTTGGTCTCCGCCGCGAGCCGTTTATGCCGCTCCTCGTTATTCTTATAAAGAAAATACAGAAATCCGAGCACCACAAGAGAGGCCACCAGAATACAGTAGACGACCATTCTTTTTTTGACCTGACTGTCATCATCATTACGGTACGGTCTGCTCATTTTTGTCCTCCGGCTGCGCCGACCATCTTCACAATCCCATACAAATGAGATATACTGAAACCATGAAACCGGTACTGCTCTTTTTTCTCGTATGTCTTCTTTCTATTATGCCCGGCTGTGCCGGTGAAAATGGCTCTGTCACGGGCCGCCCCGTCAAAAAACAGTTCTTTGCCCTGGATACGCTTGTTACCCTGACGATCTATGATGCTAAAGAGGATTCCGATCCGGACGCCCTGCTTGATGAATGCGAGGCCCTCTGTAAAAATTACGAGGAGATGTTCAGCCGCACCATAGAAGACAGCGATATCGACCGTCTGAACAAGGCGGAATGCGCTCCGGTGAACGTTTCGCCGGAGACCCTTGAGCTGCTTGAAACGGCTCTTTCCTATTCCGCGCTGACGGACGGCCTCTTTGATATCACGATCGCGCCCGTTTCCGTCCTGTGGGAGTTTCGTCCTGACACAGAAGCGTCCGGTGAGGCCGCCCTGCCGGATCCCGAGGCGCTTTCGGAAGCGCTCATCCATGTTTCTTACAAAAATCTGATCCTTGATACGGAAAACGGTACGGTCTCCCTTTCCGATCCGGAAGCTTCCGTTGATCTTGGTGCTATCGCCAAGGGCTATATCGCAGACCGCCTGAAGGAAAAGCTTTTAGCGAATGGCGTAAACAGCGCGATCATCGACCTTGGCGGCAATATCCTCACGATTGGGAAAAAGCCCGACGGCTCTCCTTTTCGGATCGCTGTCAAAAAGCCCTTTTCCGGGACAGATATAGCCGCGTCTCTCCCGATCGAAAACCGTTCCGTCGTCACCTCCGGTATCTATGAAAGGTATTTTGAACTGGATGATAAGATCTATCACCACGTTCTCGATCCAAATACCGGATTCCCGATAGAAAACGAACTGGCCTCCGTCACGATCATCTCCGATGATTCCCTGACCGGCGACTGTCTGAGCACCGCATGTCTCCTGCTTGGAAAGGATGCCTCGGAGAAGTTAGTCGGCTCCACGGAAGGGGTCGACGCCGTCTTTATTGAACGCGACGGCACCGTTTCCTGCACGGAAGGGTTAAAAAACATTATAACTTTTCAATGATCTTCTTCGGGCACTTCTGGGCACAGAGACTGCAGCCCACGCATTTTTCCTGATCGATATGCGCGAGGAAATCGCTGACCTCAACGGCCTCCTTCGGGCAGTTCTTCGCGCAGAGACTGCAGCCGATGCAGCCGGTCTTGCATTTTTTCATCACATCCGGCCCCTTGTCCTTTGAAGAACAGGCTACCGCAAACTTCGCGTCATACGGGATCAGCTCGATCAGATTCTTCGGGCAGATCGCGATACATTTCCCGCAGGAGGTGCATTTTTCCTTATCAACCTGTGCGATGCCGTCGACGATACGGATCGCGTCAAACTGACAGACGCTCACGCAGCTGCCATAGCCGGTACAGCCGTATTCGCAGGATTTCGGCCCGCCGGAAGGCACAAAAGCGGCCATTCTGCAATCCTTTACGCCGTCATAGGCATATCGTTCCGTCGTCTGCTCGCAGGTGCCGTGACATTTCACAAAGGCCACCATTTTCTGCGAAGCATCCGCCTCAACCCCCATGATCTTTGCGACCTCCGCGGCCACGGCCGCGCCGCCGACCGGACAGGCATTGACCGGCGCTTCTCCCTTTACGATGGCAGCCGCCAGTCCCGAGCAGCCGGGAAACCCGCACCCGCCGCAGTTGTTGCCGGGAAGAGCCGCCTCCACGGCCAGCTCCCGTTCATCTGTTTCCACCTTGAAAATATTGCCGAAAATACTTAAGAATACGCCGATGAAAAGCCCGACGCCGCCGACAATGGCTGTGGCTATGATAATCCCTTGTACGCTCATATCATTCCCCCTATTTCAGTCCCGAAAAGCCGAAGAAGGCGATCGCCATTAAGCCGGCCGTGATCAGTACGATCGGCATCCCCTGAAAAGGCTTCGGGATATCGTTATATTCAATCTTCTCCCGGATCCCCGCCATGATGACGATGGAGATCAGGAAGCCTACCGCTGTGGCGAAGCCGTTGACAACGCCCTGCAGGATCGTATAGGATTTTGTCACGTTCAGGATCACCACGCCAAGCACCGCGCAGTTTGTCGTGATCAGCGGCAGATAAACGCCAAGCGCCTGGTAAAGGCCCTTCATCTTCTTTTTTAAGAACATTTCCACAAACTGCACAAGCGCCGCAATGACCAGGATAAAGACGATGGTCTGCAGATACGTGATATGAAGCGGCACTAACAGATACTGATAAATGAGTCCCGCGACAAAGGACGCCAGGGTGATAACAAATACCACCGCGGAGCCCATGCCCGCCGCCGTCTTCACTCTCCGGCTGACGCCGAGGAACGGGCAGATCCCGAGGAACTGCGATAAAACAACATTATTGATAAAGGCCGAGCCTACGGCGATCGCGATCAGATTTCCCATCATTCAGCCTCCTTTTCCGCATTTAACTGCTTCGTGCATTCCCGACAGGCCGTATTGGTGCAGCCCGCGCAGAGCGCGTCCGTATTGCCGCCCTTTCCGAGGGGCTTTCCCTGCTTCATACGCAGCCTGTTTAAGATCGCGACGAACATCGCAAGGACAAAGAACGCGCCAGGTGCGAGGATAAAGATCGTAAGCGGCTGATAGGCAGACGGCAGTACGCGCAGCCCAAAGATCATCCCGCTTCCGAGAAGCTCTCTGACCGTACCGATCAGGGTTAAGGCGATCGTAAAGCCAAGCCCCATGCCAAGTCCGTCAAAGAAGGACGGCAGAATCGGATTCTTCGAGGCAAAGGCCTCCGCCCGGCCTAAGATAATGCAGTTAACGACAATGAGCGGGATATAGATCCCAAGCGCCGCGTAAAGCGCAGGGATATAAGCCTGCAACAGCATCTCAACGATCGTCACGAACGAAGCGATGATCACGATAAAGGCCGGGATCCTGACGCTGTCCGGGATCAGCTTCCGTAACAGGGAAATGAAAATATTCGACATCACAAGCACCACGGTCGTCGTAAGCCCCATCCCGAGGCCGTTCACCGCCGAGGTCGTCACCGCGAGCGTCGGGCACATCCCAAGCATCAGGACAAAGGTGGGATTTTCCGTAATAAGTCCGTTGATAAACGGTTTCAGATTTTTATTCATCTGCTGTCACACCTCCTTCCCCGTTCTCTGCCTGCGTCCCGTTTTGCTGAAGCACATCGGAAAAACAGGCAAGTCCCGCGTTCACAGCGTTCACCATGGCATTTGTCGTAATCGTCGCGCCCGAAAGCGCATCAATCTCATATTCCTTATTTGCGCCCGCCTTCGTATAGGCAAACTGTGTAACGTTTTTACCGGCAAACTGTGCCTTAAACTCAGGCGTATCCGCCTTCATGCCAAGACCCGCGGTCTCACCGATCGACAGGATCTCAATGCCGTTTAAAACGCCCTCATTTGTGATCCCCATGGAAAGATCGATCTCGCCGCCGTAGCCCTCCATCGTATGCAGGTTGATGACGTAGCCGAGCGGATTTCCGGCACTGTCCTTCGCAATTAACACCTCGTCGATATATTCCTGCGTAAAGCCATGCGCTGCTACGGCTTCATTTGCTTTCTCCGTATCAAAGCCCTCATACGGCTCAAACGAATCGGCCGCCGCAAATATGCTTTTGCAGGCCTCCTGCTTGGCCAGGGCTTCCTGCGCCGCGATGGGTTCCTTGGTCAGTTCAAAAATATAGCCAAGCAGCACGCCGGCGATCAGGGTGATCAGCGTAAGGGTAACGATCGCTCTGATGTTCTCCTTTTTCATCGTCACTCACCTCCCTTTCCGAAGCATTTCGGCATGGTGATCAGTTCGATCAGCGGCACTAACAGGTTGCAGATGATGATCGCAAAGCTCACGCCCTCTGCCGAGCTTGAGAAGACCCGGAAAAGTCCGGTCAGTATCCCGAGGCACAATCCGTAGATATACTTCCCGGACCCCGTGATCGGGCTCGTCGCGTAATCCGTCGCCATAAAGAATGCGCCAAGCAACAGCCCGCCGCCGCAGAGCTCCGCGATCAGATATTCGGGATCCAGGCCGTGCCCGGCAAAAAGGATCATGAACAGTAAAAAGCTTATCAGATACGTGCCGGGGATCCTTAGATCAATAACGCCCGTTATGATAAGGAATACCGCCCCGATCACAATCGCGATCGCGCTTGTTTCGCCGATGGTTCCGGGGATCCGGCCGATGATCATATCCGTCAGGCTCACGGTATTGCCCTGTCTGATCTGCATAAGGGGCGTTGCCGTCGAAACCCCGTCATAGACAAAATTCGTCATCTGCGCCGCAAAGCAGATCATTAAGAAGCATCTTCCCGCAAGCGCCGGGTTCATAAAGTTCTGTCCGATCCCGCCAAAAAGCATCTTCGCGATGATGATCGCAAAAAGAGAACCGAGAACAGCCATCCACAAAGGCAGGGTGACCGGCAGGTTCATCGCAAGCAGCAGACCCGTCACCACCGCGCTCAGATCGCCGATCGTAATCTCCTTTTTCAGGCCGGTCTCATATAAAAATTCCGCTGCCACACAGGTCAGGACACAGACGGCGATCAAAAGCACCGCCCTGTAGCCGAAATTCCAGATTCCGAATGCCGCCGCCGGAAGGAGTGCTATGATCACAAACAGCATGATCCTTTTCGTCGTGATGCCGTCCCGGATATGCGGCGTGGAGGAAACATGTTTGATATCGTTCAATTTCCGTACCTCACTTTATTATGATTTTTTCTTATGACTCAACGCGAGCTTCCGCATGGTCTTGATGCTCTGGGCAAGCTGCCGCTTCGCCGGGCATACATAACTGCAGGAGCCGCATTCCACGCATTCCAGTCCCTCAAGCGAAAGAAAACGTTCTTCGTCATTGCGCAGGGAAACATCCATCAGCCGGTTCGGCAGAAGCCTGCTCGGGCAGACCTCGACGCAGCGGCCGCAGTTGATGCAGGCCGTAGGCTTTGCCTCCGCGACGGCGTCCTGCGTAAGGCAAAGGAGCGCGGAGCTTGTCTTGGTGGTCGGCACGTTCAGATCGTAGAGGGAAAAGCCCATCATCGGACCGCCCGAAATGATCTTGGCCGCCTCCTTCTTAAACCCGCCGGCTTCCTCCAAAAGCGCCGCGTAGCTCATGCCGCAGGGCACAATATAATTCTGCGGGAAACGCACCGCGTCGCCGGTCACCGTGATGATCCTGCGGATCAGGGGACGCCCCTCGATCACCGCGTTATAGATCGCACAGATCGTATCGACGTTGTTCACGATGCAGCCGGCATCCGCGGGCAGCATGGAGGAATTGATGGCTCTTCTGGTCGTCGCGTAGATGAGCTGGCGTTCGGAGCCCTGCGGATACTTGGTCTTCAGCTCCTTTACACTGATCCGCGCCTCATCGATCGTAAGCTCCTTGAGCTTTCGGATGCAGTCCGGCTTGTTATCCTCAACCGCGAGGATCCCTTCGGCATGATCATACAGCGCAAGCATGATCTTTAAACCGTTTACGAGCTTTTCCGGTTCCTCTATCATCCGTCTGTAATCGCTCGTCAGATAGGGTTCGCATTCCGCGCAGTTGGCGATGACATAATAGATCTTATCCGGGTTTTTCGGCGAAAGCTTTACATGGGTCGGAAAACCGGCGCCTCCCATGCCGACGATCCCGGCTTCCCGGATCACATTGATCACTTCGCCCCTGCTCATCTCGGCGATGGGCTTGATCGGAAGCCGCGGCGCCTCCTCGTACATGCCGTCATTCTCGAGGATGATCGACTGTACCATATCGCCGGTCAGCACTAACCTTTTCTCGATGCCCGTAACGGTTCCCGATACCGAGGCATAGATCGGCGAGGAAACAAAACCGTCCGCTTCGGCGATCTTCTGTCCCATGAGCACCCGGTCTCCCTTTTTGACGATCGGGATCGCGGGCTTGCCGATATGCTGCGAAAGCGGAAATACCATTTCGCCTTCCGGCAGCACCTCCTGCAGCGGCTTGTCCTTGGACATGGCCTTCCCGTCGAAGGGATGCACCCCGCCCTTAAACGAAAATTGCATACATTACCTCCTTATCTCTGCGCCGACTTGCTTTGCAAGTCGTGCGCTTAGGCATGAACCTGTTCATGCCGATCCGATCTGCCCGCAGATCGGATCATTTCCTTATATTCCCTTATGATTCGCTTCCCTTATCTCTGTCGGAGCGAAAACGCATCCGTGACTTTAGCTTCGGATAAGCCCGGATCACACGGCTTTCGGACAGCTTTAACTTCGCCTTGCGCGAATAGTCCTCAAAGCTATCGGAGATCGCCCGGATGCGGGATGTGATCTCTTTGGTGGAGCGGCTCTTACCGGGATCATCGTCCTTCAGGTTTAATCTTGAAAGCCGGTCGAGCCAGACGGCCTGCATGACCTCCAGGCGTTTCGAATACCGGCGGATATAATCCATGGAAACGATCTGATCCCGTACGGATAAAACTCTCTGCTTAAGCTCCTCGCTCGTCGCATAGACCCGGGAGTTCCGAAGCGTTGTATACAGCTCTTCCAACATATTCTCAAGCCGTTCGATCTGCTTCGCGATATCGACGGCCGCGATCGTTGAGAGCGTAAAATCGATCAGATACATGACAAAAATGACGGTATAGACGGCCTCGCCGATCCGCTTCGGATAAAGCGAAAGGAACCAGTCCACGGCGGGAACGATGAACGAAAACAGAAAAATCGCGAGGATCCCCCATAACAGAGAAGCTTCCAGGCATATCCTTCCGTGAAAATTGAATTTCTTATC
>JAILQQ010000261.1 GCA_024698885.1 Lachnospiraceae bacterium | reverse complement strand
TATCATCATTGCAGTGTACTATACGTTCACTGAATCACACCCCGGCCGGGTCCGATTCCGGCCGGGGTTTATTGCAGGTAAGCGGCAGATAGGTGCCGGTAAGTGCAACCGGAAGGTTATTAACAAGACAGACCGGAAAGTAGTATAATTACACTATGCCAATGAAAGGCTGGGAAATATGAAAAAATGTCATAACAGTTGGCACAATGTGTATATGAGGTGACCTGCAGAATCAGGCAGGAGTCAGTATACTCGATTCATTGATATGAAGGGCAGACAGGATTCACAAAATGAAGCTGCGGATACCCGGGATAAAAGGAGAAAAGGAGTCAAAGGATGTCTGATATAGTAAAATATCTTCAGAATCCGCCGGCAGAGTTCAGTCCGATCCCATTTTGGTTCTGGAACGATGAACTGTCAGAGGCAGAGATAGAGCGGCAGATGCGTGAAATGAAGGACAAAGGAGTAGAGGGCTTTGTCATCCACCCCAGAAAAGGTCTGCCCGCCGATATTCCGTATCTTTCCGGGGATTACTTTAGATATGTGAGGTTTGCCGTAGAGAAGGCAAAGGAACTCGATATGAAAGTGGTCCTTTATGATGAGGCGATGTATCCTTCCGGTTCCTGTCACGGGGAAGTGGTCAGATCCGATGAGAGTTTTGCATCGATGGGGCTTTTCAGGACTGAAGAAGAAATGCTTTCGAACGATGCGAAAATCATCGCCAAAGTACAGGAAAATGGCAGGACTGTCATATACGCCATGGTTCAAAGCATGGGTACCATACGTGGCGTACATGAGAATGAAGACGACGGTGAGCCTGATGCCCCCCGGAGCGCCGATCTGTTGAACCCGAAGGCAGTGGCAAGGTTTATCGAACTTACGCACGAGAGGTATTATCACGAACTGACGGAGTATTTTGGGAAAACCGTTATTGCGATATTTACCGATGAGCCCAATATCCTCGGGCGATGCGCAAGGAACGGGCTGATCTCCTGGAGTGAGGGGATATTTGAGGAGTTTCTCCGGGCCGGAGGCAGCAAGGAAGACTTAAGGTACCTTTTTGTAGACGGCGATCCGGATTCGGCAGACAGCAAAAGGGCTCGTGAAACGTACAGAAGGGTGATCTTCGACCGGCTGTCCGCATCTTATTACAGGCAACTTTCAAACTGGTGCGAGGCGCATAATATCGCGCTCACCGGGCATCCCGAAAAGAGTACAGATATCGGATATCTCCGGTATTTCCATGTTCCCTGCCAGGATATCGTCTGGCGCTTTGTGGAGCCGGAGGACGGACATGCGATAGAAGGAGAGCATTCTACCATGGGCAAATGCTCTTCCGACAGCGCGCGGCACAGAGGAAAAAGAAGAAACGGAAATGAGTGCTTCGGCTGCTGCGGTGAAAGATCGGATCCCTACAAATTTACCGAAGCGGATATGCGCTGGTATCTGAACTGGCTGTTCGTACGCGGTGTCAATCTGGTTTATCCACATGCTTTTTACTATTCGATAAGGGATGGCCGCGGAGACGAGCGCCCGCCGGAAGTGGGCTTGCACAATCCGTTTTGGCCCGAATACAGAAAACTCAGCGATTATATCAAGAGAATGTGTTTCCTAAATACCGATTCGGTCAATCTGGCGCAGGTCGCTGTCCTGTGCAGTGAAGAACGCCTGTCGTGGATGCTGGCAAAGCCGCTTTTTACCGGTCAGACTGAGTTCAATTATCTGGAAAGAGAACTGCTTGAAGAATGCTGTGTTCGCGATGGAAAACTGACGATAGCGGAGCAGGAATACAGGGTGATCATGGCAGAGTGCAGCGAATATGATTGTCTTTCGGCAGGACAGAAAGCGAAGCTGAAAGAGTTTACTGCATGCGGGGGAACGCTGCTCCAGGTCGATGAGGAATATGCTGAAGACCCGGGCTTTTTGGATGAGATCAGGAGCCATATCGATCCGGAATTCAGTTTTTCGGGCGATACTTACGAGCTCAGGTTCTCACATCTGAAGAAGGGCGAAGATGAATATATTTACCTTTGCAATGAGGGAACCGAAACGATCTCCTTTACCATCGATAAAGGTGCTGAGCGGATAAAGACTCTTTGGGATCCGTATTCCGGCCGGGAGTGTGCACTGCGTTCGGACGGCAGCATGAGGATTCCGCCAAATGAACTATGGGTCGGAGTCCTGCGCAGAGAATGAAAGAATGTCATCCCGTTAGATGATGGAAGGACCAACCGGGTGTTTTATCACCGTGGGTGCCGGGACGGAACCGGGGATGTTGGGATGAAAAAATAATCGAGGGGGAAAACATGGAGACCAATAGTAAAAACCTTATAAGGACAATTATTCAGTGGGCACTGACAGCGCTATATTTGATTCTCGCATTCGGATATCTTCCTGAGCTTTCGGGATGGGGATATTTGATCTGAGCAATAATCATAGTACCGATCAAGCCGGTGGAGGATTTTTTCGAGAAGTGCAGGATCACCTTCAAGATCAGGATAATTGCGATTATTGCTATTCTGCTGATCCATCTGGTTTCTTTCTTGATCGCCGGAGGATATGTGTAAGACCACTTTGATTATATGAGGTATAAGACCGTCCTGTCGTGGCGGGCTGCTCGGAAGAAGTAACCATTGGTTACTTCTTTTTTTGTTTAGGAAAAAGTATAATTTAAAAAGAGGATGGTAAACTGATCCAAATAAAGGGAGGTTATCCGTATGAAAACAGTCAAGATGATAATTCAATGGGTGTTCGTGGCGTTGTTCCTGATATGCGCTCTGATATGGTGCCCGTCTATTTCGTCGATCATCTTTGTGGTGGGAGCTGCAGTATTACTGCCCATAAAGCTGGTTGAGGAATTCTTTGAGAAGGTCAAACTGAAACTCGGGGTCAGGGTCGCGATAGCGGCAGTTCTTCTGGTTGTCGGTTTTTTCGCAACACCTGAAAGTGCTCCGGCACCGACAGGGAAAGAAACCAAGGAGGAGAGTATTTCTTCATCGGTTGATAAGAACGACAGTGATAAGGACGACAAGAAAGATACCAGCAAAGATGATAACAGGAACACAGGTGAGTCGGACGAGCCCATTGACGATTCAGATGAGCCCGGTGACGATCCGGATGATGCACCTGACGAGCCCACAGGCAGCACGAGCAGTCAGAGCGGCAGTTCAGGCAGGTCTTTCGGCGGGGAATTCATATATCATCCTTTTTCCGAACCACCCCAACTCGGTAATTTCAAAGATATCAACAAGGCGGTGTTTGCCGAGTCGGATTTTGAGGTCGAGGCCGTAGTCGGAAGATGGTATGAGGACGGCTGGCTGGAGGGCTATTATCTCGAATTATACGGAAACGGTACCTGGAAATTCTTCGGCGGAGAGGAAAGATGCGGTACCTACACCATACATAACTCGCTTTTTTACCTGGATGAGTGTGAATATGGCACAGACGTAGCCCAATTGGGTATCTATTATGATGAGGATTGGGGTACCTATGCCGCGTCGTTCAACAACTGCGGGCCTGAGATAATGCTGACCCGTACGCCGAAATCGGGCTCACCGTATTTTGTGATGGAAAACGGATGCGCACACTGCGAAGACCTGGATGCGTTTTACAAAAAGAAGTATCCTTTCGCGGATCTTGAAGGATCATGGGATCCGGTTGAAGAACCGGATGAATACCACTATTTTATCCTTTCAGCTAATGGTATCTGGTCTTATGTAGAAAAGCGCGGTGCTGCGGAAGTAGGTCTTCTTGATAAAATTGACAGCGACGGAACATACGTATCCGAAGGAGCTACATGGGGAACGATCAGGAGATTTAAGATCGCTGATGACGGATATCTGTATATCGACGGGCTGCCTTATGAGAAGCGTGCAGAGAACCCCCATGTACCTCCGGAAGGAGCGCCGGGAACCTACATGTATGACGAAAAAGACGGTGGTTATACCTTCCATGATGACTGGACTTTTGAATCGACGCCGGATTCGCCGTTTGACGAACACGGATCGTACCTTTTCATAGGGAGCAGTCTGGTGATGTATGATGAGGACGGATACCGTATCCATAAATTTTATCAGGACGAATACATGCGCCTTGAGCGTCATTATATTACGAATTTTGAGGACGACCCCTTTGGAGAGGATCTGTCGTTCGTGGGATAAGATAAGCGTATAAGGAGGTTAGAGATATGAAGCGGAAAAACTACAGGAAATTGTTTGCGATGCTGCTCGCATTGACTATGATCTTCGGCTTGCTGTATCATGTTGAGCCCGCATCTGCGGCAACAAAGCCCGCAAAGCCCACTATTTCCGTTAAAGCAGCTGAAGACGGAGCATCAGTTACCGTGACCATAAAAAAGACAAAGAATGCGGCCGGATTCCTGATAGAAGCGAAGATGCCCGGATCGAAGACGTATGAGCCGGTGAAGACCGTAGAACTCAGCGGCAGGAAAAAAAGGACCGTAGCTGTAGATACTCTGATCTCCGGAAAGTATTCCTTCAGGGTAAAGGCATATGCCGCTGACAGCACCGATAAGATTTGGGGCGCATACAGTAAGGTTAAGAAAATAACCGTGAAAAACAGCTTTGACCCCGCATCGCTGGGGATCAGCCGGGGTGATATCGTTACATTCGGTGCCTGTGATCAGGGCGAGAATACCGGTAAGGAACCTATCGACTGGATCGTTCTGTCAAATAAAAACGGAAAGTTGTTTCTGGTGAGCGTTTTCGTACTCGAAAAAGGAGTCATCGACGATACAGGCTATGAATTCCTGTATGACGATGATGAAGATGACGATTGGGATGATGAGGACGATTGGGATGATGAGGACGACGAAAGCATAGAAACCGATGAGAATGAAGAGTCCTTTGACGGTACATGGAAGAACAGCAAGCTGAGAAAACATCTGAACGAAGAGTTCCTGAATGCGGCTTTCAGCAAAGAGGAGATCGCATTTATTGCCGACACCGAGCTTGAAGATGCAGCCTGTACGGATAAGATATTTTTGCTTTCGAAGGAAGAGGTAAAGAATAAAGACCTCGGGTTCGAACGTCAAGAGGACCGCATCTGTGCACCCGCGTCCTATGGTCTGGGAGTGTGGACATATGACGGTGACGGCGATTACGGAACAGTCTTTCTTGCCAATGTCGATTATATATCCTCCTGCTATTGGTGGTTAAGGACACCTTCGGCTAACAAAGAATACGGTCAGCCTTTCTGCCTGATGACGAGAGGCGGGGGAATCAGTTTTAATACCTGCTGGGGGGATGAGTACGATACCGGAACCGGATATGAAGACGAACCCTCTGAGTATATCGAGGATGGCGGTTTCGGCGTCCGTCCGGCACTTGTGCTCAATCTGAAGGACGGTATTCAGGAAGTACTGACGAAGACCGGGAAAACCATGAAAGAAGAGTGGGCAAACGCAGGAGCTGCACCGGACTGGTATGAAGATGATGAGGACGAGGACGACGACACAGATTAAGATCATTAGTTTTAACAGTAAGGCTTCCGGCAAGGGTGCGGCCTTATCTCAAAGAGGAATCTGTTTTTCTAGATATAGGATAAAGACTGCCAACTCACCGAACCAGAAAAAGCCAACTTACCGAATGTAAACGCGCCAACTTGCCGAATGAATGGTAAAATGGCGGTAGACCTTAGAGGAAAGAGGTTGGATAGAGAATGCTAAGTTACCGTAAGCGTATAGCTGACAGAATGGTAAAAAGAAAGCTTGAAGGAATCGGTGCAGTACTGATTGAAGGACCGAAGCGATATACGTAGGAGATGATTCACATGACAGAAAACATATCTAAGAGACAGGTATTGACAGAGTTAAAGATCGAATTTGCGGTTAAACAGAAAAAAGGACTGCCGTTTATCATGGCGTCGGCGGTTTTATGGACTATAATGCTCATAACTTTTTTGACGGGGCTGAATCTGTACTATAAAAACATCATCGCGATGTGCTGTTCCGCCTTGCTCATGCCGGTCGGGATGCTTTGCGGAAAGATCCTCAAAGTGAATATTTTCAGCAAGGAAAACCCGCTCAGCGGGCTTTCGATAGTTGCGGCGCTTAACCAGCTGCTGTATCTTCCAATAGTTTTGTGGGTAATGTACGCGGCTCCGGAAAAGATGATCATGGTGTACGCAATAGCCGTCGGCGCGCATTTTCTGCCATACTACTGGATCTATTTTTCACCAACATATTTTTACGCGGCTATAGTTATTCCAATCGCGTCTTTGGTCTTCGGGATATATTTCGGTCAGGTGATCGTCTGCCTCGCCTTTGTGGCATTTGATGTCCTGATATGCATATTACTGACGCTGGAAAATAAACAGGCGGCGAAATGGCTGGATGAGATAAAAAAAGCGCAGCAAAATTCCTGAAGCGAGAGAAATTGTCTGTATCGCGAAAAGAATCTCACATGTCATAGCAGCGAAGGAAGGTGATTTTATGACTTGCTCATATTTATTATACACCAATATCATAATAATGGTTCCGGTGTTTTTATAGGTCGCCTGCCGGGCGACCGCTATTATTTTTATTAGAGGTATTATCATATCATAAAAATAAAAACCGGGGAGGTAGTTTTGATGGGAAGGACTTATAACAGATGCCCGCGCTGCGGGAGCTCGAACACAGCAACGTTCATAGACAGATATCCGTTTCATGATGATGAGATGAAGCAAAAACTCAACTCAGGCAAGGTAGTGCTCGGCGAATGCCGCTATCCAGCTGTGTCTGTGGAAGGAGCCATTGTACCGTTAGGTCCTACCAAAAGGTGCAATGCATGTAAGAAGGACTTTGCTACTCCGCCGATCCTGATTGACAGCAAGACCGGTGTAGCTGAGGACTACCGCGATATTGTCACATCGGTAATCTTATCTGTCGGAGGATTCCGTGGCGGCTGGACTGAGATATCTGTTAAGAAGAATAAGTCCGGTGCAATGGTGTGCGTTTCGGTAATGGGACCGGCAGTATCTGAAGAAGACATGATGCCGGACAGACAAATATCTGCAAAAGAGTGGAAGCGCCTTGTTGACACCTTATATGGAAAAATGAACCTCCATGAGTGGAAAAAGAAATATGTAATTCCGGGCGTGCTCGAGGGGACTCAGTGGAAGCTTGAAATCAAGATGACTAAAGGAAGGAAAAGAACGTACTTGGGTGATAATGATTATCCGCCGTATTGGAGAGCTCTGCTGAAGGTGTTCGAGGAAATCTCGGGGTACGCAAAACTGTAGCGACAATACAAAGAGCGGGCTGCAATCATAGTTGCAGCCCCTCTAGATTTCTTTATCTGATCCTTACTGCATCAGTATCCTTTTCGTCTGAGAAAGCAGACTTTATCAACATTACGACTGAAACAATCAGGAGGATCGGGAACGCGAACCGGATAAGCCCGAACACTACCAACCCGATCAGTACAGCGGGAATGATAATAATACCCCAAAATACCTTTGTCAGTCCCCAAGCCATTCTGAAAGCAAATCCGATCATCTTAAAGAAAAAAGCCATCATGAAAACGATGAATAATGTGATCATCCGAATGTCCTCCTCTCTTTTGATGAAACCATTGTACATCCGGCTACATGGTTCTTACAGCACTTTAGGAGCGATTTATGATGGTCTAATCCGCTTTTGCATCCGGGACAGCAGCGTCATACTCACCATACTCGCATCCGACCTTTGATGCAGTTATCTCATCGATCAAAACGTTTTCCTTTCCGTTCTTTTCATATAGGCGGATCGTGCCCCAGCCATTGCCTCCGTTCCAGAGGCGGTTGTGCTTTTTTGTACCGTCGGGTGCTTCGTAATTAATGAACAGCATGTCCTTCTTGTTGCAAAAAATCTCTGTTTCCATAATGGCGTGGATGTTTTCCTGACGCACGTGCCAGACTACGCGATCCTCCAGCTCTTCGAAGGAAAACTCGGTTTTTGCGAGAAGATGCAGCTTGGAGAAATTAAAATCGTATTCCTTTCCCTCATAGTAAAAAACACCGAGGAGCCGTCTGTCCAGAGGGACGAAATATATCTTCGGACGTCCGCCGCCTATATCGAATACACTGTTTTCGAGCTGCTTTCCGGTCTTTTTGCTGATGAGGCAGTTTGAGGAAAGCCATACCCACGGGCTGGTAAAATCACGTCCCCAGTTTTTATCCGCATAACC
>JAILQQ010000249.1 GCA_024698885.1 Lachnospiraceae bacterium | reverse complement strand
TGCCTTATCTGCCAAACGGACGTCCCGTGGATATCGTGCTGAATCCCCTTGGCGTGCCGTCCCGAATGAATATCGGACAGGTGCTTGAGATCCACCTCTCGTTAGCGGCAAAGGCCCTCGGCTTTAACGTGGCGACGCCGGTATTTGACGGCGCGGACGAGGATGATATCGTCAGCACGCTGGAACTGGCCAATGACTATGTGAATTTACCTTTTGACGATAAGGAAGCGAAGGAAGAGGCGGCGAAGAATCCGGATTATGACAGGAACGGACCTACCTTCTCCTCTCTCCATAAGGAAGAGCTCGGCAAGGAGGTTTATGAGTTCCTTTCTGACAACAGGGAGCACAGGGCGCTCTGGAAGGGCGTTCCCATCAGTAAGGACGGAAAGGTCAGGCTGCGTGACGGCCGGACCGGCGAGTTCTTTGACAATCCGGTTACCATCGGGCATATGCATTATCTGAAGCTGCATCATCTGGTGGATGATAAGATCCATGCCCGCTCCACCGGCCCGTACTCTCTGGTGACGCAGCAGCCTCTCGGCGGCAAGGCCCAGTTCGGCGGCCAGCGTTTCGGAGAAATGGAAGTCTGGGCTTTAGAGGCCTACGGCGCATCCTATACGCTGCAGGAGATCCTGACCGTGAAGTCGGATGATGTGATCGGCCGTGTGAAGACCTACGAAGCGATCATTAAGGGCGACAATATCCCCGATTCCGGTATTCCGGAATCCTTCAAGGTGCTCTTGAAGGAGCTGCAGTCTCTGGGACTGGATGTACGGGTACTCCGGGGCGACAATACCGAGGTCGAGATCGGCGAGAACGTGGATTACGGCGAAACGGATTTCCGCTCCATTTTGGAGGAGGATTCCAGAAAGTACAGAAACAGCGGAGAATCCTTTAAGAATAACGGCTATACCGAGCAGGAATTCAGTGAAGACGGTCAGCTGGAAAATATAGAATATGATGATTATTCGGACGACGGCGGTGAGGAGCCCGAGGAGGACTTCCCGGACTACGATCCGGATATGGCGGAGCCGGTCTTCGCCGAGGACTTCGAGGACTAAGGAGAGCTGATCTGTTCAGTGCTTCCTTCACATCATAAGCTTAGGAGGAAAACATCATGCCGGATAATAAACAAGAAGTTTACCAGCCGTTGACTTTTGACGCGATTCGGATCGGACTGGCTTCTCCCGAAAAGATCAGAGAGTGGTCCCGGGGCGAGGTCAAGAAGCCCGAAACCATCAATTACAGAACGCTGAAACCGGAAAAGGACGGTCTGTTCTGCGAAAGAATTTTCGGACCCAGCAAGGACTGGGAGTGCCATTGCGGCAAATATAAGAAGATCCGCTATAAGGGCGTGATCTGCGACCGCTGCGGCGTTGAAGTGACCAAGGCCAGCGTCCGCAGGGAGCGGATGGGTCATATTGAACTGGCGGCGCCGGTTTCCCATATCTGGTATTTCAAGGGTATTCCGAGCCGCATGGGCCTGATCTTGGATATTTCCCCGCGGAATCTGGAGAAGGTTCTGTACTTTGCCAATTATATCGTACTCGATCCGGGCGAGACGGATCTGAAGTACAAGCAGATCCTGAACGAAAAGGAATATCAGGAGATGCTCTCCGAATGGGGCAAGGCCTTCCGGGTCGGCATGGGTGCCGAGGCCGTGAAGGAGCTCTTAATGGATATCGACCTTGATACCGAGGCAGAGGATCTGAGAAGCCAGCTTGAGGACGCAAACGGCCAGAAGCGGGCAAAGATCATCAAGCGGTTAGAGGTTGTTGAGGCCTTCCGCAGCTCCGGCAATATGCCTGAGTGGATGATCATGGACGTGATCCCCGTGATCCCGCCCGATCTGCGGCCTATGGTGCAGTTGGACGGCGGGCGTTTCGCCACCTCCGACCTGAATGACCTGTACAGAAGGATCATTAACCGGAACAATCGTTTAAAGCGGCTTTTGGACCTCGGGGCGCCGGATATCATCGTGCGCAACGAAAAGCGTATGCTGCAGGAAGCCGTTGACGCGCTGATTGATAACGGCAGAAGAGGCCGTCCTGTGACGGGTCCCGGCAACCGGGCGTTAAAGTCTCTGTCTGATATGTTAAAGGGAAAATCCGGCCGTTTCCGTCAGAACCTTCTCGGAAAGCGTGTCGACTATTCCGGCCGTTCGGTTATCGTGGTCGGTCCCGAACTGAAGATCTATCAGTGCGGTCTGCCGAAGGAAATGGCCATCGAGCTGTTTAAGCCCTTCGTGATGAAGGAGCTCGTGGCAAACGGTACCGCGCATAATATCAAAAACGCGAAGAAGAAGGTGGAGCGCCTTCTGCCTGAGGTATGGGATGTGCTCGAAGAGGTGATCAAGGAGCATCCGGTGATGTTAAACCGGGCGCCTACGCTGCATCGTCTCGGCATCCAGGCCTTCGAGCCGATCTTAGTAGAGGGTAAGGCGATCA
Source organism: Lachnospiraceae bacterium (assembly GCA_024698885.1). GTDB lineage: Bacteria > Bacillota > Clostridia > Lachnospirales > Lachnospiraceae > UBA2868. The sequence goes on along the minus strand of JAILQQ010000249.1, from coordinate 15,418 downwards.
AGCTGCATCCCCTGGTCTGTACCGCTTACAACGCGGACTTTGACGGTGACCAGATGGCGGTGCATCTGCCCCTTTCCGTTGAGGCGCAGTCAGAATGCCGTTTCCTGCTGCTGTCCCCGAATAACCTCTTAAAGCCTTCGGACGGCGGTCCGGTGGCGGTGCCTTCGCAGGATATGGTTCTCGGTATTTACTACCTGACCATGCATAAATACAGGGATTATTCCTCTGATCCGGATTTCAATGAGGAGGTTACCCTTTCCTATCCGACGATCGCCGAGGCGGAAGAAGCCTACAAGGCCTATGTGACCGCGGATGAGAAGAAGAAGGAGAAGCTTTCTCCGGTAAAGCTTGACAGCGATACCTTTATCCGTGTCTGTGTGGATCCTGAAAGAGACCGGTGGGTCATCTGCCGTTTCATCGATCTGTTCGGACGCAGATATCATTCGATGAATCAGGCGTTACTTGCCTATGAGAACGGGGATATTACGCTGCATCAGCGGATCCACGTGCGGGTGGAAAAGGAAGACCGGGACGGAAATCTTGTTTCCGGCATGATCGATACGACCCTCGGCCGCATGATCTTTAATGAGATCCTGCCGCAGGATCTGGGCTTTGTGGACAGAGAAAACCCCGAGAACCTGCTGAAGCTCGAGATCGATTTCCACGTAGGCAAAAAGCACTTAAAGCAGATCCTTGAGAAGGTCATCAATACCCACGGCGCTACGAGAACGGCGGAGGTGCTTGACGATATCAAGGCCATGGGCTATAAGTACTCGACCCAGTCGGCGATGACGGTTTCGATCTCCGATATGACGGTGCCGGCCAAGAAGCAGGAGCTTCTGGAAGAGGCCCAGAATACCGTGGATAAGATCACCCGTGATTTCCGCAGAGGTCTGGCCACGGAGAAGGAGCGCTACGAGGGCGTTATCAAGACCTGGCAGAAGACAGACAGAGAGCTGACGAAGGTACTGCTCGACGGTCTGGATAAATACAATAATATTTACATGATGGCGGATTCCGGCGCGAGAGGTTCGGATTCGCAGATCAAGCAGCTTGCCGGCATGCGCGGCCTGATGGCGGATACTACCGGTAGGACGATCGAGCTGCCGATCAAGTCGAATTTCCGTGAGGGTCTTGACGTTCTGGAATACTTCATGTCCGCTCACGGCGCCAGAAAGGGACTTTCGGATACGGCACTCCGTACCGCGGACTCCGGATATCTGACGAGACGTCTCGTTGATGTCTCCCAGGAGCTGATCATCCGTGAGCAGGACTGCCAGGAGGGCAGGGAGGAGCTGACAGGTATGTATGTCAAGTCCTTCATGAACGGCAAAGCGGTGATCGAGACCTTAAGAGACCGTATTTTAGGCCGCTACAGCTGCCTTGATATTCTCGATAAGAACGGCAATGTGATCGTAAAGAAGAATCACATGATCACGCCGCGCCGCGCAGATCTTGTACTGGCGGGCGGTCTTGACGAAAACGGCGAGCCTTTCCAGATCGAGGACGAGGAGAACGGCGGAAGGATTGACAATCCGGCCTCCAAGGGCGTGAAGATCCGCACGATCCTGACATGCCGCTGCCATAACGGTATCTGCTCGAAGTGTTACGGCGCCAATATGGCGACCGGCGAGATGGTACAGGTCGGTGAGGCCGTCGGTATCATCGCGGCGCAGAGTATCGGTGAGCCCGGTACGCAGCTGACCATGAGAACGTTCCATACCGGCGGTGTGGCCGGTGACGATATCACGCAGGGTCTTCCCCGTGTCGAGGAGCTTTTCGAGGCGAGAAAGCCGAAGGGCCTCGCGATCATTTCCGAGATCGCCGGTCATGCGGTGATCGAGGATTCCAAGAAGAAGAAGGAGGTCGTGGTAACAAATGCCGAGACCGGCGATATGAAGCGTTACCTGATCCCGTTCGGCTCCCGTGTGATCGCGCCGATCCTCGACAACCCGGAGGGGATCGATATCGAAGCGGGCGACCCGTTAACAGAGGGTTCCGTGAATCCGCATGATATCTTAAAGATCAAAGGTATCGACTCGGTGCAGGATTATATGATCAGCGAGGTGCAGAAGGTTTACCGTCTGCAGGGCGTGGATATCAACGACAAGCATATCGAGGTGATCGTACGCCAGATGCTGAAGAAGGTCCGGATCGAAGAAAACGGCGATTCGGAATATATGCCGGGGGCTTTGGTCGATCTTCTGGAATACGAGGATCTGAACAGACGTCTCGAGGAGGAAGGCAAAAAGCCTGCCGAAGGCAAGCAGATCATGTTAGGTATCACCAAGGCGGCGCTTGCGACGAATTCCTTCCTGTCGGCCGCTTCCTTCCAGGAGACCACAAAGGTCCTGACGGAGGCCGCGATCAAGGGTAAAGTGGATCCGTTGATCGGCCTGAAAGAGAACGTGATCATCGGTAAGCCGATCCCGGCCGGTACGGGTATGAGACGCTACCGGGATGTGATTCTGGATACAAGCATCGCGGATGCTTACGGACCGAAGATCGTTCCGGGGGAGGATACTTTCGATGAGCCTGAAACAGAGGATGTGTATTTCGATGATGAGGGTTTTGACGAAGAGCCGGAAAGCTTCGACGAGGAACTGGATTCCTATGACGATGCGCCCGAAGAGAACGAAGAGGTTCTGGATACGGCGGAATAAAAACGTCGTTATGTAACAATAAAATTAAACTCTCCGGAGAGGGAATTGATCTCTCCGGAGCGTTTTTATCATATCATTTCATTTTTTCTTTCCGAACAGGCCGTGCTTTTTCGGGGCGGCTGCATTACCCGCAGACCCATCTAACAAAAGCCTGATCTTATCGGCTTTATCTTCCTTTGCGGGTTTTTCCGCCGGTTCCTTTTTTACGTCCTTTTTTTCGGATTTATCGATTTTTTCGGATCTTTCAGGCTTTTCAGGCGTTTCAGGTTTTTCGTCGCCCCAGTCGTCGCCGTCATTCCAGTCGTCGTCCCACTTTCCGGAATAGGCGGCATCGTCATTGCTGGGGGCGGAAGCCAGATTTGAAAGGGCTTCCTTTGACATGGCCTTTTTGTTCTTCTTTTTATCCTTGATCGCCTTTTTCAGGTCGGGCGCGATCTCATTTTCCGTGATCTCCCCGCCGGTTTTGCGTTTGCCGAGATAGTAGAGCTTGTTCCCCAGGTTATCGGGGTTCGTGGTATAGGAATAGGCGGTCTTTTCACTGATCAGGCCGGCATTGTACAGATTCAGGAGACTGGTATTCATGGAGATCATTCCCTCCTGGGAGGAGGTATCGATGATCGAATCAATGCTCTGGACCTTCTGATCCCGGATGTTCGTCCGGATGGCGGGATTTAAGGTCATGATCTCAAAGGCCGGAACGATGGAGCCCTGTTCGGTGGGCAGGAGCTGTTGGGAAACCACGGCCTGCAGTACCATGGAAAGCTGGATATAGATCTGATGCTGCTGGTTCGGCGGGAAGGAGTCGATGATACGCTCGATGGTATTGGCGGCGCCGATGGTATGCAGCGTAGACAGCACAAGGTGGCCGGTCTCCGCGGCGGTCATGGCGACGCTGATGGTTTCGGAGTCGCGCATTTCACCAAGCAGGATAACATCGGGACTCTGCCGCAGGGAGGCGCGCAGGGCCGTCAGATAGCTGTCCGTATCGGAAATGACCTCGCGCTGGCTCACGATGCTTTTTTTATGCATATGCAGATACTCTAGCGGATCCTCTAACGTGATGATATGGGCCTGTCTGGTTGAGTTGATATGATCCACCATGCAGGCCAGTGTCGTTGATTTGCCGCTGCCGGCGGGTCCGGTGACGAGGACCAGCCCCTTCTTGCGGTCCGCCAGATGGATGATGCTGTCGGGGATCCCAAGGTCGTTCGGATCGGGGATGTTGAAATTGATGACCCGGATAACAGCGGACAGAGAACCTCTCTGCTTGTAGGTGGACATACGGAAACGGGCGACGCCCCGGATCGCGAAGGAAAAATCATCATCGCCGGTCTTCTGGATACGTTCCATGCTCTGGTTGCCCGCCAGCTCATAGATCGCCGTGATGAGCTCCTGCGTGTTGGCCGGCATGAGCCGTTCGGTCCCTTCCTCGTAGATCGCGCCGTTTGCCTTATAAGACAGGGGTCGTCCGGCGACGATAAAGATATCGGAAGCCTGTCCTTCTTTTGTGATCTTTGCCAGAATGTCTACTACAGAATCCATTCCCTTTTCTCCTTAATTAAACGTAATCAGCCCGTTTTCCTGTATTTCGTCCTGTACTTCCTTTTGCCAGCTTTCGTTGATAACGACATTATAGCTTGTAATTTCAAAACAGGAGGCGTTTTGATCCTGCGGATACAGGACATGCAACGTCACGTTCAGATCCTGTCTGTCATTCATGTTAACGAGAAAGGAGATCAGGCGTCTGTCTCCGTCCTCAAGCCAGCCGTATTGCGGAATATCGTTGATACGGGAGGCGGCCGCGGCGTAAAAAGCGCCCTCGTCCGGATTCTGCGCCCTTACTTCTTTCAGGATATCGTCGATGATGACTAACTGTTCATCGGCCATAGCAGCGGCATTATAATAATCGGTGGTCTTTTCGGCGGTCTGTTTGCTGAGCCCGTAGTCGGAATTGGCACTTAAAAACGAGAGTCCCGCAAAGGTGACAAGGCAAAGCAGGACAAAGGCGACTAAGACCGACGAGGTCCCCACATTCATACCGCCCGTGGATTTTTTTTCCATAAGCTTTATTACTCTTTTTCTACGGAAGCCCCGTGAATTTCGTGGCGTTTAAGGCGTAGATCTCGGTTTCGTCCTCCATATTCCTGACGGAGATCCGGATGGTGTGGAGCCTGTCTCCGGAGGTCAGCGTGATGTCGGAGCAGTAGGAGGCTGTTCCCGTATTCCCTTCCTTTCCGATGGGATGAAACTCCCTGTCATAAAAGACCTGCAGGCCCTCGTTTCCCTCCTTTATGACCGCGTCAGGATAGGCGGCAAGCAGGCTTTCCAGCGTTCCGTCGCTGCCGCGCATCACATCGGCAAAGCCCTGGGCAGCGATCACCGCATGATTCAGCTCCATGGTATGCTTGTCAAGCAGATGCGCGTTGACAAAGGCCTGTACGCAGACGGCGCAGGCGATGGAGAAGAACAGGACGATAATGATCATTTCCATTAGGAACAGCGAGGTTCCGGCGTTTTTTCGTTTCATGTCTGTCCCTGTGCATGGCTGCAGAGCGCCACATAAAAATCCAGCCGGTTGCCGTCTTCATCCGTAATATCAAAGCGGTACAGAAGCTCTCCGGTCTTTTCCACCAAAAAGGAGCTCACCGGAAGGATATTCTGGCCGGTATCGTACATGGGTTCGTAATCGGCCGGAGAGGTAATCTCCTTAATATATCCGTCGGATTCATAGAGGTAGGTATAGTAGATATTGTCCCCGTAGACCTCCGTAAGCCGCAGCACGGGCGCGTCCCCGTTTCGGATCACCTCGACGCCGTCCGCCGTATCGTGCTGCCTGAGCTTTTCGCTGAAATAGGCGATGGCGGTGCGGGCGTTATAATTCGTATCGGCGTCCGCCACGATCTTCTTATAGATCCTCGCCCCGAAAAGCACGATAAACAGAGCGGAGATCATGAAGACCGCAAATAATGCCAGTATGAAGATGGTATCCACAACGGACCGGCCGCGTTTTCTGAAATTCAAGATAAGTACTCCATTTCACTTTCTGCGCCGATCCGCTTGCGGATCGTGCGCTTAGGCATGAACCTGTTCATGCCGATCCGGTCGCTTTTCCGACCGGATCATTTCATTTCTCTATGATCATAACGCTCGGCATGATATTGGAGCCGATGGATTCATAGCTTACGAGATATTTACTGTGGTCATAGGTCAGGCCATAGCGGCTTTCGATATAGGACAGGGAGGGCGGATAGACCCCCTCCACCGCGTAGCAGTGCACGATATCCCTGGTGATCGCTTTTTCAAGCAGCGTCCGGTCGTCGGTCAGGGAGCTTTCCGAAACCATTGTGATGCCGAGGATGAAAGCGGCGATCACGACCACAAAAACGAGCACCGACAGCGTGGACCCGTTGAATATTCTTTTCAAAAGATCAGGCTTACTGAAACGGTTCATAATTACCCTATACTTGACATGATCGACATAAGCGGCATCATCACCGACAGAAGGATCAGGCAGACGATGATCGAGAAGACAATGACAAGCGTCGGCTCGAGGATCGAGATGATATTGCCGATCCGGTCATCGATCTCGGTTTCATAATTCACGGCGATCTTTGACAGTGCCTTGTCTACCGCGCCGGATTTGCCGCCGACGGATATCATCCGGGAGTAGAGATTGTTGAAGATCTTACTGTCCACGAGCGCGTCCGTAAAGGAAAGGCCGCCCCGGATCATTTTCCGGCATTCCTCGATCTTTGTTTCCACCTCTTCGTTATCCACGATATTCTTTACCATGGCCAGACTCTCATCCGGGCCGAGATTCGTATTCATGGTCAAAGCCATGCTGCTTGCGAAGCGCCCGGCCGCGATCTTCTGATAGAAGCCTCTGGTGAGCGGGAACTTTGCCAGAAAACGGCGGAACGCCTTTTTCCCGGCATCGGTCTTCGCGAAAATAAAATAGAGCACGATCAGAAGGAGCAGAATACCCATCAACAGCAGGGAATAGCGGCTGATGGCATTGCCGAGCGTCAGAAGGCCTCTTGAAAAGCCGCTCATTTCGGAGCCCAACTGGATAAATACCTGGTTGAAGACCGGAAGCACCTTGATGATCAGCACGAGGATCACGATAAACATCATGAAGATGATCAGCATCGGATAGGTGACCGCGTTTTTGATCCCCTCGGCGATGTTTTCCTCCCGTTCGTAATATCTGGCCAATGAATGGGATACATCATCGGTTTTGCCGCTTCGTTCGCCGATCGTGATCATATCCCGGGTATATTTCGGAAAGACCCCGGGCGTTTCAAAGGCGTTTGAGAGCGGCTTTCCCTCATGCAGCGTTTCCAGCATATCTTCGAGGATCTTTCTGCCTTCGCTGCTGGCGGCATCCTCTAACATGATCTGAATGCCGTCGGTATGATTCAGTCCCGCGTCAAGGGTCATGGCAAACTGGTCAAAAAACAGCGCCAGCTCCTTATTGGAAAGCTCTTTTTGCTTTTTAGGCATTTTTTTCTTTTCCTTTAATATACATATTTACTGAAGTAGTTCGTCCCGTCCCCGATAAAGCTGCTCAGGTCGGAGGCATCCGTATTGGCGGCAAAGGTCGGGTCGACTAACGACCAGGTCGTTCCGTCAAATACGATCATTCCTTCGAGCCAGCCCGTATCAGGCGTAAAAACGCTGATCCAGGCGTGATAGGCATCGCCGGCATATCCGATCTCGAGCCTCGCGGGGATCCGCTGGCTCCTGAGCATCGCGGCCATCATCGCGGCATAATCGAAGCAGATGCCGGTGCGTATCTCAAGGATCTCATCGACATCGGGAATATAACCGCTTTGCACGGTTTCCGCCTTATGATGGTCATAGCTGATATTGCTGATCACGTACTGATAGACCCGGGAGACGACCTCCAGATCACTGGCAGCGCCCTTTGCAAGCGTGGCGGCAAGCGACACGACCTCCGAATCACTGTTGAAATTGACGTACATATTCGGGTACAGGAACGGCCCGTAGGTATTTTCTATGGTGACGTCAAAATTCGTCGCATAGACTGTCGCAAACTGGTTCGCCTCGATATTTTCATAGATCGTCACCGTATAGGTGCCGGAGCCGGCGGTCAACGGGATCACTTCGTTTTCGCCGGGCAGCAGATCGTAGGTATAGGTAACCTCTTCGTTTCCGGTTAACTGCATTTTGCCGAGAGAGGCTTCGCCGTTATAACTGACGACGATATAGCCTTCCGAGGCATTTGAGATATTGATCGCTGCTTTTTCGTTTCCCAGGATATTATCGCCGTCATAGGACGGGATCAGGACCACCGGCGTATTATCCCGGACCGTGCCCTCCTCCGCCGTGGAGGTGATGATGGTCTCTCCCTCTCTGAGCGCCCTGGCGTTTGCCCCTGCTTCGCCGCAGCCGCAGAGCGTAAGGAGAACCCCCGTCCATATCAGGCTAAGGCATATCCGCCCCCATCGATTGTTCATCTGCTCTCCTGCTCCGATAACACAGCCTGCATTATTCTGCCGCCTGCATCGGGCACAAATATGATCATGCCGCCTCCGCTGTAGGGGAAGGTGACGATACCTGCCTCTTCGTCGATTTCAGAGGGGAAGATAAAGGTACCGTCGTTCTTGCGGGCATAAATATCGTGATAGTTGATATTGTTTCCTTTTAAATACATCACAAAATGATCCTCGTAAAGCTGATGATCCGCGACGATGATTCCTTCGAAGGCTCCGGTTTTATGGACACTGAAGGTCCGGTCACCGAAGAAGAGCGGCGCGACGCAGATCGCCACAAGCAGAACGATGCTTGTGATGCGGCAGATCTTCGCGTAGGCCGTATTGACCTTGTTTGTCTGGACCAGCTTGTTAAACGGGATCGTATTCGGTTCTTTATTGTTTTCCTTTAAGACATTCTGGAGAATGCTGTTGGCGCTCTCCAGATCCATACTGTATTTTTTGCCGCCGATCATTCGCTCACCTCCCCTCTCAGCTTTTTCGCCAGTCTTTCCCGGCCCGAGATCAGATATCTCTTGACCGAGCTGCGGGAAACCTGCATGGCTGCCGCGATCTCCTCCAGCTTCATGTCATTGTAGTATCGCATGACAATGACCTGCTGTTCGTTGAAGGGGAGCTCTGTGATAGCGTGCTGTAAGGAGGTGGCCTCCTCTTTGTCCTCAAAGCTTATGACCGGGTCGTGATAGGAATGGTCGTCCTTGATAAATTCCAAAAGCTCTGAGGAAACAGATAAGTCGTAGCCGGCATCATTTCGTTTTCGCATGTCGTAGCAGACATGAAAACAGATCTGATTCAGCCACGCCACAAATAGAGACGGTTCCTTTATTTTCCGGATGTTTTTCAGCGCGGATACATAGGTTTCCTGCATCGCGTCCTGCGCCAGATACTCGTCTCTTAAATAATGCCCTGCGTAATTGTATATATGTTTATAGGTAAGGGCGTAAAGCTCCGCGAAGGCATCGGAATCATCCGCTTGGGCCCGCATAACCAGGTTACCGATGTAATCATGGTTAAAGATTGCCATTATGTGCTATCCTTTTTCAGCATTCTGATAGATACGGGACAAAAGCTCCGAGACGGAGGTTACTTTTTCTTCGGAATTCAGGGCATACTGGAAAGAGATCCTGATCGGTATGTCGTCGGGGGTCACCGCGGAAAACTCTGTCTGGATCTCATGGCTTAAGTCGTTGACAAAGTTCTGCATTTTATCGACGGTACAATCGTCGATGATAACAATGAACTCATTGCCGCTGTTACGGCCGGCAAAGCCGTACCGGTCGCCGACCTTCTCAAAGGCGGAGGCGAATTTGCGAAGGAAATTGTCCCCTTCCTTTCGGCCTCTCTTTTCGTTGATCTCCGGCAGATTCGTGATCGTGATCAGCGCGCCGCCGGTATTTGAGATATCCCGCTCTCCGTAGTTATCGATCAGAAGATCTACGGTATTGCGATTCGGAAGCCTTGTCAGCTTATCGAGAAAGGCAGTCTCGTTCAGGGCGTGGACGTCAACGATATTCCGCTCAAGCTGGGTAAAATCAAAGAAAAGCGATATGGCACTGTAGATCATGAAGGCCCAGAGAAAGATGCAGATCGTCAGCAGATTTTTATTCGAATACAGATTGTTTTTCAGCAGCGGATCGAAGTGGAGATAACAGAAAAAGGCTACCGCGAAAATGATCAGTATCACTAACTGTACGATTTTATAGATCTTATAGCTTTTAAGAGTATCCTGTCCCATGATTACCCCCTTTTGTATCTGTTCAGAACCCCCTTATTTCTTATTAATTATACCTCTAACACAGAGAAAATGGTAGGGAAATTTGGTCTGAACCTTTTTTTGACGATCAAACGTCTTATAAATTTGGAGAGGTATTTTGTGCCTTGGAAGGCTATGCATTCCGGGGCAGTTCTGTATGATCGAGGTACGAAAGGAAATGATCGGAAGTATTAATAAGATAACGACGTTATTTATTGCCTTTGCGTGTGTGCTCTGCCTGTTTGCGGTTCCTGTGCGGGCGGAGGATCAGAACAACAGGGCGGAGGCCGGCTCGGAGCAGAGCGAGGAGCTTGACGATTACAGCTTAGTGGTATTTGAGAATGACGAGGTTCCTCTTGCGGCATCCCCGAAGGAGCTTAAGAAGGAGCAGGTAGCCCGCACGGTGGTGATCACGGTGATCGTTATGCTGCTTTTCATCGTGGGCGTGATCCATATCGTGCATTTCAGCCGGTACCGGGAAAGGATCCGGACGCTCGGCCGGGATATTTCCGGAGAAAGACGAAAGCATCTGGATGAATGCGCCCTGTTATTTTCTCCCCGCAGGCAGGAGGAGTTAGCGGATGAGCTGGAGAACGATATCGCTTCGCAGTATCTGGAATGATTTCTGCTATGTATAAGGAAATGATCCGGTCAGCCTGCTGACCGGATCGGCATGAACAGGTTCATGCCTAAGCGCACGATCTGCGAACAGATCGGCGCAGAAATGATCCGGTCAGCTCGCTGACCGGATTTTTCATATATATACGATTATTTTTCTTGACAGATGCGTGTTTCGCTCATATAATTACAAAGCACGCGTTCAGAAAGTGTTCTGTTTTTGTGTGCCAAAAAGCCTGCGGTCCTGAAACAGACCGCTGCAAAAATACAAAAAAGAAAAGAGGTGAAAAGGAATGCCAACATTTAACCAGTTAGTCAGGAAGGGCAGAGAGACTTCCACGAAGAAGTCTACGGCGCCGGCCTTGGGCAAGGGCTTCAACTCCCTGCACAAGAAGGCGATCGATACGACGTCTCCGCAGAAGCGCGGCGTTTGCACCGCCGTAAAAACCGCGACCCCGAAAAAGCCTAACTCGGCGCTTCGGAAGATTGCCAGAGTACGTCTGAGCAACGGTATTGAAGTAACAAGCTATATCCCCGGCGAAGGTCATAACCTTCAGGAGCATAGCGTAGTTCTGATTCGTGGCGGCAGAGTCAAGGATTTACCCGGTACCAGATATCATGTGATCCGCGGTACATTAGATACGGCCGGTGTTGCTAACAGAAGACAGGCCCGTTCGAAGTATGGCGCTAAGCGACCCAAGAAATAAAGCGTTATCTGGGTAAATCAAGTACCACAGAATACTGGTAGCTGTTGAGATTCCTTTTTGATAAAAGGCTGAACACATTCAGAAATTCATGTGAGTACCGATGATTTAATTATGCGATTGTCTTAACATTAATTAAGGAGGGAAGATCAGTGCCACGTAAAGGACATATTCAAAAAAGAGATGTTTTGGCCGATCCGATGTACAACAGCAAGGTCGTTACAAAGCTGATTAACAATATCATGCTCGACGGCAAAAAGGGTGTTGCGCAGAAGATCGTGTACGGAGCATTCGAAAAGGTTGAGGAGAAGTCGGGTAAGCCCGCGCTTGATGTATTTGAGACGGCGATGAACAATATCATGCCGGTACTCGAGGTCAAGGCAAGAAGAATCGGCGGTGCTACCTATCAGGTACCCATCGAGGTAAGACCCGACAGAAGACAGGCTTTGGCTCTTCGCTGGTTGACCATGTTCTCGCGGAAGCGGGGCGAGAAGACCATGAAGGACAGACTGGCCGGTGAGATCCTCGACGCGTCGAACAATACCGGTTCGGCAGTGAAGAGAAAAGAAGATATGCATAAGATGGCTGAGGCGAACAGAGCCTTTGCCCATTACAGATTCTAAGTACAAGGAGAGAAATTTTGGCTGGGAGAGAATACCCTTTGGAAAGAACCAGGAATATCGGGATCATGGCTCACATCGACGCCGGCAAGACGACGCTGACCGAGCGTATCCTGTATTATACTGGTGTTAACTACAAAATAGGTGATACTCACGAAGGCACAGCTACGATGGACTGGATGGAACAGGAGCAGGAGCGGGGCATTACGATCACGTCGGCCGCGACGACCTGTCACTGGACGCTCCAGGACCATACGAAATCGCAGAAGGATGCTCTGGAGCATCGTATCAATATCATTGATACGCCGGGACATGTGGATTTTACCGTAGAGGTGGAAAGATCGCTGCGTGTTCTCGACGGTGCGGTAGGTGTGTTCTGCGCAAAGGGCGGTGTTGAGCCTCAGTCAGAAAATGTATGGCGGCAGGCCGATACCTACAATGTGCCGAGAATGGCTTTTATCAATAAGATGGATATTCTCGGGGCGGATTTTGCCGGTGCGGTGACCCAGATCCGGGAAAAGCTCGGCAAGAACGCGATCTGCGTTCAGATCCCGATCGGGAAGGAAGACTCCTTCAAGGGTATCATTGACCTGTTTGAGATGGAAGCCTACATTTATAACGACGATAAGGGAGAAGATATTTCTGTCATACCGATCCCGGATGACATGAAGGAGGAAGCGGAAGCATACCGCTCCGAAATGGTAGAGAGGATCAGTGATCTGGATGAGCTGCTGCTTGAGCAGTATCTGGAGGACGAATCGGCTATTTCTGTATCTGATATGAAGGCAGCACTCAGAAAGGCGACCTGCGAATGTAAGGCTGTGCCGGTCTGCTGCGGATCCGCGTACCGGAACAAGGGGGTACAAAAGCTTCTGGACGCGATCCTTGAGTATATGCCGTCACCGGTGGATATTCCGCCGATCAAGGGGATCGATCCCCTTGTGATGGAAGACAGCAAGGCTTCCTCGGACGATGAGCTGCCGGAAGGTGCCGAGATCGTCAGACATTCCTCAGACAGTGAGCCGTTCTCGGCTTTAGTCTTTAAGATCATGACGGATCCCTTCGTCGGAAAACTCGCATTTTTCCGGGTTTACTCCGGTACAATGGAGGCCGGTTCTTATGTACTGAATGCCACGAAGGGCAAGAAGGAACGGGTCGGCCGTATTTTACAGATGCACGCCAACCACCGGGCAAAGCTTGACAAGGTTTATGCAGGTGATATCGCGGCGGCGGTAGGCTTTAACAATTCCACCACCGGCGATACCATCTGCGATGAGGAGCACCCGGTGATCCTTGAGTCCATGGAATTCCCGGAGCCGGTCATCGAGCTGGCGATCGAGCCAAAGACCAAGGCCGGTCAGGGGAAATTAGGAGAAGCGCTCGGGAAGTTAGCGGAAGAAGATCCCACCTTCCGGGCACGTACCAATCCCGATACCGGACAGACGATCATAGCCGGTATGGGTGAGCTGCATCTGGAGATCATCGTAGACAGGCTTCTCAGGGAATTCAAGGTAGAAGCCAATGTCGGCGCACCGCAGGTAGCGTATAAGGAAACGATCACGAAGCCTGTGGATGTGGAGAGCAAATACGCAAGGCAGTCCGGCGGCCGCGGACAGTACGGTCACTGTAAGGTTCGCTTTGAGCCGATGGATGCCAACGGAGAAGAGCTTTTCAAGTTCGAGTCGGAGGTGGTCGGCGGTACGATCCCGAAGGAGTACATCCCGGCGGTAGGCGACGGTATCGAGGAGGCCATGAAATCAGGTATCCTCGGCGGATTCCAGGTTGTGGGCGTACACGCGGTTGTTTACGACGGCTCGTACCATGAGGTGGACTCTTCGGAGCTTGCCTTCCATATCGCCGGTTCCATGGCGCTTAAGGATGCCATGCAGAAGGGAGAAGCCGTACTGCTTGAGCCGATCATGAAGGTCGAGGTGACGACGCCGGAGGAATACATCGGCGACGTGATCGGAGATATCAACTCCAGACGCGGCCGGATCGAAACCATGGATGATGTCGGAAACGGCAAGATGGTCAAGGGCTTTGTTCCCCTTTCGGAGATGTTCGGCTACGCGACGGATCTGCGTTCCAAGACGCAGGGCCGGGGCAACTATTCGATGTTCTTTGACAGATACGAAAAAGTGCCGGCTTCGATCCAGGATAAGGTTCTGAACAACAGGAATTAAGCAAAACTTTTTCTTGTAAAATCACTATTGATGCAATATAATGGGCTAAGCGGGCAAAACAGCTTAGTACCGGAGAAGAACGTGAAGTTATCTAAGGAGGATAATTAAAAATGGCAAAAGCTAAATTTGAAAGAAGCAAACCCCACTGTAATATTGGTACCATCGGTCACGTAGATCATGGTAAGACGACTTTAACGGCTGCGATCACAAAGGTGCTGGCAGAAAGAGTTCCCGGCAACGTAGTGACGGATTTCGATAAGATCGATAAGGCTCCCGAGGAGAAGGAAAGAGGTATCACGATCTCTACCGCTCACGTAGAGTATGAGACCGAGAAGAGACATTACGCGCATGTGGACTGCCCGGGTCATGCTGACTATGTTAAGAACATGATCACCGGCGCAGCGCAGATGGATGGTGCTATCCTCGTTGTTGCTGCTACTGACGGCCCGATGGCTCAGACGAAGGAGCATATCCTTCTGTCCCGTCAGGTTGGTGTTCCGTATATCGTTGTTTTCCTGAACAAGTGCGACGCTGTTGATGATCCTGAGCTGATCGATCTGGTCGAGATGGAAGTAACGGAAGAGCTTGAGAAGTACGGCTTCAATGACTGCCCGATCATCAGAGGTTCCGCTCTGAAGGCTCTGGAAGATCCTTCCGGAGAATGGGGCGAGAGCATCATGGAGCTGATGAAGACGGTTGATGAATATATTCCGGATCCTCAGCGTGATAAGGATAAGCCGTTCTTAATGCCTGTTGAGGACGTATTCACGATCACAGGTCGTGGTACTGTTGCTACGGGCAGAGTGGAGCGTGGTACGCTGCATATGTCTGATGAAGTTGAGATCATCGGTATCAAGGAAGAGACCCAGAAGTCGGTTGTAACCGGTATCGAGATGTTCCGTAAGCTTCTTGACGAGGCACAGGCCGGTGACAATATCGGTGTTCTGCTTCGTGGTATCAACAGATCCGAGATCGAGAGAGGCCAGGTTGTGGCGAAGCCCGGTTCGGTAACCTGCCATCATAAGTTCACGGCTCAGGTTTACGTTCTGACCAAGGACGAGGGCGGCCGTCATACGCCTTTCTTCAATAACTATCGTCCGCAGTTCTATTTCAGAACCACCGACGTAACCGGTGTCTGCAATCTTCCTGAGGGAACCGAGATGTGCATGCCTGGTGATAACGTAGAGATGACGATCGATCTGATCCATCCCGTAGCCTGCGAGCAGGGTCTTACCTTCGCTATCCGCGAGGGCGGCAGAACCGTAGGTTCCGGCAGAGTTGCAACGATCATCGAATAATTTCAAACAACGGATTAAGCAATCGGACAGGGACTGCAGGCTTGCCTGCAAGTCCCTGTTTTT
>JAILQQ010000198.1 GCA_024698885.1 Lachnospiraceae bacterium | reverse complement strand
GATCCGATCACCAGCCCGTCAGCCTCTTCAAATTTCACCGCCAGTTCATTGACGATATCATCAAATACGCATTTTCCGTTCTTCCTGCAGGTCTCACAGGCTATACACCCACGTATATCCGTGCGACCAAGGAGAATGTTTGCTTATGTAAAGTAAACCCTAAACTTTTTCTTTCTATGATTAAATAACGACATTGATAAAATGCCTGGAAGCAGGCAAATGAAATGAATAAGACATACGCCTTAATAATAATCTGTCGATTATAATTCCGGTCTTCTTTACAACTAGATTTTTCCTACAAACTTGAGTTTGATTTATTCCTGCATCTTCATGATCTTGCGTGTCTTTTCCAGAAACTCCCGAATATCAGCCTTCTCTGTTCCCCATGCTGTTACAAGTCGAATCGGTATCATTCCTTCTTTTTCCGGTGCCCATTCGTAGAAAAAAAAGTCGTTTTCAAGTTCCCTGACAACTTCCACAGGCAATATTGGAAAGACCTGATTGGTCTGTGATTCGCTATAGAACCGAACATTCATTTTAGACAGACCCTCCCTCAGTTCAGATGCCAGCTGGTTTGCGTGTGCCGCCATCGAAAAATAAATGCTATCCATACCGCCATCCAGCAGTGCCTCGAACTGGACACCGATCAGCCTTCCCTTAGCAAGGAGTCCACACTGCCTCTTCATCATAAAACGGAAATGATCCCTCATCTGCTTGTTCTTGATTACCAACGCCTCTCCAAACAATGCGCCGTTTTTTGTCCCACCAATGTAGAAAGCATCGCAGAACGAAGCCAGCTCTTTCAGATTCAGGTCATTTTCCCTACAGGTAAGCGCCGATCCCAGCCTTGCGCCGTCCACATATAGCAGCATATCCCGCTCTTTGCACTTATCTGCCAAGGCTTTCATCTCTGACTTATTGTAAATCGAGCCGATCTCCGTCGGTTGTGAAATATAGACCATCCTGGGCAAAGGCGTATGTTCATCTTCATATTCATCCCATGCTCGGTCAATCAGTTCAGGCGTAAGCTTTCCGTTTTCACCTTCCATCGCCACGATACGATGACCAGTCGCTTCAACTCCGCCTGTCTCGTGAAAATAGGCGTGTCCGCTCCTCACGGCAATGACTGACTCATAGGGCTTAAGACTTGCTGCAATGATTGTCACATTGCAGGGAGTACCCCCAACCATCATATGTACTTCACAGTCTTCAATGCCTATAAGTTCGCGGATCATCTGACTCGCATGTTCACAATGAGCATCCAATCCATATCCATCCGTATGCTCCATATTTGTTTTCATCAGGGCTTCCATCACCTTGGGATGTGCTCCCTGGCTATAATCTGATCTAAAATAAATCATTCTATTTCCTCCATAAACTCCGATTGTCTTTATGGTTTAAAGTTCTTTATATAATACTTCTTAACAAGCTTATGATGACAGAAAAGGCCAAAAGACAGTGACTCCTCACTTCTTCGACTCCCTGAAATTCTCAGGCTTCGGCAATTTCCCCTGGAACACAGGCCAGAGCATCAAGAGCGGGACAATTATCATCTCCTCCCCTTTGCCGTACTCTCCGTTAAATGTAAAAGCAAAAGCTTCCTTTCTATTAAACAGATTATTTATCACAAACTGCACCGGCATCTCTGCCCACTTATCATCGCCTACTGCCTTCTGTGCTTTATCTTTAGTCGTGTAAACTGAATACACTCTGCCCATATCGATCTGCGTATAGGACATATAGGCGTTCATCACAGTTCCTTTCCCGACAGGCTTCATCTCACACCGGACAACCATGCTATAGCCCTTATCATAGCCCTCTCGTATAAGAAAAATCAGGCTCGTCATCACATCCGCTGACTTCTGATCCTTTACCGCCCCTCCATTCGGACAAAGTTTGCTGAGCTTCAATACAAGCGCATCCAGCCGCTCATAAAACTCATCATTAGACTTTACTGTATCCAGCTCATCCTTTATTCCATACAGATAGCTATCCATTGTAGTTCTCCCTACACTCGTCTTATAACAACCACAGCTCTTTAAAACCTCCTGCGCATTCAAAGGGCATGCATTACTCCATCGTCAGAATACTCGATGTCAGCATAGACGCTGAACAATATCCGCTCCACAAGGGCTTCGGCATCGTCCCCGTCCAACCAGAATGACTGCTCCGCAAAATTCGCATCATTTTCGAATATGTAGTTAGCAGCGGGGCGGGGCATCTTTACGGCGACACTCTTCCTGTTAACGCATTTTCCCGGAATCTTTTACCCATTATCTGATAAAATGCGTCGGCTGCCATTCTTCTTTCTCCGGCAATCCATACTTTTCCTTACCAAGAGCAATACTCTTCATTAAGAAAGCCATATTCCTTGCAAGAACTCTCATGGTCTGAAGCCCTTCCGCATCCTCCTCTGCCTGTCCCGGTTCCCTTCCATGCACGCTGTTCCAGTACTGACTGGATGCCACCGGCATTCCACAGATCGTAAAGTACTTATTCAGCTCATCAAAGGTCGCAGACAATCCGCCGCGTCTTGCGCATACCACGCTTGCACCGACCTTCATGGTCTTATCAAAATGAGTACTGTAAAATAGCCTGTCAAGGCATGCGATCAAAGTAGCATTCGCAGAAGCATAATAAACCGGTGAAGCAACAACTAACCCATCTGCTGCCTCGAACTTAGGCGCCAGTTCGTTCACGATGTCATCAAATACGCACTGCCCCTTCTTAAAACAGGTTCCGCAGGCGATGCATCCGCGCACATCCTTATTTCCAATCTGTACAACCTCAGTCTCAATCCCTTCTTTTTCAAACACCTTCACCATCTCATTCACCGCAATGGCCGTGTTGCCATTAATCCTTGGACTTCCGTTAATGATAAGTACCTTCATTGCTTAGCCCTCCATTCATAGAAAATCTTTTACATTAAAGCCTTCCTCTGTCCTTTGCTCTTCATCTATGATCTCCGGGACAAGTTCCGTAACGTATGTTTCTCCGGACTCAGGATCTATATAGTATCGTATCTGGGCTCCTGTATAAGATCTGTAAAGGACAACTATCTCTCCGTTTTCATTGGTGCTTACGTCCCAGTAGATGGTATAGTCGTCAGAATCTTCCATTCCTTCCAGATCGGGATTAGCGGCAAAGCAATACTCTTTGATAGCAACCAGTGCCTGTTCTTCCGTTATTTTCCCCTTTTCGCTTCTGTCTATTAACGACAGGGTGTTCATGATATAGCCAAAGCGCCTTCCAAATCCCTCAGCGCCCTCGAAAGAATAATGAGCTGTGGCGGTTATGCTCCCATCAGCAGACGGAATGATATATAACATCTGCAAAAGATCCGGCGTTCCTCCTCCTTTGGCAGCAGATGCATCAATCCGCACGCAGCTGCCTGCGCGTTCAAGCTCAAATGTTTCTTTTATGATGTCATAATTCTCTGACAGTTCTTCTTCGATGGACTTTGAGGCTTCATCAGCATTCTCCGGACTGTATGTCACCTCGAGGAAATTTTCGGGTTTTTCGGGATCGTCATAGATTGAGATGAAGCTTTCCCTACCGGGTTCCCTGTGTCGTGAAAACGCCTCATAATCGTAGTCCATCTCGAATCCGATCTCTTCATCCCTTACATGCTCGTACCTGACAGTTTCCTCCATCCCCTCGAGCATGATGGTCTCTTCAAACCGCTCTCCATCCTGCCGTTCGAAAACTGTATCTGTTTTTTCCGGTATTTCAGGCTCAGCCGTGGAAATCGGATCGACGGCTATGACCTGCTCTGTGGCGGCAATCGGTTTTGTTGTCTCCATGGGAGTGCCATTATTGCTGCAACCACCCATCATTACGGACACCAGTGCGGCCATTACGATTATAAAAATTTCTTTTCTATTCATATTGAATCTCCTGTTCATCCGTCTATAACTCGGAAACGTCTAGTACCTTTATGTTATTCTCTGTCAGAAGCTTCGCGAAAACTCCCTGTCCTTGAATAAGCGTCCCTGAAAAGGTGCCGTCATATATTGAACTCGCCCCGCAGGAAGGACTCCTTGACTGAAGAATCACCAGCTCAGCCCCGCTGTCTATCACTTTCTTTAACGCAAGTCTGGCACCTTTCCTGAATTCAGCATCAACCGAGGATCCATCCCTGTGTTTTACTATTCCATTCACTATTTCAGAAGGCTCTCTAGGAGTTGACAGCCCGCCCATAACCTCAGGGCATATCGGAATAACCTCCTGACCTTTAACGAACTCTGCCACTTTTTCGCTGAAATTATTACCGCCGTTGTATTTACAGTCATCACCGAGCAGGCACGCACTTACCGCAACTTTCAATATCCATTACTCCCCATATGCTCTTCCGTATTCATCGAACTTTTTGATCGCTAAATGTCCCGATGATCATTCCACTCCAATGATCTGTGAAGCTATTCTCGCTGCGGCTCCCACATAATCATTGCACTGCCCTGTAGCAGCGCCTCGCAGATCTGAGCATTTTAGCGAGCCATACAAATCCGCAAACTCTCTATCAAACGCTTCAATGGAACCTTTTCCAGTTTCCCTGATAATATGCTCGGCCGCCAGAACGGCTCCGCACTTGCCATCCTCAGAACGAGGAGCGGGAGGCTTGGAATAATTGAGATTCACCTTATTGAAAACGCTGTAGACAGATTTTGAACAATTCATAAAGCTTCGATGATTATTCCTTGCTTTTTCCTCGTATGCATTCATGATATACACATCCTTTCATACTGCATTTATCTGTTCTTCCCACAGCATTTCTTATTCTTCTTTCCTGATCCGCAGGGACAGGGATTCATATATCCTACCATTTTCCTCACTCTTCCACTCATATATCCTTGCAATTATGAGCCATTTCGGTAAGCTCCTCTTCAGTCAGCTCATTAGCAGCAGAATATTCCTCTATAATTGTTCTCGCCTGGTCTGCATTATCCCGTGAAACAAAAACATCCGTCCCAAAAGGACTGCCCCAGCCAAGAACGCGTAAATATTGTCCGGGAGTATATGCATCCTTAACAAAGCAGGGAATTCCTTCACATTCGAGATATCCCTTTAAAAGTTCTGCTTCAACCATATCAGATACGTTTGCCACCTTAATGAGGTCATCATCTTCAGTAATTCTATTCATCATGCTCTTCGCTTTCATGTCGTTATTCGCCTCGTTTTGTTTTGATCGTCGCCGCATAAGCGCTGTTGCACAGTCCAAGAACAGCAGATAGCACGAAAAGCGTTTCAATCCCCAGCTTCTGCCATATCAGCCCACCGAACAGCGCAATAAAGATAGTGATCATATGATTTACGGAAACTCCCGTGGAAATCGTCTTCTGCATCTCGTCAATGCTGTCGGAAATATCCTGGACATATACATTTGCTGCGATAGACGCAAGTGAAATGATCGAATCCAGGACATAATTTGCACAGCAGACGGTATAAGCTATATCCTTAGGGAATATATGGTGGGCAAAACCGTAAAAGAAACAGACTACAACAAGAATCAGGGTATCCGTAACCATAACGGCCTTATAGCCGAACCTGTCTATGATTCTCCCAACTGCCGGGGCAAAAAAATAACCGGATATAGCTGAAATTGCAAAGAGCAGGGATATCCTTGCCGCATCCGCTCCGTAAAACAGGATGAGCACATACGGCCCAAAGGTAAAGAACACCTGCTTCCTTGCACCATAGAAAATCTCCAGCATATAGTATTTTCTGAATTTCTTCTTAAAATAAAAGCGGCTGCTGTTCCTGTTAAGCTCACTTTTTCCTGTCAGCTTCAGGCTTACTGCAAGACTGATGGCAAAAAGCACCGCCGATATAAGAAAGAAGGTTCTGTAGGGCTTATCCTGAAAAAACCGGGAAAAGCACGTTATTATCACAAGAAACCCGAAAAGCGTACCGATCTGATAGACTGCATTCTGGTATCCCAGTGCTGTCCCTCCCTTCTTCTCTTCCGCATATTCAAGCGTAATCGTATTCTTCATTCCAAGCTGGATATGCTCCCCAAGAGAATAAACAAAGATGGACAGAGTCACAAGAACCCTGGTTGCAGGAACGACAGCTATCATACCCATTCCTGCCAGCAAAATAACCGCTCCGATCTTATACAGCTTTTCTGCTGAAAAGGTATAAAATGCCGCCAGTATAAATACAAGCATCAGCCCCGGAAGCTCCCTGAAAAACTCAGTCACTCCACGGTCAAACTCTGTCATTGCGACTATTTCTGCCAGATAATTGTCCAATATTCCTTTGTATATGCCATATCCCAGACCCGAAAGCAATAACGAACAAAAAAAGAGCTTAAAAGGAGATTCCTGCTTAAAAATCGTTTCGAGATTATGCTTGAACATATTTTTTCCCTTATTTTATTGTATCCCCGCTCGCCATTCTCTTCAAAGTATCTCCCGTAAGCCTGTATGTCGTCCAGTCATTCATCGGCTCGGCGGAAAGCGACAGATAAAAATCTATGCTCGGTTTATTCCAGTCAAGGCAGGCCCATTCCAGTCTCCCGCAGCCCCTTTCCAGGGTGATTTGGGCGAGTTTGCTGAGCACAGCTTTTCCATAGCCCTTTCCTCTGTACTCAGGAAGAACAAACAGATCTTCAAGATATAACCCGGCTCTCCCAAGAAAGGTCGAAAAATTATGAAAGAACAAAGCAAATCCGACCTCCCTGCCATCCTCGCAGACAAAGATGACCTCCGCCTTCTTCTTTTCAAAGATCCACTCCTTCAGAAGCTCCTCAGTCGCCACAACCTGTTCGCTCATCCTTTCATATTCCGCGAGCCCTCGTATGAAAGAAAGAATCAATGAACAGTCTTTTTCTTCCGCAAAACGAAAACCTGTTTCACCCATAATACTCTCCCTAAATATAATAAACATGACAGATCATATAGTACAATCACGACCCACCGTTACCGCTCATACACGATATTATACTATACTTACTTCTCGCTGTCTCTTCCAGATAAACCATCCCTATTCCAAAAATCCCCATACCTCCACCGAATCTCAATCGATTCATTCGAGCAAACATAAACAGCCTCAACAAAAGCCTTAGCCATCTCATTCGACAATTCATCCTGCTCCGAATACTGCTTCACAGCAACCTCGACTTCCTCAGGCAAATCCTCCTCTATCGTCTTACTTGTTAAAGCCGCTTCCTCCAGCTCAATCTTAGCAGCCTCTATCCTCTGATCATACGCCTTCTTACGGCTTACGTATTCCTCCCTGGAGATACTCCCCTCCACATATTCCTCATACAAACCAAGCTTATCGCCCTTCAGCCTTTCCATCCGGAACCGCATATCCTCTATATCCCTTTTCCTTGCATCCTTCTCCTGTTCAGCAGCCTTCCTGGCTCTCAACAAACTCCTTCGCCCTGTCAAATTCATCCCCATACCTGAAACGGATCTCCACAGCATGGTTTTCATAAACAAAAATCTTATCCACCAGGGACATCAGCACCCTTCGGCTCAGAGACTTAATATTTCTGTTTTCTACAAACCTCTCCATCCACTTCTGTTCCTCTGCTGCCAGCGATTTATCCATCTCCTCTTCTATACTGGAAATTGCCCTGTTCTTATCCTCAATACCGGCTGTATACCGCTCCCGATACTCCCTGTACTCCTCCCTGCTGATCATCCCGTCCGTCAGATCTTCATATAACCGAAGCTTCATATTCTGGCACCGCTCAATTTCCTCTCTGAGCTTCTCTATCTGTGCCTCGTATCCGAACCGCCTCTTCTCAGCCCCCGGATCATCCTTTATCATCTGAACCGACCGCTCCAGATCCAGCACCTTGTTGATCTGTTCAACAACTGCATGAAGCACCGTATTCTCAACCTCTTCCACTCTGATCCTGTGAGGACGGCAGCCATTCTTCCCTTTTGCCCCGGAACACACGTAGTACAAATACGTCTTGTTCTTTGCCGGAACACTCGTCCTGACCATCGGCTGCCCGCAGTCAGCACAATAAAGAAATCCCGAAAAAACATTGACAGCCTCCTTATCAGCCAGACTTCGCATATCCCGTTTCAACAGAGACGTCACATCATAGTAATCTTCCGGAGTGATCAAAGCAGGAACCGCATTCGCAGCCCGTACCCATTCCATACGCTCTCTCGGCTTCAGCCTGTGATCCTTATAATTAGGCGTACTGCTCTTCCCCTGCAGCAAAACACCGGTGTAAACCTCATCCGTCAGAACCCGCTTTACTGCGTTATAAGTCCATTTTGCCCGCTCACCCTTTTTGAACGGTGTTCGGCATTTGATTCCCCTGGAAAGCTTATACTCCATCGGAGACAACACTCCCCTCTCGTTAAGAACCTCAGCGATCAACCCCGGACTCTTCCCATCCTTAAACATAGCAAAGATTGATGAAACCACCCCCGCCGCATACTCATCAACTACCAGAACGTTACTGTTCTCAGGCGCTTTCATATAACCGTAGGGCTCGAAATTCCCCACATATTCGCCATTCTTCCTTTTGATCTCAAGGCTGCTGCGGATTTTTACCGATATATCCTTGCAGTAGGAATCATTGATAAGATTTTTAAATGGAAGGATAAAGGAATCCATCTGCGGATTAGCAGTCAGTGTATCATAGGAATCATTAACAGCGATAAAACGTATCCCAAGACTTGGAAACACCCTTTCCAGGTATCTCCCCGCATCAATATAATTCCGCGAAAACCTGGAAAGATCCTTGCATACGATACATTCGATCCGCCCGGAACGAACAGCCTGCTCCAGTCTTTCAAAACCCGGCCGTTCAAACGATACTCCGCTGAAACCGTCATCTGTAAACGTTTCAACCAGCTCAAGATCAGAATGCTTTGCAATATAATCCTCGCAAAGAGCCTTTTGACTTGTAATGCTGTTACTCTCAGAAGTGTCCCCGTCATCTCGGGATAATCTGGCATAGATTGCAGTCTTATACTTCTTCTGCATAAAAAAATCCTCCGTTTCTCTGATGTTCAAATCAAACCAGAAAAACCGAGGCTATCTTCATAAACAATATAAAAACAGCCACATAAACATCACGGGGCAGGAATACTACCTCCGCCGCAACGTACAGGCTGTCTGTGGCATGTTCAATTACTTGACCGGAAAACTCAAAGCCCTTGAAGGGCTTGAGGAAGAAATGCACCGCATCTCTTCGTTATTAATAGTAACATAATCCCAGACAGCCTGCAACCGTTTTTCCGGTTTTCAAGCACCTCTCAAATAATCAGAAATGCAGTCCTCAATAGTTCGATCCGTATCGGAAAAGCTGATCTTAACAACCGTCTTCCCATCCAAATAACAGTACGGATTTTTGATCTGACGGACAAAATCAGCAATTCTCTCATCCTTCTTCTTTTTGGGGTCAACCTTTACATCCCCGATCTGAACCAGCTTGCTCCTGTCAACCTCCCCCGGATCTACATTTTTCATTTCCTCCAATACCAGCCTGTTTTCCCTCATATCAATTCCACTCCCTTTCTGATAAAAAGCTGTGAATACCGCTTCCCTCATTAAAAAAGGCAAAAAAAAGACAGCCCCCTGCGGAGCTGCCAAACACAGATTTTTTTCTTCCTGCTCTTGTTCATTCACATTTCCATGCACGTTTATACTGAAACCCCATAAGTTCCCTCAAAACATCACGGGTACTTCCCCTTCCTCGCGTAATACCTCTCCCTCTCCTCAAATACCTTCTTGTTCAGAACATTTGACAGATCCAGATACTTATGCCAAATACCGAGAACAACCGATGCCTGCACTCTTTGCTCAGCCTCCTCCAAAGAATCACCGGGGATCAACAGCGCATAAGCTTTATTCCCAATACGTAATCTCCTGCGAAAGACAAACTGCCCGCACTTTGGAAGCACAATGCAGAGGATCTTCGCATCCCTATCATCGAACCGCTCCCTGAAGCTCACATATTCTCCCATGGGCATCCAGAAGGTCAGATTGTATTCGCGCTCTCCAAGAAGACGATAATCAAGAACCTCCGCATCCTCCGGCACAACCCCCTCTATACACCGCAGCCCGTTCGCAGACCAGAATTCGAACTCAACCACAGGCTTGAAATACTCACACCTGACATACTGTCCCGGAAACAAAGCTTTAATTTTACTTACCGTACTCAATATCAATCCCTCCCTTTCGCTCTCTAAATAGCCACCTTCGTAAGCATCTTCAGATACCCCATCGCATTGATGAAATTGCTCTCCTCCGGAATAAAAGCCTTCGGAAACCTCGTCTTTATCTGCTTCTCCAATAGCGGAGACGTCCCTCCGCAGAAAATCAGATCACAAAAGTCCATATTCCATCCGGCCTTACGACAAGCCTCCACGATCTGATCAAGGTGCTTGCTCTTCTCTTCCTCCAGAATCTTCCTGCTGGTCTCCTCCGCATTGATCACATACCCCAGCCTTAAGGCCTCCTCAATCTCATAGATATGAAAATCAGCCGTAGGCGACAGCCTGTTGAGTGGCCGCATCAAAGACGACATCAGCTTGTACTTCCCCATCTGGTTCGTGATATTCGCCTCTGAAATCAGCCTCCCGTTCAGGAAATAGCATCCGTTCACATTAAAGCCGCCGATGTCGATCACCCCTACCGTCCGGTTCACAAACCTCTCCGGGAACAGCAGCAAAGGTCCGTAAGCCTCTGCAAAGACAGCCCTGCGGTCAACAAGAAACCTCCGCTTCTTCCCGTTCAGCTCGATCTCCACTTTCCCCGCCGGAAGAATATAATCCAGATACTCCTTCCTCTCCGATTTGGAAGCATAACACTGCAACGGACAGCCGATCGCAGCCCTTACATAGCTCCCATCCGGCACCGCTTCCGCGATCACGCTCAGCGTCAGCACCTTATGGATCATATTCTTCTTGGAATTATCCCGGATCATCTCATTTGACGGAGCCCCTATCACATATGTTTTACCTTCGTACACCACCTCCAGGATTCCCGACTCCGTCTCCCTCTGCAGATCCTCCATCCCGGAAGCTTCTGTTAACGTCGTGGGAACTATCCTTTTCGTCACGCTCCCGTCCTCATGCTTCAGACAAACCTTCGTATCCGCCTTCCCACAATCCACCGCTATATATTTCATTGCCATCGTTCTACACCTCGCCTTCCGTTATGCTTCCAAACTCATCGTCTCCGAGGATACTGCGGACAGCATCCAGATATTCATTTTTGAAATCCTTTACTTCTATGTCGTTTCCTTTAGGGCTGACATCCGTGTCCTTACCCTTCACAGGAACCTCTGTCCCGTCATCCCGATTACCGAAACTGGATTCCCGCGATTTTGTATCCTCGACCGCCAACACACGCCTGATGCCTCTTCCTGCGTTCATACTCCGTCTCCGCTCGGTTACCGGACATCCGGAAATGAACCCGCGATCCATCATTTCAATGACAAACCTGATATCCTCACTGTTTCTGAACTGATGCTGGTTATAGCCCAGCTCCTTTAACTGCCGCTCCGCAAGCCTTATGATCAGCTCCTTCTTTTTTCTGGAAGATGAATTCAATATCTGAGTCGCCATAGGGCAATCCAGCGCAAGCTCCTTGTTAATCCTCATAATCCCACCCCTTTCTGCTGTTACCATGTTCATAAATACTGTTTTGCATACACTTTTATATCTCTTATCACCGCCTTTCCTGTCAGTTTCACAGTATTCCGGATATACAACGCTGCATCCCTCAATATAAAAGGCAAAAAAAGAAAACTGTTCCGGCAGGATCATGGAACAGAAATTTTCAATACTTCGATATTATGCTCGGATAATCTGCGGAAGCTCGGAGATAACATGGCAGATATCCGTATTATTACTGCTGAAATAAAAGCTATGGTTGAAGATATCCCTGATACGCCACACGATATCGGATTTAAGGTACCGTTAGTATTCTGTGTCGCCATATAACACCCAGATACTACCCTATATTTGCCGGATAGTCTTACGATTTTAAGCGATATACATTGTTATCCATGCAATATCATATGTTAGCTCGGTATCAACCTTACTTGTCACCGTCCTATGACAAATGCCGAACAGATTTGTACTTTCCCCGTCATGGGACGGTGACATTTACATTTATCAGATCCTATCCCTGATCCAATGAATCACGCCCCCGTCTCAAGACCGTGCTCGGAACATCTCTCAAGTCTTTCCAACCTTCCCGTACCCTGCACCGTCTCTTGACAGATATGCAGCCATCAACACTGAAATCATGATTTCGCACCTGCCAGAGCTCCCCACTTTTTTTGCCTATTATTATGAGAACAGTCCGAAGATGGGATGAAGCCATTACAGGATCCCTGTAATCATACCCTTTTTCGAACGCAACCTATGACACACCAAAGGAGGAAACAAAAATGCAGATGTTTATAGCTTTTAAGCCGGAAGACAGCAGCAAATCGAAAGACATTTTAGTCTACTTTGCCCACTGCCTTGATGCAGAAATCCACGAAGGCAGCATCGGCCAACAAAAGGGATGGATGTTTATCTTCAAGGATGATCTTCGCCCTTTCCGATTCGGCGGCAAGCGCAAGTACACCGTCGAGGATGAGAACGCAGTAGCTGAGGATATTCGAAGCGGAAAGAGTCTCCGTAAAATATCGAAGGAACGGCATATGGGAACCACCACAGTTCATACCCTTTATAAGAGATGCCTGGCGCGTAATCCGCAGGAGAGTCAGTTTCCTGTACATCATCAGTTCCCTCAGGAAGAATCACCGATGACAGACGAAACTGATTTCCGGGAAGCCTCCCGGCCGGAGCTGAACATATCCCGATCCGAAACGGATCCAAGTACATCCGATCCGGAAGCAGCTTACCCTCTTCCCGAAACGGATGCGACTCCGCTCACCCAGCCTGTTCCGAATCCGTAAAAGAACGGCCGTTCAAGACCATTCTCAGGACGGTACACATCCGCAGGGGCCACCAAATCGGCGGCCTCTACGAATGAAGCAAGCAGAGACCAAGTGGTGCCTGACGGCACCACCAGGTCCGCTTGGTCAGGGCTGCGCCCCGACACCTGCTGTCGGGCTACGCCCAAACCCTTTCCGCCTTTGGCGGAAATACTCTCAGTCGAAATCATAAAAAAGGAGGCGAAAATGAAAAAGAGATTTTCCGTAACGATAGCCGATGAGCTATATAAGG
This sequence comes from Lachnospiraceae bacterium, assembly GCA_024698885.1. GTDB lineage: Bacteria > Bacillota > Clostridia > Lachnospirales > Lachnospiraceae > UBA2868. The sequence goes on along the minus strand of JAILQQ010000198.1, from coordinate 2,470 downwards.
CTCTCACAGCAGAAGCATCAAAGCTGGATCTCTCTCCTAACAAATATACTGCTATGCTTCTCGCTGAGAAACTGCAGGGGTCTCAAGGCATTCCCGAAACAGATGATATGTCACCCGATATAATGAGTACCGGCAGGCGCAGAAATTATACGCTGGATCTTGCGGATGCCGCCATCCTTAAACGAAAAGCCTCTGCCCTCGGCCTCTGTGATACAGCTTATCTCCGTATGCTGATCAGAACGAAAAACTTCAAAAAAATCGATTATACCGTCGATGATCTTTTTGAATATCTGTCTCAACATCAAAAAGTGATCAATGCCATCCAATCCTTTGTCGATCTTATAAAGGAAAATGGAAAAGGGATTGTTTTCGAACCCGATATCCGACGTTTTATACAACTATCGGAAGAGATCAAAGCAGCCATGCTTGTTCAGATCAATCTCACGGTTAAGAATCGAGCCAAGGTTTATAACGAAATGAAAAGTAAAATCGAGGAAGGCATGTAGCTTCTAAATTACGTGTAAGGAAATACAAATATGGCAATCGAAAAGGATATAGCAATTCACCATACCAAAGGCATAGAAAACACCATAAGCTATACATCGGACAAAGAAAAATCCACATATTACCAGAAGCCGATCAACGATGACCCCGGCATGATGATCGAACAGTTCATTATGGAGGGGAGTGGTCAAGATATTGTCAATGCTTTGAATTATGCGAAGAATCTTGAGAAGACACTTTTTTCTCTTGACGGAGATCCCAACCTGCTCGTTACCGGAGTTGAATGCAGCAAAGACAGCGCTTCAGCTGAGTTTTCGATTGTCAGGAGAAAATACTATGAAACAGCACCGGATCATCTTAACAGGGTTACAGGCACCAAAACCGACAAGAAAACGGGCGAAACCGTCAAGAAAGAAAGCATCGAGGCCTACCATGTCATCCAGTCCTTCCCGGAAGTGGAGGGGCTGGATCCCCGCCTCGTCCACCAGATCGGCATCGAATACGCCAAAGCTGCCTTCCCCGGCCATCAGTGCGTGGTCTCCACCCATATGAACACGGCTCACTTGCACAACCATATCATAGTCAACGCATACTCCAAGGAGCATATCGGCCGTAAATACCGCATGAACATGGATCGTCGCCGGGAGATACGGCGCATCAACGATGAGCTGTCCCTGAAATACAACCTTCCTATACTCATGGATAATAACCTTCAGCATAACAAAGGCGTATCCTGGAAGGAATGGAAATCCAGACAGGATGGCAATTCCTGGAAGGAAAAGCTTAAAAACGATATCAAAATAGCCTCCTCCATGGCCAGCTCCTGGGAGGAGTTCAAAGCCCTCATGCTCAAATCCGGATACAAGATCAGGGAAACTAAGAACACCGTCGCCTATACCATGCCCGATTCGGATACCAGAAAGTGCCGTGACAGCCGCCTCGGAGAAGAATTCACCAGAAACCACCTCATAAATATCTGGCTCCAAAAATCCACCCAGACAGAAGAGAATACTGTCCAAGGCCCGTCCAGTATCCACTACGAACTGGCGAAGAAACCGACAAGCGTCTATCATCTGCATGTAGACCGCTATACCGCATCCGGCAGAAGGCGCACAGAACTTGAAATGCTAATACTGACCGCAATAAAGATCATACAGTATTTCAAGAACAGGTTTATGGATCTCCTAAGGAACGATACCGCAGAGGATGTCACTAATTTCCCCTATGCCAAAAAAGTGGATCTCATGTACAAAGCCTTGGAAATGCTGAAGAAATGCAATGTCACCACAAAAACAGAACTGAAAAACCGCATGAATGATGTGGGAGCAAAGCTGTCGCATGACCGTAAGGAAATCCGGGATCTTGAACCCATCCTCGAATTTGAACGAGAAATGTGCGAAAAGATCAAGATCGCGCAAAAACTCGAAGCCAATCTGAGAGATAAAAACATCCTCCCCGACCGGCTGTTTATTCACGCCTTTTCTGAGAGGGAGATCGCCCATAACATTGCCAGTCTCCAGCCCATGACATCCTCGATCCGCAGGGAGCTCTACCAAAAGGTCAACAAGAAAAAGCTCTTCCTCCGCTACAAATTTGAAGATATATCCCTGACAGATGCAAAAGCCGTCATTGATTACGCTGACGGCAGATCCGAAGTCATGCCCTCCTGCCTTCTGACTCCCGTGGAAGCACGTGATATCGCCTTTGAACGGCAACAATCGCCTTCCGGTCAATCTCAGACAGACACCGATCCGAATTCCTCTACCCATAATCCAGAACAGGACAGAAAGTTTGACCTCCTGACCTATGGCTACAGCGAAGAGGTGTAAACGGCAAGCATTTTCCAGCATTTTTCGGCAATTAATTTCCAGCACTTTTCTGCAGATAAAAACCAGCATTTTTTAGAACTATGCCCGAGGTGACCGTCTCCGTCCTCCACCCTTGACAGAACCTGTAAGAAACTCTC
>JAILQQ010000192.1 GCA_024698885.1 Lachnospiraceae bacterium | reverse complement strand
TAAAACCATACGGAGACCTTGATTTTGAGGAGGCAGTGGCAATATACGGAAAAACGATCCGGCTTGGAGCAGCGGCCGGCGTGGATCTGGTCTTTGTTGAGACCATGAGCGACAGCCTGGATACGAAGGCTGCGGTGCTTGCAGCCAAGGAAAACTGTGATCTGCCTGTTTTTGCGTCCAACGCTTACGGGGCGGACGGAAAGCTTCTGACCGGAGCCTCTCCCTCTGCGATGGTCGCGATGTTAGAGGGCCTGCGGGTAGATGCTATCGGAGTCAACTGTTCACTCGGTCCGAGACAGATGAAGGGGATCGTCGAAGAATATCTGAAGACAGCCTCTCTTCCGGTCATCCTAAAGCCGAACGCGGGCCTGCCGAGACAGGAAAACGGCAAAACCATCTACGATATCAGTGAAGAAGAGTTTTCCGAGCTCGTGGCAGACTATACGGCATCAGGTGTCAGGCTGATCGGCGGCTGCTGCGGAACGACCCCGTCCTATATTGAAAAGCTTGTGAAGAAAACCGAAGGGATAAAGCCGGTGCCGGTGACGGACAAGGGCATCAGCATGGTCAGCTCCTATACCCATGCCGTGACCTTCGGCGACAGACCGGTCCTGATCGGAGAACGGATCAATCCCACCGGGAAAAAGAAATTCAAGGAGGCTCTCAGAAATAAGGATATCGGTTATATTCTCGATGAAGGCTTAAAGCAGCAGGAGAACGGCGCGCAGGTCCTTGATGTGAACGTAGGGATCCCGGAGATCGATGAAAAGGAAATGCTGAAGACCATCTGCTTTGAGCTGCAGGCCGTTACGGATCTGCCGCTGCAGATCGATACGACGGATATGAATGCCATGGAGGCGGCGCTCAGGCAGTATAACGGCAAGGCCATGATCAACAGCGTCAACGGCAAAAAAGAGATGATGGACGCGGTATTTCCCCTGGTGAAAAAATACGGCGGCCTGACCGTCTGCTTAACGCTTGACGAGGAGGGGATCCCGGAAACGGCGGAAAAACGGCTTGCCATCGCAAGGTGCATCATCGAAACGGCGGCTTCCTATGGGATCCCGCAAAAAGAGCTGATCTTTGATCCGCTGACAATGGCGGTCAGCGCGGACAATCACGCCGCGGAAACGACTCTGACCGCACTCCGGCGGATCAGTGAGGAGCTTCACGCGCTGACGTCCTTAGGTGTTTCCAATGTATCCTTCGGGCTTCCGAAGCGGGAAGTCATCGCGGCTTCGTTTTTTACGATGGCGATGGAAAACGGCCTCTCCGCCGCGATCATGAATCCGAATACGGCGGAGATGATGAAGGCATATCTGGCGTTTTGTACACTGCACGGCTATGATCCGGACTGCGCGGATTATATCGCTTGCGTCGAAAAATATACGGCCGTTGTCCCGGAGAACGTCGGATCGGCCGGCGCGAAGGTGCCGGGGCAGCCGGCTTCCAAAGAGAATACAGATGGAATGAAGCAGGAGCTGACGGCGCTTGAGCAGGCGATCGTCAAGGGCCTCAGGGAACAGGCGGGGGAGCTTGCGAGATCAATGCTTGCGGAGGGGGCTGATCCCCTGATGCTGATCAACGATCAGATCATTCCGGCCCTCGATATCGTCGGCCGCGGCTTTGAAAACAATACGATGTTTTTACCGCAGCTCCTAATGAGCGCGGAAGCCTCCAAACAGGCCTTTGAGCAGATCCGGCACTTCATGGACGAAAAGAATGAGCAGACGGCCTCCCGCGGAAAATTTGTGATCGCGACCGTCTACGGGGACGTTCACGACATCGGGAAGAATATCGTGAGAATGCTTCTTGAGAACTACGGGTTTGACGTGATCGACCTTGGCAAGAATGTACCCGCGGAAGTGATCGTGGAGACGGTGCTTCGCGAAAACGTGGGCCTTGTCGGCCTCAGCGCTTTGATGACGACGACGGTCCCGGCGATGGAGGAAACGATCAGGCTCCTGCGGGAAAAGGCACCGGGCGTGAAAGTCGTAGTGGGCGGCGCGGTTCTGACGCAGGAATATGCCGACAGGATCGGCGCTGATTTTTACGGGAAGGATGCCATGGCGACGGTCCGATATGCGCTGCAGGCAAATCGGCGCAGAGGAGAAAAGCCTTGAAGGTATTGATCGTTGAAGATGAGATCCGTATCCGGGAAGGGATCGTAAAGCTCCTTCAGAAGATCGACGGCCGCTACGAGGTGGTGGGAGAAGCCGAGAACGGAGCGGAGGGCGTGGCGCTCTGCGAAGAACTGCATCCACAGCTGATCATCACCGATGTCCAGATGCCGGAAATGGACGGACTGATGATGCTCCAAGAGATCAGCAGAAGGATGGAGATGCCCAAAACCATTGTCCTGAGCGCGTATTCAGAGTTTGAGTACGCACGCAGTGCCATGAAGTTGGGCGTGACGGAGTATCTGTTAAAGCCGATCAACCTGAACGACTTTTCCCAGGCGCTTGGCAGCATAGAGCATCAGCTGGCGGAGGACAGACAGAGAAAGCCGCTGCAGATCGGGACACTTGAGCAGGTATTCCGCGAGATCATCGGCGGCAGACTTTCGGTAACGGAGGAGATCGCGGACTACCTTGACAAGAATTACCGGATCAGAAGAGATGAAACTTATGTGATCCTGTTAACGTATCTCGGAAACCAGTATTCTGCTGCGGCGCCCGGTTATAAGAAAAAACTGGATCATTCCCTGTCCCTGTATCCCGGGATTGATTTCTGCAGTATGGAGGAGGAATACCGGCGCTCGGTTTATACCATAGTCTATCATCTGGAAAACAGACAGGATTTTGAGCGCTGGATACAGCATCAGCTGCTGCGCCAGATGTCCGCGGAGTCCGTTGTGGGATTTATCGAAGCGGAAAGCCTTGAAAGCCTGCCCACAGCTGTTGAGCGGCTGTTCCCCTATATGGACTGGAATATTTCCTTTGAGAACAATGTGCTGATATCATATCCGAAGATCACACAGGTAAAAACCAGCCTCTGCGTATATCCCAAGGAGCTGGAAACGCATCTGAAGGCTATGATCTGTTCCTCTGATCTTGACCGTACAGAGGCCGATATCCGGAAGTTTGAGGAATATTTTCTGGACGGCAGGGTGTACGATCCAAGGGAGATCAAGGAATGCTATGTGCGCTTTATCTGGTCCGCCCTGGAAATGGCAAAGGACGTGGGGAATCACAGGGCCGGAGAGATCAAGCAGCAGAAGCTCCTTGAACAGATCATGGGAGCCAGGATGCAGGAGGAACTGGCGGAGATCTGCGATATGGTGGCGGAGGTGCTGCGCTTTCATGACGACGAGGCGGATTCCACCAATCTGATCGTCAAACGCGCAAAAAGCATGATCCATGAGTTTTACCATTCCGGGATCACGTTAGATGAGATCGCGGCCCGCCTGAATATCACGCCGGAATACCTGGGAACCCAGTTTCACAGGGAAACGGGTACGACCTTCAGCTCTTATATCAGAAACTACCGGATCGCAAAGGCGAAGGAGCTTCTTGTCGGAACCTCCTTAAAGCTTTACGAGATCGCGGAACGGGTCGGGTATGCGGATCCGAAATATTTCAGCAAGGTGTTTCGGGATGTGACGGGGCAGCTTCCCGCCGAGTACAGAAAAACAGCTAAATAAGGAAAAAGAGGAAATGATCCGGTCAGCGAGCTGACCGGATCGGCGCAGGAGGTGCCGGAGGACGCGGCGCCTTTTTTTATTTTCGGTTTTTCCTCTTTTCTTAGGTTTTTTCCGTTTTGTTCGGCGCATTCTACGTTATGATAAGGTAGGCGCGCACGATCCGTAAACGGATCGGCATAATAAGGAAATGATCCGGTCGGGAAAACGACCGGATCGGCATGAACAGGTTCATGCCTAAGCGCACGATCCGCAAGCGGATCGGCGCAGGAGGAAATGATCCGGTCAGCGGGCGGATCAGCGTAGAAAGAGGGTTTGTTTGCGATAAATCGCAAAAAGGAGGACAGGATGCTCAGAGAGGACAATAACAGACTGATATATCATTATGACGCGGAGGAGCTTTGGATAGAGCCATGGGGCGACAATGCCGTGCGGGTCCGGGCCACGAAATGTGCCGAAATGCCGCAGAATGACTGGGCTTTACTAAGGCCATCCGCAACGGAAGCCCGGATCGACATAGGAGAAAAGGAGGCCGTTCTCGTAAACGGGAAGTTGAAGGCGGTTTTGTCTCACACGGGAAAGCTGACTTTATGGAACAGTGAGACCGGAAAGCTTCTGATGGAGGAATTCTGGCGGAACAGACGGGACGTAACGGATCCGAAATGCAGCGCGACAGAGATCGAAGCCAGGGAGTTTAAGCCGAATATCGCAGGAGACTATCATCTGACGGTGCGGTGGGAGTCCCTGGATCCAAAAGAGCGCATCTACGGCATGGGGCAGTATCAGCAGAAGTACCTGAACCTGAAGGGGATGGACCTGGAGCTCGCCCACCGGAACTCCCAGGCCAGCGTGCCGTTTGCCGTTTCATCCCGGGGCTATGGTGTTTTATGGAACAATCCCGGGATCGGGCGCGCTGTGTTCGGGAAAAACGTGACAAGCTTTGAGGCTTACAGTACGAAATGCATGGATTACTGGTTTACAGCGGGGGATATGGTGACGGAGATCGAGCGGGCTTACGCGGCTGTGACCGGAACGGTCCCGATGATGCCAGAATACGGGTTAGGCTTCTGGCAGTGCAAGCTCCGCTACCAGACCCAGGATGAGCTGCTTACCGTGGCCAGAGAGTATAAGCGCCGGGGAATTCCCCTCGATGTGATCGTGATAGACTTTTTCCACTGGCCCAGGCAGGGTGAATGGAAATTTGACCCGGTATACTGGCCGGATCCGCAGGCGATGGTTGATGAACTGAAGGCGATGGGAGTGGAGCTCATGGTATCCATATGGCCTTCTGTGGATCGTGAAAGTGAAAACTATGAGGAGATGTTAGAGAAGGGCTTTCTGATCCGGACGGAGCGGGGCTTTCGGACCGGTCTGAATTTTGAGGGCGCCACGATCCACTTTGACGCGACGAATCCCGGGGCCAGACGGTATGTCTGGGGGAAGGTAAAGGAAAATTATTACCGCTACGGGATCCGTCTGTTCTGGCTGGACGAGGCGGAGCCGGAATATACGGCTTACGATTTTGATAACTACCGTTATTATATTGGAACGGACCTGGAGATCGGAAACTGCTATCCGGTGGGCTATGCGAAGGCCTTTTATGACGGCATGGCAGAAGCCGGACAGGAAAATATCGTCAATCTGCTCCGGTGTGCCTGGGCGGGCAGCCAGCGGTACGGGGCTCTGGTCTGGTCCGGCGATATTGCTTCCAGCTTTGACAGCATGAGAAATCAGCTGTCTGCCGGACTCAATATGGGTCTGGCCGGAATACCCTGGTGGACGACGGATATCGGAGGCTTCCACGGCGGCGATCCGAATGACCCGGCGTTTCGGGAGCTTTTTACACGGTGGTTTGAGTGGGGAACCTATTGCCCGGTCATGCGGTTACATGGGGACAGAGAACCGAGACAGCCGCAGTTTGGGACAACAGGCGGCGCCACCTGCCGCTCCGGTGCGCCCAATGAGATATGGAGCTACGGAGAAGAGGTATATGAGATCTGTAAAAAACATATCGGGATCCGGGAATCCATGCGGGAATATATCCGTGGCCTGATGGAGGAAGCGCACCGCTTCGGGGATCCCATCATGCGAACCTTATTCTATGTTTTTCCGGAGGATGAAAGAGCGTGGCAGGTCGAGGATGAATATATGTTTGGCAGCGATTACCTGGTGGCCCCGGTCCTTGCGCAGGGCGTAAGGGAGCGGGAGGTTTACCTTCCGGCGGGGGCAGAGTGGCTTTGCCTGACGGACGAAAGGAACTATGCAGGCGGACAGAGCGTGAAGGTCCCCGCGCCTCTTGAAGCGATCCCTGTTTTCAAACGGGTTTAGAATAATCCTCTTTTTTTAGGTTTCTCTCATTTGAGAGCGACGGCGGTTGTCTTATAGTATAACGGAAGGTAAATATTTCCCTGACAAATCCGATAAGGGGGTTTTTCATGAAAAAGGTAAAAACATTTTTCCGGTATGACAATATCGGCTTATTATTCATCCTCCCGGCCTTTATTTATATGATGGTCTTTGTGGGATATCCGATCCTGAGCAATATCCTGTTAAGCCTGCAGGATGTAAGCGTCAGGAATCTGGTCAAGGGAGAAAAGCATTTTATCGCGTTTGCGAATTACGTGGGGCTCTTTCAGGACGCAGTATTTCTGAAATCCGTCAAAAATACCCTGGTGTTTACGATAAGCTGCCTGATCTTTCAGTTTCTGATCGGTTTTTTACTGGCACTACTGTTCAGCAAGAGGTTTTCCTTTGCGAAAACGGTGCGGGGACTGACGATGATCCCGTGGATGATGCCCATGACCGTCACAGCCTTAATGTTTAAGTTCATGTTTTCCACGGATGTGGGTATCATCAATTATATTTTTACAAAGCTGGGACTGATCCAGAGCAATATCGAATGGCTGACAACGCCGGGCACGGCCATGATCGCCGTGATCGTTGCCAATGTCTGGATCGGGATCCCGTTCAATACGATCCTGCTTTCAACCGGATTGACGACGATCCCGCAGGAGCTGTATGAAAGCGCTTCCGTGGACGGGGCAAACAGTTTTCAGAAGCTGACGAGGATTACCCTGCCCTTACTCAGGCCGACCATTGAATCCGTGCTGGTCCTTGGTTTTATCTATACGTTTAAGGTCTATGACCTGGTATATGTTATGACGGAGGGAGGACCGGTGAATTCTACGCATCTTCTTTCCACCTATTCCTATAAGCTGTCCTTTGATATGTTCCAGTACAGCAAGGGATCGGCGGTGGCCAATGTGCTGTTTCTGATCCTGCTCTTGGTAGGGCTTTTGTATCTGAAGATCACGATGGAAGGAGAGGAAGACTGATGGATGAGAGAAGACTGACCAAAGGAAAAAATATACTGTTCTGTACGATATCGGTCATTCTGCTGATCGTACTGCTGTTTCCGCTATTCTGGACGCTGATCACCTCCTTCAAAACGGAGAAGGAGATCTTCCGGATCCCGCCCACCTGGTATCCGCATGAATGGAATACCAAATCCTATGCGGCCCAGATCGAAACGGGCGACTTCAACATGTTTCATTCGTTTTTCAACAGCTTCATGATCTCGACGGGTGCCACGGTGATCGCGGTTGTTCTGGCGGTTCCGGCCTCCTACGCCATCGCGCGGTATAAGTTTGCGGGAAGAAAGGCCATGCTGCTCGGATTTCTGGTCACGCAGATGCTGCCGGTCTCGGTCCTTTTAACGCCCATGTTCATCATGTTCCGCAACATGAACATGTATAATACCTGGGGAGCGGCGATCTTGGCGGATGCCACCATCGGGATTCCCTTTTCCGTCCTGATCTTAAAGAATTATTTTGCCTCGATCCCCGCGGCGCTTGAGGAAGCGGCCTATATTGACGGCTGTACCCGCTTTGGCGCCTTTATGAGGATCCTGGTACCGGTGGCCAAGCCGGGAGTCGTCGTATGCGCGATCTTTTCCTTCCTCTATGCCTGGGGTGACCTTGCCTATGGCATGACCTTTATCTTAGATCAGGAGAAGAGGCCCATTACCGCCGGAATCTTCAACTTTATGGGACAGTATGGAACAAAGTGGAGCTATCTGACAGCCTTTGCCATCGTGGCGATCATTCCGGTGACGTTGATCTTTATCTTCATGCAGAAATACATCATCAGCGGTATGACAAACGGAGCTGTTAAAGGATAATACTTGTAAGAATAAGCACAGAGCGATATGATGAACGGGAGGGGAGAAGACCCCTCCTGTTTATTGATGAGGTAATAATGAAATGATCCGGTCCGTAAACGGATCGGCGCAGGATTGGGAGAAAACCATGCGAAAAAAGGGCATTAAGGCCAGACTGATCCGTTTGTTTGCCGCAACCTCCATTATCCCGATCATTATCTTCGGTGTGTTTTCCTATTTTAATATGGCGAAAACGCTGCATGAGAATACCGAGATGACCGCTGACAGCAGTCTCAGGCAGATGGACAACAATCTGAACCTTTCCCTGGAATCCTATGAGGATCTGCTGTATCAGATTTATACGGACGACAACATGGTTTCCTGGACCGACAAGCTGAAACGGGAGGTGGAGGAGGCTGTTACGGTCAATCAGATGCGGCGTTTCTTAAGCAGCCTTTTGTATACAAAGGAATTTATCCGCGCCATTACGGTCATAGCGCCGGGCGGCGCGATTGTTACCTATGAGCAGATGACGCCGGCTACTTTCCGCTGTTCCTGGCTGCCGGAGTTCAGTATGAGTGCCGAAGAGCTGTACGCGGATGTGATCCGGGACTACCAGACCCATATCTATCCGACGGAATTTGGGACGAATTTCGCCAATAAGGACTACTATCTGTTCCATATGGCCCACAGGATCATTGATTACCACGGCCTCAACAAGGAATGCGGCATCGTTATCATCAGTATCGACGAGGAATTGCTCGAGAAGATCTGCCTGAACGCGACAGAGGATGACAGGGTATTCAGCTTTCTCACAGATGGGCAGGGAAGAGTCATATCCTTTGGCAGCCGTACGGAGCTGATCGGACAGAACGCGACAGAGCCCGGGAAATCTGAAGAGGAAACGCTGAAGGATTACAGGCAGTTTTTACGGGAAAGAGGCGGATATCCGGTTTCGGAAACGGAGATCTATCTGCTGCATGATGACGCGCTGGGCTGGGATATTGTAAATACCACGGATTTAAGCGGCCTTCGCCAGCTCCAGAGAAGGCAGCTCCATCTGATCCTCTTTCTGAGTATTCTGACCATGGCAGTGGTCATCCTGATCTCCACGGGAATGTCCCAGAATCTGTTAGCTTCCGTCAGACAGGTGGTGGACGGGATGAAGGAGGCGCAAAGCGGAGATCTTTCGGTGCGGATCGAAAAGGATGCCCGGATGCCGCTTGAGCTTGAAAGCATCGCGGACGGCTTTAATGATACCCTGTTTCAGCTCAACCACGCGATCGAAAGACAGAGAGAGGCCCAGATCGTTGCGTTAGAAGCCCAGATCAACCCGCATTTTCTGTATAATACACTGGATACGATCAACTGGATGGCGATCGATCATGATGAATATGATATCAGCAACGCGATCAGCGCCCTGGCGAACATCTTAAGATACGCGATCGTTAACAGCAATGCGGAGGTTACAGTGAAGGAGGAGCTCGAATGGCTTAAAAAATATATCTATTTACAGCAGTATCGTTTAAAGGGGCGGTTTTCCTGCGAGATCTCGGCGGATCCCGACGCGCAGAACGCGTATATCCATAAGCTGTTACTCCAGCCGTTTGTGGAAAACGCGATACGGCATGGCTTTGATACGGAGAAAGAGGACGCCCTGCTGTCGGTCAGGATCGATAAGGAGCAGGACGAACTGGTTATCGTGATCGAGGATAACGGGACGGGGATCAGCCCCGAGGTCCTTGAGAGGATCAATCAGGACTCTTTTTCGGAAAATACGGAGGGAGGGGGTATCGGCATGCAGAACGCAATGACACGCCTCAGGATGTATTACGGGATGAAGGGAAAAATGAGGGTGGAAGCCGTAAAACCCCATGGCACAAGGGTTTTGATCATGATCCCCTATACCGAGAAATAAGCCTTTTTCCATTCAGTTTAGATTATTCATCCTTTTTTAGTTTTGTTGAGTTTCGGCACCTGATGACCTGTAGGATAATATGATCATCACAAAACCATGTAACAGAGCAGTTACATCACGATGAAGGAGGTACATATGAAAAAGTTAATCGCAACTCTTCTGACGGGAGTTATGACCTTATCGCTCCTTGCCGGCTGTGGCGCCCCCGGAGCAGCTTCCACCGCCCCTGCAGCAGGAGCCGCTGAAGCTTCGGAGGCCGGGGAGCCGGTCGCTGCTTCCGAGGATGCCGCAGGAGATGTTACCATCTGGTATTACTGGGAGACAGCCGGCCATCAGGAGGCTCTTGACCATATCATTCAGGAGTTTAACGGACAGCAGGACAAGATCACCGTCCAGGCCAAGTATGTTCCGTTTGCGGATTTCAAAAAACAGCTTTCTGTCGGAGCATCTGCCGGAGAGCTTCCGGACCTTGTGATCCTTGACAACCCGGATCATGCTTCTTACGCGGCGATGGGGATCTTTGCGGATATCACGGACCGTTTTGATGTCAGCACCTATTATCCCGGGCCCGTCAATTCCTGTACGCTCGACGGCAGGCTGTACGGCGTGCCTTTCGGCAGCAACGATCTGGTGCTTTTCTATAATGAAGATATGCTGGCAGACGCCGGCTGCGACGTTCCCACGACCTGGGACGAGCTTCTCGATGTCGCGAAGAAGACCACGAAGGATAATGTATACGGATTTGCTCACTGCGCACTGCAGAACGAGGAAGGTACCTTTAACTTCCTGCCCTGGGTATGGTCCACGGGACAGACCTCCTATGAGATCGATTCAGAAGGCGGTATCAAGGCGTTAGAGTTTGAAAAGAGCCTCGTAGAATCCGGTGCTTTCCCGAAGGAAGCTATCAACTGGACACAGGGCGATACGATGAACCAGTTTATTTCCGGCAACCTGGCCATGATGATCAACGGTACCTGGCAGATCCCTACGATGCGGGAAGAGGTTCCGGATCTGAAATGGAATGTGGCCTTTATTCCGAAGGATAAGCAGGACGCGTCCGGTCTGGGCGGCGAGAACTACGCTGTGATCGCAGGCGGGAACGAAGAAGCGGCGATCGCTTTCCTGCAGTATGCGACGAGCAAGGATACCTGCCTTTACATGATGGAGCATATGGGCTATATCTCTTCGGATTCCACCATTGCCGAAAATCAGTTTGACGGTGATCCGGTTTATCAGGTATTTGTTGATGAGATGCAGTATGCAAACGCCAGAGGTCCCCTGCCTGAGTGGCCGGATATCTCCGATGCGATCTCCCTTGCCTTTAATAAGGTTATCACAGGCGAGAGCGCTCCGGCGGATGCCGCAAAGGAAGCCCAGGCGACCATCGATTCCATTCTGGGACAGTAGACTGAAATAGTGCAGCAGGATCTCAGGTGTGGTATCATGAGATAAACAGTAGAGCGAGGAGGCGGGTATACTGCCTCCTTGTTTTGTTCATGCCTAAGCGCACAATTTGCAGGCAAATTGGCGCAGAGGAAATGGTCCGGTCGGGAAAACGACCGGATCGGCATGAACAGGTTCAGGCCTAAGCGCACGATTCGCAAGCGAATCGGCGCAGAGGCGCGGAAAGGAAGAGAGAATGAATAACAGCGGGGTAACGGTGAGTGATACGTTTTTTAAACGGTACAGAGAGCTAGTCAGAACAGAGATGCTGCCCTACCAGTGGAAGGTTCTGAATGACGAGGCGGATATCACGATCGAAAGGGAGCGGGATGATGCGAGCATCCCCAATGAGAAAAGCCATGCGATGGAGAATTTCCGTATCGCGGCAGGATTAAGCAGCGGGGAGCATTACGGTTGGGTATTTCAGGACAGCGATGTTTACAAATGGCTGGAGGCGGCCGCTTATTCGCTGAAGGATCATCCGGATGAAGCCCTGAAGAAAGCTGCGGATCAGGTGGTGGAGCTGATCGGCGCCGCGCAGGAGCCGGACGGGTATATCGGAACCTATTTTACGATCATGGAACCGGCGCGGCGGTTCAAGCGCCTGGGAGAAAGCCACGAGCTCTACTGCGCGGGTCATCTGATGGAGGCCTGTGTTGCTTATCATGCTATTTCACCGGAGAGCAAAGCGTTGAGCATCGCAAGGAAGCTTGCGGACTGCATTGACCAAAGCTTCGGACCTGAAGAGGGTAAGATCCACGGAGCCGACGGCCATGAGGAGATCGAGATCGGTCTGATGCGATTGTATCATACGACAGGAGAAGAACGGTATCTGCGCCTGGCGGAATACTTTTTAGAAATACGGGGACAGGACCCTCAGTTTTTTGCCAGGCAATACAGAGAGGACGGCGGAAAGCCGTTAATTGGCGGACTTGAGAGCTTCTCTGCGGCTTATCTGCAGGCGCACCGGCCGGTTCGGCAGCAGGATACCGCGGAGGGCCATGCCGTCAGGGTGGTCTATCTTTGCACGGCGCTTGCAGATCTGGCCGCCACGAAAAAGGATGAGGGACTGAGGAAGACCTGTGAAACCCTTTGGAGAAATATAACGGAAAGACGGATGTATATCACCGGCGGGATCGGTTCCACCGTCAGGGGGGAAGCCTTTACAGCGGACTACGATCTGCCGACTGATACGATGTACTGCGAAACCTGCGCTTCCATCGGGCTGATCTTTTTTGCGAGGCAGATGCTAAGGTCCGGGGCCAGAGGCGAATATGCGGATATCATGGAGCGGGCGCTGTATAATACGGCGCTTTCCGGTATGGCGCTTGACGGAAAGCATTTTTTCTATGTTAATCCGCTGGAGGCGGTGCCTGAAAAATCGAGAAAGGATCCGGGGAAGAGCCATGTAAAATGCGTGAGGCCTGAATGGCTTGGCTGCGCGTGCTGTCCACCGAATCTGGCCAGGCTTCTTTCGTCTGTCGGTGATTATATCTATACGGTCTCAGAACAGACGATCTTAGTGAATCTGTTCATTCAGTCGGAGCTCACCTGTAAGACGGAACAGGGCGGTGAGGTATCTGTCTCACTTCAGACCGATTATCCGAAAACAGGGCGGATCCTGTGCACAGTTTCCAATCAGGGAAAGATCCCTGTCAGGTTCGGGCTCCGGATCCCTTCCTGGCATGATGGGATTCAGGGGATAGTGGATGGTTCTGCGCAGGAGATCCTGAATGAGGACGGCTTCTGGTATATTTCCCTGACCCCCGGCGAGCACCGTATTGAATATACCCTGGAGCTTTTGCCGAAGAGATGGTATGCAAACGCGAAGGTGTCAGACTGCGTCCGCCGGGTTTCGATTGCCAGAGGCCCCCAGATCTACTGTCTGGAGGAAGCGGATAACGGAAAGGATCTGCATTGCCTGTCGGTGATACAGAACGCGCCGCTCAAATACGAGCGGCGGGAAGAGCTGCTTGGAGGGATCGGAATGATCCGCACCCCGGGCCTTAGGCTTCTAAACAGGGATGAAGAGGCCGCTCTCTATACGGATGATCCGGGTGCCCTGCTCACTAAAACGCAGGAATTATGTTTTATCCCGTATTATGCCTGGGCAAACCGGGGAGAGAATGAAATGAGGGTGTGGGTACAGGA
Organism: Lachnospiraceae bacterium; assembly: GCA_024698885.1. Lineage (GTDB taxonomy): Bacteria > Bacillota > Clostridia > Lachnospirales > Lachnospiraceae > UBA2868. The sequence continues at coordinate 1,810 of JAILQQ010000192.1, read as the reverse complement.
AGCGCCCCCGTCATGATCGGGGTCAAGTTTATAAAATTATTACAAAATTATTACATTTTTTATCATTAATTTTGGATGATGACGGGAAAAGTGTGATGTTTACTGGCTTTGCGGGGATCGCTCCTGATTTGACAAATACCCTGTGCAGTGATATAGTATCCATGGTGTAACATTTTTGTAACATTTGGAGGAAAGATACTGTATGAGGAAAGGTATTATCAGAGGTGCTGCCTGCTGCGTGATCGGGGCGATGCTCGTCACCGCGAACGCGAATGTTGTCAGCGCAACAACGGCAGCTTCTATTTTACCGACTGAAGGGAGTATTTTAGCAACGGGCGACGGCGTGTCGCTCAGTGACATAAAGGCATCGATCGCGAGAAACGAAGCCAAGAAAAAGGCTCAGACCCAGCATACTACGGTCGTGAAAAGCGCATCTTCGACGGTGGCGTTAACGGCCAGCGTAGAGGACAGCGTCAATGTTTCGATCAAGGCAGAGACGCCTGCTTCCAAGGCAGTCAAGGAAGCGCAGAACGCGGCGGCGGAGGGCGATAACTCCGGGCTTCTCGCGGAGGCGCAGATGATCGTATCCAATATCGATGACGGTACCGTGATCCCTACCGCAACAACGATCGTAACGGAGACTTCCTCGACCGTCAGCGGGAACCAGCTGGAAGATCCGATAGAAATGCCCGGCACCGCTTCGGATGACGCGGCGTCAGAGGAAGGAACGGAAGAGGAGGAAGGCGTTTCCGTTCAGACCGAAATGCCGTTTATTTCCGTGGATATCGCTTCCGATATCGAGGGAGAAGATGCCGAGTTAGTCAAGAAGATCATTGCCCAGTGCGACGGCTTTGTAAACGTGCGGGAGCAGCCGAACGAGGAAAGCGAGGTCGTCGGTAAGCTGTATAACCATTCCGCCGGTGAATGGCTGGATAAAGAGGGCGACTGGTATAAGATCAATTCCGGTAATGTGACCGGTTACGTAAAGGCTGATTATGTGGTTACCGGCCAGAGCGCGATCGAGCTGGCGGCCCAGGTTGGCCAGCGGGTAGCGGTTGTCCATACGACGACGTTAAAGGTCAGGGAAGAGCCCAGTACCGAGGCGACGGTGTTAGGTCTTGTACCGAACGAGGACCGTCTGACGGTATTAGAGGAAACGGATGAATGGGTCAAGGTTTCCATCGAGGAAGGTGACGGCTACGTTTCCAAGGAATTCGTATCCCTGTCTACCGAGTTCCCGAAGGCGGAGTCCAAGGCTGAGGAAGCGGCCAGACTGGCAAAGGAAGAAGCAGCCAGAAAGGCAGCGCAGGCAGCAGCGGCCAGAGCACAGCAGAAGAAGTCCGGCGGCAAGGGAGGCAGCTCTTCTTCGGGCGGCGGCGGTGCAAGCTATTCCGTATCGGGTGGCGGCGCAGGCAGCTCCGTGGCGAATTACGCACTGCAGTTTGTGGGAAATCCGTATGTGTATGGCGGAACGAGCCTGACAAACGGAACCGACTGCTCCGGCTTTACCATGGGTGTATATCGGAACTTCGGCGTATCTCTGCCGCATTCCTCCGGTGCTCAGAGAAGCGCGGGCTACAGTGTCGGCAGTATCGCAAACGCGCAGCCGGGTGATATCGTCTGCTATTCCGGTCATGTGGGAATTTATATCGGCGGCGGCCAGATCGTTCATGCCTCGACCAGCAAAACGGGGATCATTGTTTCGAATGCGGATTACAAGACCCCTCTGGCAGTCAGAAGGATCTTTTGATCTGTATATCATATGTTTGAGCCGTGCTACTTATAACAGTGCGCGGCTCTTTTGTTTTCC
>JAILQQ010000175.1 GCA_024698885.1 Lachnospiraceae bacterium | reverse complement strand
CTACGTTTTCTTCCTTGTTCTCGAAAGAAGCATCCTGCGCAAATGTTCACGTTATTTTGTGACAGTTCCTTGGCTGTCACAAAGCGACTGTTTAAAGAGGGTTTCCGTAAAGAACCGCCGGATCACGTCAAGGAGCGTATCCTTGCCTGAAGTCTTTAAAAGATAGCCGTCCGGCTTATATTCGGGAACCTGGAACACAAGCTCCCTGTCATTTTTTCCGGTCAGGAAAATGATGGGGATCTTTGTATCCGGGAAGTTCGTCCGGATGTTCTTCATAAGCGTAAAGCCGTCCATGTCCGGCATCTCGTAATCAAGCAGGATCAGATCCGGCGTCACGGTATTAAGCCCCTTGATCGCCTCATCCCCGCTCTGGAAGCAGGATACATGATATTCGTCGGAAAGCCAGTGGCTTGTCACAGTCAGAAAGCCCGGATCATCATCCACCACAAAGATCGTCTTCCTGCGGTGATAATCCTCCTCAAGCGCAGAAAAATACCGCATATCCCGGATAAACAGGCCGATATCCACCGGTCTTTCATAGCGCCTTGAGATCCGGTGGGAGCCGCTTGCCGACATGGCCTTTTCCAGTTCATCCGCGTCTCCGGCCAGACAGAAGATCTTGGCGTCATCCTGGCAGATCTCCGCCAAAAGGTTCATGGTCAGGGCCGTGTGGGATTTTTCATTTGTCATCGGACAATAGACCACGATATCCGCGCCATTTCGATAGGCGATGATCCGGTCCGGTTCATCGGGGATCGAAACAAATTCAAAGCCGGCCGTGGTCAGATGGTTCTCAAGACCCTTTTTCACCACGCTGTCCCCGTTATGGATACAAAGGACCGAATGGCTGTGATCGACGTTTTCCCTGACCGGCGCTTCCTTGACCGGCTCTTCCGGCTTTTCCTCGGGCGGATGAGGCAGTTCGCCGTTTGCGGCGATCGGAGACAGGGAACCGATCAGGGAACGGAAGGATCTCAGAAAATTCGGATTGCGTTTTTTGACAAGCTCATACTGTTCGTTTCCGGCGGCCTCCTCCAGAAACGCCGCCGTTTCTCCGAGCTTTTTGGCCCCGATGATACGGGCCATGCTCTTTAAGGAATGAACCCGCAGCGCGTACATGGTCCATTCTTCCTCCTCTAAAAAGCCGGCGAGCTCCTCCGCTTTTTCCTCGATGGAGGAATAAAAGATATACAGCGCATCCAGATAATCCTCGGCGGATCCGCAGTTTAAGACCCCCGCTACCAGATCGATGCCGGGCACGATCTTTAACCACATCGGCAGCTTTTCGGTTTCTTTTTTCGCTGCCTCTCTGTCGCCGACCTCGTCGGAGCCCTCTTCGAAGTTTTTTCGAAATAAGCCGACGGCAGGTCATGGACCTCTTCGTCCGCCTGCTCCTCCTCTTCTTCCGGCTCGGAAAGGTACTGCATCAGGATATCGAAAAGCTCTCTCGGATCGACGGGCTTGATCAGCACGTCCGTAAAGCCGGCGGCTTTATACAGATTGATATTTTTTCTGCCCTCCTCTGTGGTATGGCAGATCACGGGAATATCCCTTCCCCGGCGCGCAAACAGCTCCTTCAGCCTTACCAGAGTATCCACGCCGTCAAGCTCCGGCATCCTGTGGTCGAGCAGGATCAGGTCATAGTCCTTTTCCTCGCATAGGGCCAGGCATTCCTTTCCGCTTTCCACCTGGTCGGACATGATCCCGTGGGAAATAAGGAGCGAGGCGAGAACAGTCCGGTTCAGCTGCATATCATCAACGATCAGTACCCGTATGGCGGTATCCTTCATGGTTTCATCTTTCCTTTCCGGAATATATTATAGCATTCCCTGACGGCAGTAGTCTACGTTTCTTTGACCTGCCCCGCAGAGTATGGTATAGTGTAAAATAGAATGTAATATTATAAATTATAAATTTTCATATGGAGGGTTACAATGGACGCAAAACAGTTGATTGCTGAGGGAAAGGCCTTTTTAGGCATTGAATTCGGTTCGACGAGGATCAAGGCGGTGCTGATCGACGGGAAGGGTACGCCCATCGCTTCGGGCGGCCACGGCTGGGAGAACCGTTATGAGAACGGCGTATGGACCTATACGATGGACGACGTCTGGGAGGGCCTGAAGGACTGCTACGCAGATCTGAAAAAGGGTGTCGCTAACCAGTACGGCGTAAAGCTTACCGGTTTCAGCGCCATCGGTTTTTCGGCGATGATGCACGGATATCTCGCCTTTAACGATAAGGACGAGCTGCTCGTGCCTTTCAGGACCTGGCGGAATACGATCACGGAGGAAGCGGCAGAGAAGCTGACGAAGGAATTCAATTATAATATCCCGCAGCGCTGGAGCATCGCCCATCTCTATCAGGCGATATTAAATAAAGAACCCCATGTCAAGGATGTGGCTTTCTTTACGACGCTTGCGGGCTATGTGCACTGGAAGCTTACCGGTGAGAAGGTCCTCGGCGTCGGGGACGCGTCGGGGATGTTCCCGATCGATACCGAAACAGGCAATTACGATCAGGGCATGATCGAAAAATTCGATAAGCTGGTGGCGGCTTCGGGAACAGGCTGTACGTGGAAGCTTTCCGATATCCTGCCAAAGGTCCTTTCGGCCGGAGAGAGCGCCGGCACCCTGACCGCGGAGGGCGCAAAGCTTCTTGATCCAAGCGGCGAGCTTGCCGCCGGTATCCCGGTCTGCCCGCCGGAGGGCGATGCCGGAACGGGAATGGTCGCGACGAACAGCGTGGCAAAGCGGACCGGCAATATTTCCGCGGGAACCTCTGTTTTTGCGATGATCGTATTAGAGAAGGCGCTTTCGAAGGTATATCCGCAGATCGATCTGGTAACGACGCCGGACGGAGCGCTAGTGGCCATGGTGCACTGCAATAACTGTACAACGGAGATCAACGCCTGGGTGAACGTCTTTAAGGAGTTCTATGAGCTGATGGGACAGAAGGCGGATATGAACGAGCTGTTCACGAAGCTGTATTCGGTGGCGCTTGAGGGCGCGCCGGACTGCGGCGGCCTGCTTTCCTACAACTATACGGCAGGGGAGCCTGTGACGGGCTTTGACAAGGGCGCCCTGACCTTTACCCGTTCCGCAGAAGCAGCCTTTAACCTCGGCAATTTCATGCGGATGCAGTTATATTCGGCCCTCGGGGCGTTAAAATCCGGCATGGATCTTCTGCTTAAGTCGGAGGATGTGAAGGTCGACGAGATGTTAGGGCACGGCGGCTACTTTAAGACAAAGGGCGTTGGCCAGAGGATCGCCGCTGCCGCGGTAGGCGCGCCGGTTTCCGTCATGGAGACAGCCGGAGAAGGCGGTGCCTGGGGGATCGCGCTGCTTGCGGCCTATATGGAGGCAAATAAGGCTTCCGGCCAGTCCCTGCAGGATTATCTGAATAAAGAGATCTTTGCCGGCAACAAGGGCGAAAAGTTAGCGGCTTCCGAAGAGGAGATCAAGGGCTTTGAAGCGTTTATGGCGCAGTACATGAAGGGTCTTCCGATGGAGCAGGAGGCTGTGAAGTTAGTGAACGAATAAAATACACGCAGAAAGGACAAAAAGATGTTAGAGGAATTAAAGCAAAAGGTATATGAAGCCAATATGCTGCTGCCCAAGCACGGTCTTGTGACCTTTACCTGGGGCAATGTCAGCGAGCTTGACAGGGAGAAGGGCCTTTTTGTGATCAAGCCGAGCGGCGTCGACTATGATAAGTTAAAGCCGGAGGATATGGTCGTCATGGATTTTGACGGCAACCGCGTGGAGGGGAGTTTAAAGCCCTCCTCCGATATGCTGACGCATCTGGTACTGTATAAGGAATTTCCGGCGATCGGCGGCGTCGTGCATACGCATTCGCCCTACGCCACGAGCTGGGCTCAGGCCGGCCGGGATATCCCCTGCTACGGCACGACCCACGCGGACTATATGTACGGCGAGATCCCCTGTGTCCGCTGCCTGACAAAGGAGGAGATCGACGAGGCCTATGAGGAGAATACGGGCCATGTGATCGTGGAGGAATTCAAGGCACGGGGAAAGGATCCTGTGGCGGTGCCGGCGACGCTGTGCCGCAACCACGGGCCTTTTGCCTGGGGAAAGGATGCCATGGAGGCGGTGCATAACGCGGTGGTCCTTGAGGAGGTGGCCAAGATGGCGCTTCGGACCGAGCTTTTGAACCCGCGGGTGCAGCCCGCGCCGCAGCGCATTCAGGACAAGCATTACTACCGAAAACACGGCGCAAATGCTTATTACGGACAATAGGGACAGACGGGGGCTGTTGACCGGATAAGTCAAAGCCCCTTTTCTCTGTCTGCGGAGCAGCATATGAATAAGAGAGACATTTTGGAATTAAAGCGCCGGCTGAAGGGGGACAAATGCAATATCAACCGCCTGGCCGGCTGTTATGTGGACGGGACGAAAAACAAGGTCGTACAGTTTACGGAGTCCTTTCTGAACCTGGAGACAGGGGAATATGAAAAATATCTGGAGCTTGCGCGAAAGCTCATGAGTGGCACGATCGGCAACCATATCCTCGAGCTTTCCTTTCCGGCGGAGGAGTTAAAGCCCGGCGGCCGCCAGCAGTTCTTAAACGGATTAAAGGCCAGCAATCTCGAAAACGACGAGCTTTTGGATATGCTGTATGACCTGATCATCAAAAGCTTCCGTTACGACGGGAATTTCCTGATCTTAGTCTTTCATGACGTTTACGATATCATGACAAAGACCACGGATAACATGAAGCTTGACGAATCGGAGGAGGTTTATGAGTATATCCTGGTGGCGGTATGCCCGGTGGTGCTCTCAAAGCCGGGACTTGGCTACCTTTCCGGCGAGAACCGGATCGGCGCAAGGATCCGGGACTGGGTGGTCGGCGCCCCGGAGCTTGGCTTCCTGTATCCGGCCTTTGATGACAGAAGCGCTGATCTGAACCGGGGGGATTTCTTTTTACGCGACCCGAAGGACGCGCATCCGGACTTCACGGAGGAGGTGTTAAGCTGTGACGCGAAGCGGACGAGCACCGAGAAGAAGCAGATCTTTCAGGTGATCGTGCGGCAGGCCTTCAGACAGGATGAGGAGGAGGGGGAAAAGACCCTCCTTGAGCTGACGGAGAGCCTTCAGCTTAAGACCATGGCGGAGGAGGAAAAGGAAGAGGCGGAGGACAGGCTTTCGGCGCCGATCCCTCTTGACGAGGCGCTTTTACAGGATATCCTTTCGGAAAATGAGGTGGCAGAGGAGCCGGCCAGACGGATCCTTGAGAATATGCGGCAGGAATTCACCGATGAACCGGTGGCGGTGAAGGAGCTTGTGGATACAAAGGCCTTAAACGCCTACGCGCCGGTAAAAAGAGAGCGGGAGCTTGTGAAGGAGGTGGAGAGCCTGAAGGCGGCCCTGAAGGGGACAGAGGATTACGATGTGGTCCTGCGGGTCAGTGAGCCCCTTGAAGCGCAGATCCGCTTTGAGACCATCGATGAACAGAAGTATATCATGGTGCCTCTGACGGAGAACGCGAGCGTAAGTGTAAACGGAAAGAACAGATCCATGCCGGATGCTTGAATTTGGCCCGGCGAAGCATTATACTGTTGAAGGTAATATTAATACAGGAGATGGAAAAAATGATAGAATTCAGATATGATACCCAGCTTTTGTTGGATCAGTACGTTTCAGACGGCGCTGATCCCGATGATGTGGCGGATGAGCTGGTGGATGAGATCCGTGAATATATCATCGAAAACTTCAAGGGGGATTCGATGGTGGTAGCCGGCGATACCGGAGAGGATGAGAACGGCGAAAAGGCAGTGGTGAAGCTCCATTACCATACCAATGAGCCCTGGCAGGTTCTGGAATACTGCAGGAGCTTAGGCGAGATATACGATATTGTCGTGGAGGATATGGACAGGCAGTCTCGCAGCTTAAAGGGATAGGAAATGAAGGACGAGGTAAAGATGAGCTTTTCCGGCCTGGTGGGCGGAGATAACGACAGGCATGTGGCGGTAAGCTTCAGCCAGGGGAAAAAGATGGCCGAGGGAAGTATCCCGCAGTGTAAGATCACGAAGAATCAGGGGTTTACGGAGCAGGAGGTCTACAGCCTCGAGGACTATCTGTTTCGGAACAAGGACGATATCTACAGGCGGGCCAAAAAGATCAATCCGATGACGGCTTTCCTGGGAAAGAAATAATATGGCGAAGATACCGATCGACAGGCAGATAAAAGCCTTTGTCAAGGAGCATATCGGCAAGCAGGAGAAGATCGACGAAAAAGAAAAGATGAGTCCGCTCATGCAGGCGATCAAGGCGGTCCACAGCGTGGCTTCCGCCGGGGAATCCCTGTCGGAGGAGGATCTGAAAAGACAGCGGACCGGGCAGGATCTGTTCAGCAGGCTGGTCACGCCGCCTCTTGGCGTAAGCTCTGAAGGGCTGACTGTCAAAGGGATGAACTGTGAATGGACGAGGCTTGACGTGGGACATGACAGAAAACATATGTTCCTATATTGCCACGGCGGCGGCTATACCTGCGGCAGTATTCATTACGCGCGGATCCTTGCCAGCAAGCTCTCGCTGCATACGGGCCTTCCCTCCTTTTCCTTTGAATACCGGCTGGCACCGGAAAACCCGTACCCCGCGGCGATCGAGGATGCCCTGACGGTCTGGAACTATCTGATGCACCTTGGTGTCGGGGCACGGGATATCATCGTGGCCGGGGATTCCGCCGGCGGCAATCTGGCGCTTGAACTCTGCCTGCGCCTGAAGGCGGCGGGGCGGCTCCTTCCCGGGGGACTTGTATTAATGAGCCCCTGGACAGATATGACCATGAGCGGTACCTCCTATATAGACTGTATCGCCATCGACCCGATGCTGACCGGGGCCTATATCAAAACCTGCCGGGGGGCTTACGCGCCGGAAGCGGCGGATTTTGCCGACCCGGAATTCAGTCCGATTTTTGCCGACTATGAGGATTTCCCGCCGACGATCATTCAGGTGGGGACCAACGAGATCCTGCGCTCCGACAGCGAGCTGCTTGCGGAACGGATGCAGGAGCAGGGCGTATTTGTACAGCTGCAGGTCTATGAGGAGGCCTGGCATGTATTTCAGCAGATGCCCTTAAAACGGGCCGCGAAGGCCCTTGACGCGGTAGATGATTTTGTTCAGAAAATTTTGTGATGCAGGACGGTAAACTATGCCGAAGGATACATGGTATCGCATGGACAATGTGGCCAAGGTATTTCTGGCTTCTTATAATAAGCGGGATACCCGCTCCTTCAGGGTGAGCTGCACCCTGAAAGACGAGATTGAACCGGAGCTTCTGACCATTGCGGTGCAGCAGGCCGCCAAGGAGCGCCCCCAGTATCAGGTAACGATCCGCCGGGGGCTGTTCTGGCATTATATGGAGGAATCGCAGGCGGAGCCGGAAGCCCTGGAGGAGAGCAGCAGGCCCTGTCCGAGCCTTTACGGGCCCTCTTTTAAGGGAAGGCTCCATTATCAGGTAAGCTTTTATTATGACCGGATCAATCTCGATATGTTCCACGCGCTCTGCGACGGGAACGGGGGGCTTGAATTCCTGAATATCATTGTGATCAATTACTTAAAACTCCGGTATCCGGGGAAGTTAAACGACGTGGTAGTCGGGACCGGGGCTTCGATGGCGCATCTGGAGGAGGACAGCTTCAAGCAGTTTTACGAGAAGGAGGGCGGTGTGATCCCGAAATCCACGGCCCGGAAAAAGGCATACCATATCAAGGGCCTAAAGCTTCCTTATGACCAGCTGCAGTTTTTCGAGGTGCATATGCCGGCGGACCGGCTTCTTTCCCTGGCGCGGGAAAACGGCGCGTCCCTGACAAGCTATCTGGGAGCCAGATTGATGCAGGCGGTCTATGACGATATGCCGTTTATTCAGAGAAATAAACCGGTCACTTTAAGTATGCCGGTCAATCTGCGGAACTTTTACCCTTCCTTTACCTCCCGGAATTTCTTTAATTCGGTCTATGTCTCCCATGTTTTTAAGGGAAAGGAGGAGCTTTCTGAGCTTTCGCGGGAATTTGACCGGAAACTGAAGGAGGAGTTAGCGCCTGAGGTGATCGGAAAACGGATGAATAATTATGAGAAGATCGAGAACCTGCTGTTTGTCCGCATGGTGCCGCTTGCGCTTAAAAACCCCGTGGTGAATCTGTTCAACAAACGGGAGGAAAAGGGGATCACTGCCGTGATCTCAAATCTCGGCAGGCTCTCGGTACAGGAGGCGCTTAAACCCTATATTGAGACCTATGCCTGCTTCTGCAGTACGAATAAGCTGTTTTTGACCTGCTCCTCCTATGAGAACGATTTTGTGATCGGGATCAGCTCGGTCTACCGCAATACCGGTGTCTTAAAGAGCTTTTTAAGCGGCCTTGCCAAGGATGGGGTGGCGGTAACGCTCTACAGCACGGAGGTACTGGCATGAAGTATTGTCCGCATTGCGAGATCCATGTCGGCGGTACCTTTGAGGAGTGCCCGCTTTGCCAGAGTCCTTTGCAGGGAGATGCGACCCTGGATCATTTCCCACGGAACGAGGGGATCCAGAGCGTGCCACTCTGGGTAAAGCTTACGGCGTTTTTACTCATGACGGGGGCGGCCGTGTGCCTGTCGCTTGATTTTCTGTTTCTGAACGTGCCCCATGTTCATTTCGGTCTGATCGTACTGATCTGGTGCATCGCAGCCCTTTGGTATATCCGCGGGTTTGTGAAGGGAAAACGTGCATTGTCCCCGGCTGTCACGCTTTTTACGATCCTTTTTTCCATCGGGGCGGTCTTAACCGAAATGGTGGTGGGCTACCACGGCATTACGACGAATTACATCGTGCCGGGGCTTTTAAGCGCAGCGCTTTTAGCGAATTTTATCCTGTCGATCTTAGATAAAAGCGGACGCTTTAACGCGCTGCTCTATGTGCTTGGCAGTATCTTTATCGGACTGATCCCCTGCGTGGTAATCCTATTAAGACGGCAGGGCACGCCCCTTGCCTGGGAGATCTGCTTTTCGGTCAGTGTGGTGGCGCTGATCGGACTCCTCGTCTTTAAACGGCGGGA
>JAILQQ010000160.1 GCA_024698885.1 Lachnospiraceae bacterium | reverse complement strand
AATCATTCGGTCTGCAGGCAGACCGAATCGGCATGAACCAAGGTTCATGCCGAAGCGCACGATCTGCCGAAGGCAGATCGGCGGACAGGGAAATCATTCGGTCTGCAGGCAGACCGAATCGGCATGAACCAGGGTTCAAGCCGAAGCGCACGATCTGCCGAAGGCAGATCGGCGCGGAGAGGGATCTGGGATGAAGGTCAGGATAAGATTCTCTAAGACGGGGATCATGAAATATATCGGTCATCTGGATGTGATGCATTTCTTTCAGCAGCTGCTCAGGCGCAGCGGGGTTCCCATCGCTTATTCCGGAGGGATGAGCCCGCATCAGATCATGTCCTTTGCGCTGCCGCTCGGCATAGGACTTGAGAGCCTGGGAGAATATCTGGATATTGAGCTGACCGCCGCCATGTCCTCACAAGAGGCGATTGAACGCATGAACGGACAGACTGTCGAGGGCATCGAGATCCTTTCCTTCCGGGCGCTTCCGGAAAAAGCGCAAAATGCCATGGCAAGCGTTGCGGCCGCGGATTATTTTATCGATCTTGCAAAGACCGGATTGTTTTCGGGAGAGGAGGAGCTTTCGGAAAAACTGACGGCTTTCCTGCAAAGGCCGACTCTGCCTGTGATCAAAAAGACGAAAAAAAACGAGCAGGAGATCGACCTGCGTCCCCTGATCTACGAGGGACAGGTGAAGGACGGCGGATTGTTTTTCCGCCTCTCCTGCGGAAGCGTTGACAATATCAAGCCTGCCCTTGTGATGGATGCTTTTTTCCGGGAGAACGGGCTTACGGATGCGCCCGATCTATCCGTTACCCGGTACGATCTGTATACCGGAGGGGAAAGCGGATATCTGTCCTTAGATGCTGTGGGAACGGATATTCCATGAAAAAACGGGTCATCATCACGGAATATAAAGAACATATCATCATGGCGGTCAAGGAGGAGAACCGCTTTGTCTCCTTTAAGCTTAACGAAGAGGCCTCACCCGTGGGACGGATCATCAACGGACGGGTAGAGAAACGGGCGGAAAACATCGGCTCCTGCTTTATCCGCCTGTCTAAAGAAATGACCGGTTTTCTGGACAGTTCCGCCATGAAGGGTGAAACCTCCCTGCCGGTACAGATCGTCAAAGAGGGCAGGGGCGAAAAACGGCATAAGGTAAGCCGGACGCTGTCTGTCGCCGGCATGTATGCGGTATTGTACCATCATCCCGGGAAAGAGAATACGGCAGATAAGTCCCTGCTGTTTTCCCGAAAGCTTTCCGCGGATGAAAGAAGGCGGCTTGACGAGGGATTTTGTGCAAAGCTTTCGGAGGACGAGAAGTTCCGAAAACTCCTTTCTCCGTTTCAGATCCTGCTTCGGACCAATGCCGCCCGGGTAGAGCTGTCCGAGGTGGTAAAAGAGCTTTGCGCTCTTAAAGAGAACCTCTCGGAAATTCTCCGCTATCATGAAAACCGGCCGGATTACACCGTTCTTTATGAACCGCCGAAACCGATCATCAAAGCGGTCATGGATCTGCCCCTTGATCAGATCGAGGAGATCATCACGGATCTGAAACCGGTCTATGAAGAGATTAAGAGCGCGTACTACGATAAACTGCCGGCCGCTTTCAGGGATCAGATACCTCTGACTCTTTATCAGGACAGTTTTCTGCCGTTATTTCGTCTCGTCTCGATGGAGGCCGGCCTGTCCGGGGCATTAAGCAAAAGGGTCTGGCTGTCAAGCGGGAGCTTTATTGTGATCGAGCAGACGGAGGCCCTCGTTGCGATCGACGTTAATTCCGGCAAAAATGAACGGCGAAGCGGCAGAGAGGAAACAATACTTGCCGTGAACAGGGAAGCGGCCCTGGAGATCGTCAGACAGTTAAAGCTTCGCAACCTTTCCGGCATCATTATCATCGATTTTATCAATATGAAGCGCGCGGAAAGCCGCGACGCCCTGAGAGAAACCCTGCGGGAGGCTATCCGGCAGGAGGATGCGCTTACGACGTTTGTCGATATAACGCCTTTATATCTTGTGGAGCTTACAAGAAAGCGCGAGGGGCTTTCGCTCCGCGAGCAGATGGAGGATATCCTTGGCTGATCTATCACCGATGATGCAGAATTATATGGCGACCAAGAAGGAACATAAAGACTGTATCCTGCTGTACCGTCTTGGTGATTTTTATGAGGTTTTCTTTGACGATGCCCTGACCGTCTCAAAGGAGCTCGGGCTTACGCTGACCGGAAAGGCCTGCGGGCTTGAGGAGCGGGCGCCGATGTGCGGTGTTCCGTATCACGCGGTGGAAAGCTACATCAATAAACTGATCGAGGGCGGGCATAAGGTGGCGATCTGCGAGCAGATGGAGGACCCGAAGGAAGCAAAGGGCCTCGTGCGCAGAGAGGTGACCCGCATCGTAACGCCCGGCACGAATCTGGACATATCCGCTCTTGATGAGACCCGCAACAACTATCTGATGTGCATCGTCTATATGGCCGGCGCCTTCGGGATCTCCGTGTCGGATATTACGACGGGGGAATTCATGGCGACGGAGGCGCCGGATCAGACGGCGCTGATCGACGAGATCTTCCGCTTCGAGCCGGCGGAGATCATCTGCAACGAAGCCTTTTTAGTCAGCGGCGTGAATACCGAGGAGCTGAAATACCGCCTGTCCGTAACGGTCTATTCCCTGGATGCCTGGTATTTTGACGACAGTATCAGCGAAAATACCCTGATGGCGCATTTTAAGGTAAAGGATCTAAGCGGCTTTGGTCTGACAAAGGGAGGTCTTCCCACGATCGCGGCGGGGGCGCTGCTTAAGTATCTGCAGGAACTCCATAAGGGCGCGGATATCAGCCATTTAAAGACGCTAACCACCGTCAGCCAGAATACCTATATGCTTCTTGACGCCGCCACGAGGCGGAACCTGGAGCTGACGGAAACCATGCGGGAAAAGCAGAAGAAGGGATCGCTGTTCGGGGTTCTCGACAGGACAAAGACCGCCATGGGAGCCAGGACCCTGCGGGGTTTTATCGAGCAGCCCTTACTGAAAAAGGCGGATATCGAAAAACGTCTGAATGCCGTTTCCGATCTGTATGAAAATCATGTGCTCCGGGAAGAGCTCAGGGAATATCTCAGGCCGATCTATGACCTTGAGCGGCTGATGAGCCGGATCAGCTACCATACGGCAAATCCCAGAGATCTGATCGCTTTTGCGGGCTCTGTGGACATGCTGCCGCATATTAAGGCTTTATCGGAGGATGTATCCTCAAGGGAGCTGAAGGCTTTGCTTAAGGATTTAGATCCTCTGACGGATCTGTGCAGGCTCATTCATGACGCCATCGAAGAGGATCCCCCCCTGCAGATCAAGGAAGGGGGCATCATCCGCTCGTCCTTCCATGAAAAGGTAGACGAACTGCGCCGCGCCAAGACCGAAGGAAAAAAATGGCTTGCGGCGCTTGAGGAGGAGGACAGGGAGCGCACCGGCATCCGGAATCTCCGGATCAAATACAATAAGGTTTTCGGCTATTATTTTGAGGTGACGAATTCCTTTAAGGATCAGGTGCCAGCCGACTATATCCGCAAGCAGACCCTTACCAACGCGGAGCGCTACACGACGGACCGCTTGAAGGAGCTTGAGGATATCATCCTGAACGCGGAGGACAAGCTGTTTTCACTGGAGTACGATATCTTTAACGAGATCCGGCAAACCCTTTCCGACGCGGTGGAGCGGGTCCAGAAAAGCGCGAAGATCATCGCGGAGCTAGATGCCTACGCTTCGCTTGCGGACGTGGCCGTGAAGAACAGATACTGCCGGCCGAAGCTCAATGAGCGGGGAGTGATCGATATCCGCAAGGGAAGACATCCGGTCGTCGAAACCATGATCGAAAACGATCTTTTTGTGGAAAACGATACCTATCTGGACAATAAGGACCGGATCAGCGTCATCACCGGACCGAATATGGCCGGAAAATCCACCTATATGCGGCAGACGGCCCTCATCGTCCTGATGGCCCAGATGG
>JAILQQ010000159.1 GCA_024698885.1 Lachnospiraceae bacterium | reverse complement strand
ATTGCCGTAGCTTTTGACCCGGATAAACAGATTTTTCGTATGGCTCCAGAGAAGCCTGACAGGATAGATTGCCTTCCAGAGCTTGCTTTTTCTGACTTTATCAAGCTTATAGGACAGATCGGCATTCTCCGCCTCGAGTCTGACCACCGCCTGCGTAAGCTCCTCGTTCTTTTTGAGCTCACGCTCGTACATCTCTTTATAATATTGTGCGGTATTATTGTTCTGCGGCTCCCCGGCCATTCTCTTCCTCTCCGTAGGTTTCCCGATCTTCTTTTGCTGTGCCGGCCTGCCTTTCAGGCCGCATCATTTCCTTACTGCGCCGATCTGCTCGCAGACCGAATCATTTCCTTTTCGCGCGGTTTTTCAGCCCGTATCATTTCCCGTAAGGGAACTGTTGCAAAAAACAAGCAAAAGCGTATTAATGATCTTTCAACAGGTCCTAAGATCGATCACGGACAATCCGCAGTCGGCGTCTGTCTGCTTTCCGATGCCGACCAGTCTGCCGCCTCCCGCCGTCCTCAGGCAGGGTATCGGTTCATAGCGGCCATCCCGTTTCAGGAACGCGATTGGAACCTTGCATACAAAGCCCGCCAGCTCCGCTCTCTTTGCTTTGGGGAAGGCCTTTCTGACATCCTTGCGGTAGCGGGGCAGCATCGAGATCTCTATGCCGCCTTCCTCTCCCTCCCGAAGCAGAAACAGGCTTCTCTGAAGGCAGGCATTATCCCTTCTGTCGTGAAGCATCCAGCCCTCGATCCTGATAAAATTCGTTTCCTCCCGTCCCATGCCCCTTTCAAAGGCAGCGCTTTCCAGATAAAATCTGATATGACGGTCATGGTCCTTTTTCCGAAGTCTCGCCGTTTCCCTTTCGGACAGCTCTCTGATCTCGCTGCGGACCGTCCGGTTTTCATAGGCCGGCTGCACATTCACCTTATAATCCAGTGTATCGCAGATCAGCTTTCGGCTGTAGCAGGGGTCGCCTGTGCGGACCAGCCATTCATTTTCCCTGTACAGAAGCTCCCGCTCGCTGACGAGCCGTTTGTACTTCTCGTCATTTATATGATCCGCTCCCCGAAGCAGAGACTCATGATGATACATGACCAGATCATTCAGTACGATATTGCGAAGGCCCTTTTTGATGCATTTTAAGCATAACTCCACATCATTATAGCTAACCTCCATTTTATCATTAAAACCGCCAAGATTAAAGTATTTTTCTTTCTTTATCATCAGACAGGCGCCCGTAACCGCCAGCACGTTTCGGTTAAAACGGTTGGCGCCGAAATACCAGCTTGTCTGATCGTCATGCCGGGCCAGCTTATGGCTCGGACCGCACGAAAGATCCGTGATCCCGTCATGCTGGATAAAATGCGTTCCCGGGTAATACAGTTTGCAGCCGACGGCCCCGGTATCCTCCATTGCGGCATAATTGCATAACAGCTCCAGCGCGTCCCGGTCCTTTAATTCGATATCATCATTCAGGAAAAGCAGATACTCGAAGCGGGAAGCCCTGGCGCCAATATCACACATCCGGGAGAAATTGAAGGTCATGGGTTCATAAAAATACCGGATATCGAATTCTGACGAAACACTGCCTGCAATGAGCTTTGTAACTTCTCGTGTATCATTAATAATATCTGTTATTTTTGTCTTCTCTTCCTCCGAACTCCCATTGTCCACTATGATAATCTCAAGATCTAATTTATTAAATCTTGTTTTATCTATTATGCTCTTCAGGCATTGCTGCAGTATTTCACTGTGGTCCCTGCTGGGGATGATCACAGAGATCCGATAACGCTCCAAAGCTGCCGCATAGTTGGCACTTTCCCTGAGTTCCCGATACAATCTTGCCTTTGCCGGGCTCGTATGATGGCGTACATAGGATTCGTAAAGCTTTTCCGAAGAAAGGTACTCCGTTATGATGTGGCAGCCGATCTCATCCACGTGCGCCACGCTGCAGCCCCGTCCGAGGACCCAGTGAAGGAGCTCTGTTACCGTAAAAAAACGCTGCATCGCATTGATCGCTTCCTCTGATTCCATCAGCTCCTTTTTAACGGCAAATATTTCTTCCATATACGGAACATGCATAAACGTATCATAAGACCATTCCGGCTTGAAATAAGGGCTGTGCCTCTGCCCCGGACGGATACGTCTTCTGTCCTCGGGAAGGGGATCCGAGGCATCTTCGCTGGTGATATAATCATGATCAAAATAGACCAGCTCTACCAGAGGTGAGACAGGAGATTTGTGAGAAGGGATATCCAGGCTGAGATCGCCCGTATGAACCGGCAGCAGTGACTTCAGCATGACTTTCTTTTCAAGGATCCCCTCTCCATCACAGAAAATATAATAATCGCCCATCAGCCAGATCTTATATTCCTGATAGTTCCGCTGTAAAACCTCGATCGTGCGCGGATCGCCCTTCGATAAATCCTCCGGCCTTCCGGGTCCCTGATAATTTCCCCTGGAGATCGTATAAAAAGGAGGACCGGTCAATTTCCGATCCCCTGCGGATTCTTCATATCGGATATAATACTCATAAGGATCCGTCTGCTTTAAAAGTTCCGCATCGTATCCGGCTCTGTATTTCCTGTTCCGAAAAAGCATTTCTCCGCTCCTTTTGAATTCTTCCTGCGCCGATTTGCGAAAGCAAATCGTGCGCTTAGGCATGAACCTGTTCATGCCGATTCGGTCTGCAACGCAGACCGAATCATTTCCTTGTCTGCGCCGATTTGCGAAAGCAAATCATTTCCTTATCAGATTCCCGATGCGGGAAAGCAGATTTCCTGACGAATGCTCTCTCTCAGCCTCCTCCAATGCCTTCCTTTTCTCCTCCTCAGTCTTCCTGAAAAACACCTTCAGATCCGAAAGTACCTTCGGATCCGGTTCATCCACCATATAGCAGATCCTAAGCAGCTTCTTTCCTTCCGGAAGCATCGAAAAAATAAGCTGCGGATCATCGTGGCTGAAGAACCAGGTCTGATCGGACAAAGAAAATCCATTGGACGTAGCCTTTATGGAAGCTTCGCCAGTGCCATGCTCAACGTTCAGCGTGGCAGAAAGTAATCGTACAAAACAGGAATATTCCGCCGGATCGACGCGAAGCGCCTTTACCGGTTCCGCCAGTTCGATAGACAGGGAGACGGCTCGTCCCGAGTCATCATAGGAGCCGAGTACATTGATATAATTCTCCGGCAGGAAAACGCCCTGCTCCTCTTTGCTGTAATACACCTGCGGATTCAGAAGATTTCCCCGGTTTTCTCTCTCTTCCATCAATCTTGAAAGATAAACCGTGGAAACAGGCATGCTTTCATGCAGCAGTTCAAAGGACACCGTCTGCTGCTTTAACTGCAGCTGAAAATGCTGCTCCATAGCCGGGAATATCCGGGATACCTCCTCTTTCGAAATATCATACCTTTGGTACAGATCTATATCCCGTTCCCTGAGAAAGCAGGAAAACGGACTGTCCTTACGATCCCTGAAATAGTAAAACAGAGAGCGGTAAAGAATAAAGCGAAGAGGAACCGGACAGGCAAAGGTCCATTCATAATCCAGAATATTCCATACTCCCTGATCCCTCTTTTCTCTGTCAAAAAGAATATTGGAAAAGATCAGGTCAATATCCGATACGGAAAAGGCTTTATCCTGCCCCTGAAAGCTGTCGGAAAAAAGCGTTGTGAACAATTCCGAGGACGAAAAGGAAACATCAGCCGCCTGATATAAAAGCTCCCGAAAGCGGTCGATCAGCGAAAGCATCTCTTCAAAGTGCCCGTCCTCCTCAAGGGAATCCAAAAGTGCCTCCATCGTCAAGCAATCGCGCAGGAAGGCAAACTCTGTGCTGCCATCCTCCTTGAGGCTGCAGGCATTTAAGGAAAAGGGAGAATTCTCAAAAAGACGGGAAAGTGCTTCAAAATGCTCCGGGATTGCGCGGATATGATCAGCTGCCGCCGCAGAGAGCGGTTTTTTTATCACATATCGTTTCTTTTCTTTATCCTGAGCGATGACCGTTGCGATGCGCAGAGCAGAATTTCTTTCGTCCGAGAGCTTTGCGTATATCGGGCGGTCTTCCATCTGCTCCTGCCCGTTTCGTCCCGCAAGCACTAAAAAGGAATTTGAGAAAAAAGGAAACATGCCCTCGCGCAAAAGCTCATTAAAGGCATTCTCTTCGTCAAAGGCCACGATACGGTCCGCATCATAATTATTCAAATTCCGGTTCAGCTCTCCCGGTCCGGGAAGCCAGGCATCCGAATATACCGCAAAGGGAAGCTTGTAATCCGGATAGGGATAATAAAAAACACTCTGCAGGGAAGCCCGTGAAAGAAGCTCTGTTAAGCCGGCCTTTGAAAAGGTACGCACCCCCGGGATCCCCGGATAGCCTTCGATGCCGTCATAATACCCGCCGGTATGGTCCTCCTTGCAGCCCGCAAAATACTTCAGACCGTATTTATTCTCAATAGCGATCAAAAGCTGCCCGTCGGGCGTAAGATGGGATACAGCCCTTCTTAACAGCTCTTCATAAGCGTTTTCCGCCTTCAGATAGCTTTCGGCATATTCCAGAACACCGATCAGCGTTATGAGATCATAACGCTCTGTAAGCTCCGGCTCAATGGTTTCGAAATTACCGACGATGATCTCAATATTGTCCTGCTCCTTATGGCGTTCCGCGTTGATCAGGCTGCGTTTTTTACTGAGGTCAACGCAGGTCACGCTTCCTGCCATTTCGGAAAGAGCCCCTGTAACGGCTCCGCAGCCGGCTCCGATCTCAAGCACCGACATGGAACGGTTTATCGGCAGAAAGCGTACGATATTTTCCCGCCGGGGGCTTAAATGATACATGGCAGACCAGAGTCTCGAGCTCAGAATGACATTTTCATACTCGCTCTTTTTATACTGCCTGACGAAGGATAACAGCAGGTCCTCATTGGCGCCTTCCGAATAATGGTCCTCTCCGTCATAGTAGTTCAGATTTAAGGTAACCTTTCCGATTTTTTCCATCAGCTCACTCTTTTGTTTCATTTTCCTCTTTCTGCACGACCACGATCGAATCCATATCATAAAAGCCGGTGGTATTTTTATCCGAAATGACCGTCAGGTTAAATACGTCATACAGTCTGTGATAAACCGTGAAATTTCCGTCCCGGTACCCGACACAGCCGAGAGAGACCAGATATTCTCCCCCCTGGAGGCTCATCCTCTGCGTAAAGGTGGCCGTCATGACATCACCCGCTTTCGGCGTTCCCGTCGTCAGCTTCTCGAACATCGTATTGGTGCCGGTGATCTCCGTCCCCTGCATATTCTTAAAGGAAACGGCAAAGATCGGGTCCTGGATCGTATCGAAAAAACGGATCTTTAAGCGGACCGTGAATTCCTCTCCCTTAATGATCGTATTGGTGATCTCTCCCGTTTTGTCATAAGCGCAGTAATCCTCAAATTCCGCCAGGCCGCTGCCGTATTCATCCTTATTCGGATTAAGCTGCATCCTGTCCTTCCACCTGCTCCCTTCGGAACTGCCCGCCAACCGCTCGCTTTTATGCGTATCCATCTGCCTGTCAAGCTGCCCCACCAAGACCTTCTTGTACATGTCGATGATCTCCCGCGGTTCTCCCTCCCCGATCTTATTCCCTTTTTCCAAAAGGATCACACGGTCACAGTATTTACTGATGCTGGAAAGGTCATGGCTTACAAAAAGGATCGTCTTGCCCTGCTTCTTGAATTCTTCAAATTTCCGGTAGCATTTGTTCTGGAAAAAAACATCACCGACGGATAGCGCCTCATCAACGATCAGTATTTCCGGATCGATATTGATCGCAACCGCAAAGGCCAGGCGCACAAACATACCGCTCGAATAGGTCTTTACCTTCTGGTTGATAAATTCACCGATATCGGCAAAATCAAGGATATCCTGAAGCTTTTCGTCTATTTCCTGCTCGGAAAAGCCGATCATGGTTCCGTTTAAGTAGATATTTTCAAGGCCGGTATATTCCATATTAAAGCCGGCCCCCAGTTCCAAGAGCGCCGAAATACGGCCGTTGATCAGAACATCCCCATAGGTAGGGTTCAAAACGCCCGTAATGATCTTTAAGATCGTCGATTTGCCGGAGCCGTTCGTGCCGATGATACCGACGGTTTCACCGGTATAGACGTTCATGCTGACATCATGGAGAGCGTAATGCTCCCTCACATTAATATGTCTGCTTAAATGCAGCGCCTCCTTGATCCGGTCCCGGTTTCTGTCATAGAGCTTATAGATCTTTGTCAGATGTCTGATCTCAATGGCCGGTATCTCTGCGTCCTTATGAAGTTCCGTATTTTCCTTGATCGTTTCTTCCCTGCTCATTGCATCATTTCCTAAAGTACATCGGCGAAATGTACCTTCAGCCGCTTAAAGATCAGAGCGCCGAAAATAAATACTATAACCGTCAAAAGCCAGAAATACGCTGTCTGCAGCGGATTTTCAAAAAACCATCTCTTATCGATCAGTGCCTCTCTGTATCCCTGCACAATATAGAACATGGGGTTCAGCTTAAAAACCCAGTGCCATTTCGGGTTCAGCGTATCGATGTTCCACAGGATCGGCGTTGCCCAGATCCCTACCTGCAGCACAATATTGATAATCTGGCCGAGATCGCGGAAAAAGACCATGACCGAGCAGGTAATATAGCTGATCCCCAGAACAAATATAAACATGCAGAAGGAATAGTAAAGGATCTGAAGCGTATAGACATCCGGAAACAGGCCGTAGCACGAATAGAGGATCAAAACAAATGCCACAAAAAAAATATGGACAAACAGAGCCGATACGATCTTGATGATCGGCAGGATGCTGATCTTGAAAACAACCTTCTTGACCAGAAAATTATATTCCAAAAGCGATCCGGCACCGCTCCCAAGGGCTTCCGAAAAGAAAAACCAGGGAACGATCCCGGCGATCAGCCATAAGATATAGGGTATTTCGATCCCGCCCCTGACGGCAGCCGCCCGCTGCGGGAGAGCTACCGCAAAAACGAACCAGTATAAAACGATCGTGATCACAGGCTGTACAAAAGCCCAGAAAATACCCAAATAGGAGCCGGCAAAGCGCGTCCTGAAATCGTTCTTTGCCAGCTTCCATATCAGTGTTCTGTTTTGCCAAAGCTCCTGCGGAAGCGAAAGAACCTTCTCAAAAAAAGCTTTCACAATCTAAATCCTGTTTTCCTTAGTATCCCAAATAGCTCTGATTCATATCCACGTTTCCGCTGATCCCGTTCACAGAGCCCTTGGAGGTATATTGCCAGAGGTCATAATGACCGTTATAGGTCGGACCGCCCGCGTTATACTGCGCGAGCCAGATCTTATAGCCCGAAAGAGCGGAGGCGTTGATCTTTTCCGAAAACCAGTTCTTATTGGCATAAACACCGGCCGCATAACCAGCGGAACGAATCGTCTTGCAGAAGGCCGTGATATTGTTGGTCCTGTCACTGACGGACAGTCCGTTATAGCCCGCGCGCGGACTGCTTTCCACATCGATAAAGATCGGATAGTTCACGCCATAGCCGGACGCAAGCGCTACGCACATCGAAGCCTCCTCAACAGCCTCAGCCTCATTCAGTGCCGTAGAGAAGAAGTATATTCCGACCTTAAGGCCGGCCGCCTTGGCCCCCTTGATATGCGATACATAATACGGATCCTGGATCAGAACGCCCGTACTCGCGCCGCGGTAACCGCAGCGGATGATCACGAAATTAATACCGGATGCCTTGACGGAAGCCCAGTTAATGCTCGGCTGATACTTGGATACGTCAATACCGAGAGTCCCGGAGCCCTGTGCAAGAACACCGTTCACATCAAAATGATATGTGACACCCTGAATGATCTGATCACCGGTCACATAGGTATGATCGCTCTTATAATAATAGGTACAGCCGTCGATCGTCTGCCAGCCGGTATACAGGAAATCATCCGTCTTTTTATAGAACTTCTGGGAGCTGTCCCTTACATAATCCGCGTATTTGGCAAGGCGGTATTCCCCGTTCTCCTGTACATACAGCGCGTTTTTCTCCGCGTCATAGAGCTGCGCCGTTTCCGCGTACTGCTCCGTTACCGTAAAGGTCACTTCCGCGGATCCCCCGTTGCTTGCGGAGGCACTGATCTTAACCGTTCCCGGTTTCACGCCTGTTACAGTAGCCGTCAGCGTATCCGAAGAAGCCGAAACCATCGCGATCGCCGTATCCGACGAAGTCCATAGCACCGTCGAACCCTCCGGTGTCACAGAGGCTTTGATGGTCGCGCTGCTGCCGGCTGCGGTTGATGCGTATCCGCTCAGGCTCAGCGTTCCCGACTCGGAAGGCGCAGGCGTCGGGGTCGGCGTCGGGGTCGGCGTCGACGTCGGGGTCGGGGTCGCGGTCGGTGCAGAGCTCGAATTGCCGCCCGGGTTTTCGGTACTGCTGCCCGGGTTTTCGGTACTGCTGCCCGGGTTTTCGGTACTGCTGCCCGGTTTTTCGGTACTGCTCCCCGGGTTCTCCGTGCTGCTCCCCGGGTTCTCCGTGCTGCTGCCCGGGTTCTCCGTACTACTGCCCGGATTCTCTGTACTGCTGCCCGGATTCTCTGTACTGCTGCCCGGATTTTCGGTGCTGCTGCCCGGGTTCTCCGTGCTGCCGGATTCATCTCCCGGTACTGTCTCCTGAATATCAGACAGGAAGATCGGCGTCGCCGCTATCCTGTTTCTGCTGAAGGCAGTTCTTGCGGAGCGGCCGATATTCTCAAGGAAGGCAAGAAGCGGGCTCTCTTTTTTATCAAGAGCGGCCGTCTTTGTCAGATCAACGACTGCCTCCACATAGGCTTCTCCGTTAGCCGTTTTCGTGGATTCGCACCACTCCACCGTATCCGTCGGCGCGGTACCGGTCTCCACATCCGCGGCCTGATTCCCGTTCGCGTCCTCTGCCGCCGCGTTAACTTCCTTCTCGGTCTTTATTTCATCCTTGATGTTCGCGATCACCTTGTATTCCACGGTCGCCTTGACAGAGCAGGTCTGCCGTTCACTCGGCAGGATATAACCCGCTAACGCGTCATTCGGCTTGATCTCCACGGAATAATCCCCGGCCGACATATCGGTCAGATGGATCACGCCATCCTCATCGTCGTCTTCTTCCTCCGCCTCATTCCCCTTATCATCGGAGACCATAACGCCCCAGGGAAGATTCCTGACAAGGGTCTCATCCTGATCCACCAGCTTGATCTTCAGATCTTTTTCAACCGAAGTAAGCACCAAAGACAGGACCTTCAGCTCTTCCTCCTCCGGCTCCTCCGCCAGAGCAGGAACCTCTTCCTCCCTGACATCCTGAAGGATCTCCTCCGCATCGGCTTCTACATAATCTCCCAATGCTTCCAGAGCGCTTACCCGTATCTGCTGACTCTTATAGTCCGCATATACGGCCGTCGTCCTGATCCCTGTAATAAAAATAACGACCGCAAGAACGCCGATCGCCCACTGCAGACCGGTAATCCTTTTCAGGCCGGAAGCAAACCCGCCGTTTCCGCCGTCTCTCTGTCCGTTTCCCCCCGAAAAGGCTCCTTCTTCCTTCCAGTCCGCGGACCGTTTTCGAAAATCACTGGGCTCAGAGGACTTCGCGGTTGCCGGATCCCTGCTCCTGTCACTGCTTTCGTCTGCCTGCTCCTTATGAAGGCTCGCCTTCTTTTCCTTCCCGAAAGGCTTTTTTCTGCCTTTCTTAGCAGCCTTCTGCTCCTTTAACTCCTCCGAGCGGATAATGATCTTCTGATTAACCTCTTTTCGGATCCTGGCCTGATCTACCTCATCAGCACCGGTCGAAACATCCTCAAGCTTTTTTACTACCTCATCGACCGCGGCTTTCTTTTCTCTCTGTTCCTTTTTGGCTGCCTCGATAAACAGGTTCTCATCCTGCATCAGGGTAGCGTCGATGATGCTTTTTTCTATTTCTTCGGTATTGAGCTCCCATGTTCCCGTCGGGACGGCATGGTCCCACTCAAAATTATCTTTCTCGTTATCCTTGCCCATATTGACCCCTTATTTCTGCCCTGCAGATCAGATAGTTTCTTTTCTCTAACTATAAAAGCGGTCTTCCCTCTAAGACCACATACAAAGTTATTATAGCATTATCTGTCTCATTGTTCAATTATTATGTAAACTTTTCCCGTTTAGCCGGTCATTCAGTTTTCGGCGGACATAGATATAGGCCGGCACTAAAAAGGCATCCGCAAAGATCCAGGCAAGCGGAGACGCAAAGCACGCTCCCGCAAAGCCGAAATACGGTACCAGAAAGATACCGGCTATACCGCGGGCTACCATTTCCAGCACACCCGCCAAGATCGCCAGATAGGGGAAGCCAACGCCCTGGATCAGAAAACGGATGATATTCACAAAAGCCAAAGGGATATAAAAGGAAGCGCTGATCAGCAGAAACTGTCCCGCACTCTCGATCATATCCCCGTTCCCGGCCGCATCGTCGATAAACATGCCCACCATCGTAAAACGCAGGAAGTAGATGATGACCAGCGCGATGATCGAATAGCTGATGCCAAGGATACTGCTCGCTTTCAGGCCCGCGTCCAGGCGGGAGAGCTTTTTTGCTCCCACATTCTGTCCGCCGTAGGTTGCCATGGTAGCGCCAAGAGCGTCAAAGGGGCAGCAGATAAACATGCCGACCCGGTTGGAAGCGGTGATCGAAGCGACCACAGTAGCCCCCAGGGTATTAACGCTTGACTGCAGGATAACAGAACCGATGGCGGTAATGGAATACTGTAAGCCCATGGGAACGCCCATCCGGCAAAGCCGCTGCATGGCATGTCTGTCAGGGCTCCTGTTCTCCCGTCCGATATGCAGGATCGGAAACCGTTTTTTTATAACAAGGATGCACAGCAGTCCTGCGATCAGCTGCGAAAGAACCGTAGCAAGCGCAGCTCCCGAAACACCCATCCGGAAAACCACGATAAACATACAGTCCAGGCCGATATTCAAAAAGGAGGAAATGACAAGCAATACCAAAGGGGTACGGCTGTCACCGATCGCCCGGATCATGCCGGAGAGGATATTATACAGAAAAGTCGCCGGAATGCCGAGAAAGATCACAAAAATATAGGAATAGGAATAAGCGAGGATATCCGAAGGCGTATGCAGAAGGATCAGCAGCTGCCGGCAGGAAACGGATACAATAAGCGTTACGAAGACGGCAAAGCCCGCCGACAGATAATAAGCGTTTGCCAGATGCCTTTTCAGCCCTGTCTCGTCTTTGGCGCCGTAGCAATGGGAGACAGGGATCGAAAAGCCGCTGCAGACGCCCATACAAAAGCCGATGATCAGGAAATTGATGCAGCCGGTCGCCCCGACGCCCGCCAGGGCTTTGATACCCAAAAAGCGGCCGACGATCATGGTATCTACCAGATTGTAGAACTGCTGAAACAGATTTCCGAATAAAAGCGGCAGCGAGAAATTCAGGATCAGCTTCATCGGGCTGCCTTCCGTCATGGCGGTCCCCGATGACGGGCCGTGCGCACTTTCCTTTTTCAAATGTATATCCTGTGCCATATAAGCCTCACTGCGCCGATCTGTTCACAGATCGTGCGCTTCGGAATGAACTTCAGTTCATTCCGATTCAGTCTGCAAAGCAGATTGAATCATTTCCTCTTTATTTTCACTCATACCTGTAAAGCATATATTGACCGAATCGGCCCACATAGTCAAGACCAAATTCCCTGAGCCCCCAGAAAACCTCTCCTTTCCGGTTATACAGCCTGACATCCGCGGTGACCGCCTTCTGCTCATCGGTAGCGCTCCGGTCCCCGGCAAAATCAGGGCTTTCCGCATAGCCGTCGAAGTTCAGGGAATGCCCGCCGAAGGTCTGATAAACCGTATCGAAGAGAATATAATCCACCTGATTTTTCCGGGCGACCTCTCCTACAAAATTCAGATCCGGCGCCTCGCTCATCATTTCCCGGCAGGTATCATTGATCTCATAGGTCGTCTGTACCACCCGCTGGATCGTGGCATCCTCCCCGTACAGCAGCAGAATATCGGTGGAATACTGGCGGAAGACATGGGCCGTTTCATAGGGAACGATCAATTTGACCTCTCTGCCGTCCCCAAGCACCGTATCACAGACGTCAACCAGCTCCTGGGGGAGCTTATACAGGTTTTCCGCTTTTTGAAAAACATTGTTATTTATCTTGAATTCTCCGCTGGCCATCAGCAGGAGACAGACCGCTATGATGGCCATAAACCGTTTTCGTCCCTGCTCCACTTCAAAAACAAGGGCGGTAAAGCCGACGGCGATCACCGGCGGGATCATTAATGTCCAGAAGGTCCGCGCCCGGATCTGCTCATCAAGGCCAAATTCAAGAAATACAAGAAGAAAGGGCAGCAAAAGGTAAATGACCCACAACAGAACGCAGGCCGGGATAACGACCCGCTTTGCGTCATATTTTCTGTCCCTCGCAAAGAAAGCCATCAGAACGAGCATAAAAAGATACAGGCCGAAATACATGGCCGTGGACGTATATTCATTATTCAGGTGAATGATACTCAGGATAAAGTCCTTTATTTTCTGCATGATCGTCCTCTGATCAGAATATCTTTTCCAGGAATCTCTGGCCGTAATAAACGCAAAAGGCGCAGGGAACAGCAGAAAGGCCCATGAAAAGAACTGTTTTCAGGCGTCTCGTTTCAAAACCCCTCACGATGGTATAGGAAACCGTCAGCATCCCCGCCAAGATCGCGCCGGTCCCGCTCAGCATGGAACAGCTCATATTGACGAGAAACAGAATGAAAAACGTCCGAAGGGTAACAGGCCTGTCACTGTACAAAAGCAGGATATACCACAGAAACGGCAGTGCGACCATCGCCATGACCGACCGGCCCTGCCAGATGATATTTAGCAGCACATAGCCGAGAGCAAACTTGGACTCAAAGGAAAACAGAAAAATAACCGAAAGAAAGATCAGAAATACCGCGGTTTTTGAAAGATCTCCCTCAAAAAAATAAAGCCCGATCAGAAAAAACACAAGATAACTTAAGGGAATGAACAGGGACGGCAGAACGGTATGCGCCGTTATGGCCGGATTCAGTCCGAACAGATCGCTTAACAGCCCCAAATAGATCGGATAGGGCGAAGCCGCGTCCTTAAGCATCTCTCCCACCGGCATGCCGGGCGTTTTGGGGAATGCCTTCTCATAATTCTCATATTGTCCGTTGATCGGATTATAGGCCAACATCGTATCCTTCTCGATGGCTTCAAGCGCTTCCGGAATGAAACGGGCATCATCGGTGTCCATATGCATCCGCACCGTAAGAAGAAGCGTTTGGCAAAGGATCAGAAAAACCGCCGTCCCAAAAAGAATGTAAAGGGTCCTTCGATCCCCCCTTTTTTCAGACCGGAAGGAAGGGCCGAAAACGGTCTGTCTGTGACGCCAGAGTAAAAAGGCGGAAAGCAGGCAGAGAAAAAGGATCACGATCATCCAGGCATTTTTCAGGACATGGAAGGGCGCGCGGATCAGGATCAGATATACTGCCAGCAGATCAAAAACAGCCGTCATGACCACGAAGCCGAAAGAAAACTGCTCGGCCGGACGGATATGGTGATAATCGTCTGTCAGGGGCATATACAGCGTTCCCAACAGGAAGGGACAGCAAAGCCCCCAAAGGATTATTCTGAGAATATTCTGGAATCCTATCATAATCTACTCCCTGCGGACAGCATACAGATCAAAACCGCTCTCCTTAGCGTAACTGTTCTCTTCCGTGACCGGCTCCGGAAAATAGTCCGCATGCCCTTTATCGCCGTAATGCTCCTGCAGATAAAGGAGCTTCTCCCCGGAATAGAGATTGTCCACGAGGAGAACCCTCTCATCGCCTGCCGCTAACGCTTCGAAAGGATTTTTGTAGCCGAAGGGGTTAAGAACTCCGTCGGTTACCGGTGAATTGGAAAACCAGCTCCCGACCGTCACAAAATTGGAAAGACTTCCCTCCTTAAACGGCCGGAATACGTCATAGCGATAAGCCCTCTGAAAGGTAAAGGTATCTGCCACATACAGCGTATTCTTATCCTCCGCTATCTCCGCCAGGAACTGATGATAGGCCGGTTCTTCTCTTTTATAGGCGTTATATGCGAACCGGTTTCCAAGCAGCACGGTCAGGCAGCCTGTCAGAACAAGGCAGAGCGGCAGAAAAAGTACCGGTGCAACGTGCTCCTCCTCTTCACAGTCGCAAAGCTGTTCTGAAGGCAATGCATAGATCAGGCAGATCAACGCGGCAAGAAAAGCCGCGTAAACAACCCGATGACACCACCGGCCGCTGTACTCATAATAGTACAGCACGAAAAACAGCAGGGCAAGATACAGGCAGGGAAGAGCGAGTCCCCGCATAAACGTTCTCCGCTTTTCCGGGGAAGGAGACAAGCCTTGCTCCGTTCGCAGTCCGGTACAGTAAAGCGCGGTCCCATACAGCGCAAAAACAGAGATCAGAGCAAACAATAAGGGGTGAAAAAGCAGAATATCCTCATAGATATGACTGGCAAAGCTTTTCAGGATATCCGCGGAAATCAGGGGCTTTCTCCCGCCCGCCGCAAGGATTTCCCGTATTTTCTCCGTCGTAAGCACCGTATCGTCGGAAAACTGCCAGGTCACGTATAAAATGGTATCATTTTCGGAAATCTCCTGTTTTTCAAGCTCTTCTGCATGGGCATTCCAGTCGAGCAGATCATAGCGGTAGTCAAGCAGTGCCATTCTGGCGGCATTATAGTCCATAAATGTCTGCCACGACGGATCCTGCTCATAGCTTTTCTCGTTGATATACCGGCCTGTTAAGAGCAAAACGGCAAGCGGCACAAAGGCAGCCAGATAACGCATGGTTTTTTCGCGGGACGGATTTCTGATAAACAGGGAAAGGATCAGAAGACCCGCAAATAATCCGGCCAGATAGAAGGCATCATCCCGCAGAAGAAAGCTGTAGCCGATAAGCAGAAAGCCCGGGGCCAGACAGGAAGCCCGCCCGGACGCTCTTTCAAGCCCGGCTGCCACCGCAAGCAGACCGATCAGGCCGACAGCAGTTCCTGTCTTGGTATACTGTACGGAAACATAAAGCTCATAAAAGGAGGACAGGACCGCTAAAGCGGCGAGCCACCTCCCGTACCGTTTCCGAAGCAGCAGAAACGAAAGCGTGCAGAGCGCGAGAAAAATAAAAAGATATTGCAGCATCGTATGCCATCTGACGGACGGCGCAAGCGCGTAAAGGGACGTCAGCAGTTTTCCGTAGAGAATATTACCGTAGATCAGATGGGATTCTCGTTTTCCGAAGGCACCCTCCGCTATCATCGACAGAAAGGCGTCATCATTTTCTTCCAAATAAGGACAGTACAGAATAAGAGCCGCCAAAAGCACTGCCAGATTCAGAGACAGCACAAATATCCCGTTCCTTTTCTCCTTTATCCCGCTCAGCTGTGTCATAGTCCCGTACCTCTGATCGCATAATATACGCCGGCTGCCAGAGGAATGATATAGATCATAAACAGGGCACAAGACCAAAGCACCATATAGGCCGGCACGAGTATGCTCTGGGAATCCCTGCTTAAAATAACCAGCTCATCTTCGATCATCCGGATATTCTGCCACCGTATGATGATGATCGCGGCAAAAACCAGGATACCGACTAAAGACAATGCCGTCCCCGGTCCCATCCCCGGCGGCGTATAGGAAAGATCATACCGGTTCACGTCCGTATAGAGCGGTATCGCGGTAAAAAGGCCGCTGTAGGCATACAGGATATCCGTTTTATTGCCGTTGATCCGCAGCTGCCAGCCGTCGTCATAAGCTAAGGGCAGTAACATCACCGTGCTGCCGGCAGATTCCTCCACATCTACGGAGAAGGAGATGCTCTTTTTCCCGGCTGTAATATAATCATCCGGAAAATCACGGTAGCTGTCGCACAGAAGCGTAAGCTTTTCAAGGTCAAGCTCCGATACATGGACCGGCAGGTCTCTGCCTTTTTCGATATCAACATCCACGATCACGGAAACCACCTCATTTTCAAAGGTCCCCAGATAAATAACGTTGTTATTGAAATGCGCCGGATAGGACACATGGAAGGGTTCCTTGATGGTCGGTACATATACAGGCCTTTGTCCGTCCCGATCCGCTATGCTGATCGTCATATTGTCATCCTCCGAATCCGCGGCGGAGGAGCTGAAATACAGCGCCTTTTTTCCCTTTACATCCGCATTCAGAAAATAACGCTTTACCGAAGGGGAAAGCGCGCTGACCAAAAGCTCCGAGGTATCGGTGTCGTCGGTCAGCTGCCCGTTCCGTACGATAAACCGGCTGATCTCCTGCTCATCCCCGGTCTCCGCGCCGGTCAGGGAACGATACATCTGGTTCTGAAGCGAAACGATATTCCGGTTTTCCAGTTCAGAATCAAACATCGCGCTGGAATAGACCGGAACGCCGAAGGGAAGCGTATAACGGCATTTATAGTAATAATACGGCATAGTCTCCCCGGTTTCGCTGTTGATCACGATCTCCGCAGAATCCGTAAGCTCGTACAGCGCTTCATCCTGCGGCAGGCAGGATATCACGTTCCGGATCCCTAAAAGCGCGTCGGTAAAAACCGTTCCGCCCGCGTCAAGAATCCTGGTAAACTGCATGCTGTAGCCCCATTCCGCGGCACCCTTCTGTAAGCCCGGGGATATCATATGGGTCCAGTTGGATAAAGCCGGCCGCTCCAGCACAAAGCCATAATTGGCATTTAAGCTTTCATCCGGATTCTTGATCCGGTAAAGATAATTCTCCGAAAGATCAAAATTCTCCTTCAGCTGTTCGCAGATACGGATATATTCACCATCCTGCTCCGGTTCCTCACTGTAGCCGGTTATAAAAGAAGGCTTCCCGTAGAGCAGAAGGCCGGTGCAGAGGATCTCCGTGCAGACGATCATAAGGGACAGGGAGTAATGCGCCCCGCCCTTCCAGAAAAACAGCAGGAGATAACCGATAAAAGCCGTAAGCATAAGGGCCGCCGTGATATGCAGCACCGTACGGATCTGCATTCCCGGATGCCTGCCGTATAGGACGGCAAAGGCGGCAAATACGAGAACCGTCACGCTCAGGCCGAGAAAAGATGCTTTTTCCACGGTTTTGTTTTCGAAAAGCTTCTCGGCATAATGGCAGGCTAACGTCAGAAAAACAAAGGCGATGATAAATCCGTTGCGGATCGGATACTGCACATAGGAGCCGAAATGCCAGATCAGGTTAATGCTTTCGAGAAACAGCTCCAGAATCATCATAAGGATCAGGCCGATGGTCATAAAGCGTTCCCGTCTTTTCTTCCGGTATCTGATCAGGCCCGTCAGGATAACGGCAGCCGCAAAGGTCAGGTTCAGAAGAGCCCACCAGCGGGTGGTATAGGCCGGTGTCAGCTGTCTGAGCATTTCGGTATAGCGGGAGAGAAGCGACGGCATACCGGCGCTTTCCGCAGGAGAAGCATTGAGAAAACGCGCCGAGGAAAGGGTCTGCAGAAGCTGCGGCACGAGAATAAAGGAAGAAAGCAGTACCGCGAGAAAACTTGCAAATCCAAGCTCCAGCAGATAGGTCCTTTTCCGATTTTGTACCGGAATATACAGCCGTTCCGAAAGGATCCTGAGACCGGTATACAGAAACAGGAACAGCAGTATCATCAGACTGAGATAATAACTGTTCACCACCGCTGCCGTCAGTGTTACCACATAACCCGTGATGCGTCCGCCCTTCATCATGCGGTCATAGTAATACATGATCACCGGAAGCAGCACCGCAATATCCATCCACTGGTTTGTGATATAGAGCATCAGGACGAACCCGCAGAACGCGTAATCGACAGACAGTACCGTTTCCACAAAAAACGGTGCCCGATAGGTCTTATGCAGATAGAAGTACATGGTAAAGGTCATGGCGCAGAGCTTGATCAGATGAAAGACCGAAAGGCTCTGCAGAAGGCCGCTCCTTGGGATCAGCAGGAAGAAAAGGTTAAACAGGCTCAGATTACTGCAGCCTGAGGTGCTCATAGCCATATTGGTGCCGAGGGCAGAGTAGAAATTAAAGAAAAAGGAAGTGCTGCCGTGCAGCATATCATAGACATGATAATAAAAGGGCGCGATCTGCTGCGCCATATCATAATAATCGATCGTACGGCTTCCGAAAGGGAAAATATGCTTTACGCAGAGGATCACACAGTAAAGCAGCATCGTGATCAGTATGGGAATGATGTATTTCAGTTTTTCATTATTCAGCTTCGCCGTCATATCGTTTCAGCCCGTCCCCGTTCAAAGCATACGAAAAAGCCGTTCCGCCGTCTGACAGCTTCCCGTCCTTTTCGACCGGATGCGTCATGATCTCCACGCGCCTTCCCCTTAAAAGGGCCTGAAGCTCCGTATCATCCCGGTGGCAATATTCCATAAGGTCTTTATATGAGCCGAACAGATCACTCGTCTGATCATGGCAAAGCTTTCTGACTCCCCTGTTATAAAGCCCCTTATATATCCGTTTTAACATATTTCCGCCCCGGTACAGATTTCGTCCCGGTCTGAGATAGCTCACGCTGTAGCTCTTTAAAAGCCGTTTCAGCGCCAAAAATACCGGATAGTCCGTATGAACATGATGATGCGAATCCAGATGGAGCCTTTCAAGGCCAAGGGCCAGAAAACGATCCATCTGGGCCCGGAATTCCGCCTCGATCTGCTCTATCATCAGCGTATCCATATATAACCGGTATTTGGTATTATAGTAAAATGCCGCATTAAACCTGCCGTCAGGCGCACAGATCAGCGGGTTGTCCCGGATACCGGCGGTTAAGGGGAATCCCTCCGTCAGGTTCAGATGAAGTCCGACTGACGTTTTAAAGCCCTTCTCCCGCGCCAGGGCTGCCGCTTCCTCCGCAGCCGGCATATTCGCCATCAGGGTGGTATGATTCACAAGGCCCTTTTCAAACGCATCGCAGATCGCCCGGTTCACGCTTTCCGACAGCCCGAAATCATCCGCATTCACGATCACCGGCATTACAGCCTCCAGTACAGATAACCCTGCGAAAGGACCTCCTGCCTGTCGAGGATGGATTTGACATCGATCAGAACCTTCTCTTCATTCTGTCCCGGCGCAAAATACTCTGCCCAGTCCGCCAGGGTTTTCTCCCGGTACTCCGTATGGGCCACGCTTAATACCAGGCAGTCGGCGTTCCCTGCCTCCTCCTCGCGGGAAAGCGTATAGCCGTACGCTCTGCCAAAATCCGCAGCATCCGCCCAGGCATCCACGAGAACGGGCGCTATGCCGTAATCCTCCAGATACCGGACAATATCGATCACCTTGGAATTGCGGACATCCGGACAGTTTTCCTTAAAGGTGATCCCGAAAAACACTACCTTCGCGTTTCGAACGCTCTTGCCGGACAGCACCAGCTGCTTGACGATATTTTCTCCCACAAACGCCGGCATATCATCGTTGATCTGGCGTCCGGAGGAAATAAGCCTGGAATGATACCCGAGCTTCTCCGCTTCATAGATAAAATAGTAGGGATCCACCCCGATACAGTGCCCGCCGACCAGTCCCGGCCGGAAGCCTAACGCGTTCCACTTGGTATCCATGGCATCGATGACTTCCTTGGTATCGATCCCCATTTTGTCAAAGGCCATGGCCAGTTCATTGATAAAGGCGATATTGATGTCCCGCTGGGAATTTTCCACCACCTTGGCAGCCTCTGCCACCTTAATC
>JAILQQ010000103.1 GCA_024698885.1 Lachnospiraceae bacterium | reverse complement strand
GATCATGATTTTGGCACCGGCGTCTGCCTTTGGGTGACTGACGATGACATGGACAGGTTCGGATACAGCCTTTCCATTGCCTACAATGAGCTCGTTGACAGTAAAGAACGTTCATACTACACGGAACGACTCAGGGAGCGCAGGGGCGTTATGACCATCCATGACTTTTACTCGAATATCCTTCGCATCGACTGCGATACGGAGCATTGTGTAATGTCTGATGAACAATGGCTATCTCTGGATCATTCTTGCTTGAAAACTGCAGTGAACGGCGTTGTGTTCCGGGATGATCTGGGGAAGTTTACGGCATTCAGGGAGCTCCTGCTCGGATATTATCCCGATAAAGTCTGGAAGATCAGGGTCGCGGAGCAGCTTCATGATTATTCTGCATTGCTTCAGGTAAACTATGCAAGATGCATGGCGAGAGGGGATACGGTGGCCGCTGAGATCTGCAGGATACAGGGGATGAGGGCTGCGATGGAGTTATACTTTCTTCTGAAACGTACCTATCCTCCTTACTATAAATGGACATATCGGGCTCTTAAGGAGCTCGATGAGCGGGGCGAGTTTTCCGGAAAAATACAGGAGCTTGCGGATACAAAATGCAGCAGGGAAGCGTGGGAAGGGACAGCATATCATGCAAACAGGCCAAATTATAAGGACAGGGTCGTTTCTTTGGCGGAAGAGATCGCTTCAGAGATTGCGGATATGCTCATATCAAGCGGATTGACAGACGTCCGGGATTTTTATCTGGAGAGATATGTTAATTTGCTGATCTCAAACTGACAGAGAAAACGTAGATTATTGATAATACCCCTTTTTACACCAACCGGAACGTGCAGCGACAGGGTCAAGAATTATATAGTTTCGATAGCTGGTATTCCCTGTCGGTGCACGTGGAGGGCGGTAGGGCAAGCGGTAGCGCGCCAGAGTTTGCGATAACGTGGAGGATTAATGAAGACAGAACTTGAGCCGGATCAGCTGAGATTATCTCCGATACCAAAGACATGGATCCTGGATCTTGATGGAACATTAGTGGTTCATGACGGACCGTTCATAATGGGAAAGGACGAGTTCCTGCCGGGAGCTCGAGAATTTCTGGATTCTATCCCCAAAAGGGATATGATCATTTTTCTGACCGCAAGAAGCGATTATGAAAAACCTCATACTATGCGATTCTTGAAGGAAAACAATGTCAAGTACGACCACATAATCTTCAATGCAGGAGAAGGAGAAAGGATCATGATCAATGACATGAAGCCGGACGGTCTTGTGACAGCTTATGCTATCAACACAAAGAGGGATCGCTTCTGCCAGACGGAGTTTATCACTGACAGGACAATGGACACGAGGTTTGACTGAGAATATGGCAAATGATGTGATAGATGAAATATTCAAGGTGTTTTCTTTCCTGCCGGATAACCTGTTTGTCAGGGCAGGAGTTGAAACTCTGCTGGTGCTTTTGCTTCTGTTTGCAATAGGGGTTATCATAAACGGTGTATCCGGAATAATTGGAAGGATACTTGCTTCGTTATTGGGCGGCAGGACAGCGTATGTATTTCGAAATTACCTTACCTGGCCGGGAACCGTGCATCATGAGTTCAGCCACGCATTGCTGGCTTTCGTTACTGGAGCGAAGGTGACGAGGATATCCCTGATTCCCCACGGGCAGGCATTAGGACAGGTGGAATACCGGCCAAGAGGTGTAAAAATACTCCAGGCGATTCAGATGTCACTTTCCTCTATAGCACCTATCCTATGTGGCATGGTGACAGAATCTGTTTTGATCCTGAAGGTTCTTCCGCTGTGTGATACCTGGTGGATGTATGCGATCTTAGCGTATTTTACAGTCAGCATTTTCTTGCACATGACGCTTAGCAGGGAGGATCTGATAAATCTGAGAAATGGAATCATTCCAACAGTATTTGTTTTGTATTGTATTTTCTTAATAATTGGAGTTGTTATGTGATGAATAATACCGATAATAACAAGGATGGAAAGGAACGGCAGAGCATCTTTCCATTACGCAAGATGGCAAATTCTATAGGATCAAGCTTATTTGAAGGGAATGACAGAGACTTGGCTTGGGACAGAGAAATAAGTTCTGGCGAAAATATAGAGAACTCTGATTCGGATCAAGGCCAGAGAAATATGCCTAAAGAACTCCACTTTATTTCACTGAGGGAGGAACGTAAGTGATAAACAGGGAAGACATGCTGGAGCTGACGAGGCGAATGACTCCCGATAGAACGTGTTTCGATCGAGTGGCAGGAGCGTATATGACTGATGATGGCGAGATAGATGATACGTTTAATATCCATTTTCTGAAGCTTTCCGGATCAGAAATGAGACGGAATCTGGAGCTTGCGAAAGCTGTTCCTTTCGGCAGGACGAATGACAAGCTTAAAGAGTACGTGATTCCTGAAAATCTGAAGGGCAAGGAAAGCATTTACCAGCTGCTTCAGGCATTAAGAGCCTGCGGGCTCAAGAATGATGCATTGATGGAAGTATTGTATGAACAGATATCAGATGGTTTTGTCTCTGACAAAGAATATGCCGTATTTGTATTCCACGGAGTCTATGATGTCCCGGTAAAAGCGAAGGACAAGGAATGGCTGGAGGGATCCGAAGAGATCTATGATTTCCTGATCTGTACCGTGAGTCCCATGAAAGCAGAGTATGAACCGGACAAGCCGGTATTCGGATTCCTTTATCCGGCATTTTCGGACAGGAGCTCAGATGACAATAAGATAGATATCTTCATTGCGGATCCTGAGCAGCCGGTGGAAGGCCTGATATATAAGCTTACGGGAATAAAATAGAGAACTTCCAAACAGAATGGAATACAGATGGGGAAGAAACGAAAAAAACGACAAACAAATAATTATCGAAAATCAAAAGCTGTTCCTGCGGAAGACTTCCTAAATGATTTCATGGACGACAATTTTTCGTTTATAGCAGGATATACCGCAGGCGGAGCACCCTATGGCGTGACATGGGAAGAGGCGGGAATCGACAGTAGCCTTGCTTTTGAGGAGAAAGTCAGGCTTTATGACAAATTGATAGAGAGGGACTTGATGATGCAGGGAGACACGAAAAAAACGATATATCTGGCTGGAGGGTGTTTCTGGGGGATGCAGAAGTTCCTGGAGCAATTTGATGGAATAATTGAGACCACTGTTGGTTATGCTAATGGCGACAAGAGCAATCCGACTTATGAAGAGGTATGCAATGACAGCGGCCATGCAGAGACGGTTAAGATCATTTACAATGACAGGGTTCTACCTACAGAAAAGTTGCTGCAGTATTTCTTTATGGCGATAGATCCGACAAGCATCAACAGGCAGGGTGGTGATACAGGGATACAATACAGGACTGGGATATACTATGAAGATGAGTCATTGATCGACCCCATAACTGAGGCTTATCGATCCGAACAGGATAAGTATGATGAGCCTCTGGCTGTGGAACTGAGAAAACTGCAGAATTTTTTTCCAGCGGAGGATTATCATCAGGGGTACCTGGATAAGAATCCGGGCGGATATTGCCATATAAGCCCACAGCTAATGAAGATCGGTGGAAAAGAATATAAGAGAGAATAATGAAAACACTACATTGTCAGGGATTTAAGGAGGGAACAAAACATGATTAAGATTTATGGAATGCCGACTTGCCCATATTGTGATTTCGTTCATGAACAGATCAAGGGGCGCGAAGATG
The DNA here is from genome assembly GCA_024698885.1 of Lachnospiraceae bacterium. Lineage (GTDB taxonomy): Bacteria > Bacillota > Clostridia > Lachnospirales > Lachnospiraceae > UBA2868. The sequence goes on along the minus strand of JAILQQ010000103.1, from coordinate 547 downwards.
AATTTGAGTATATCAATATTGGCGAGAATATACGAAGTATGAGCGCCTTCACAAGGCTCCGGGACAAAAGTCCTGTCTTCGACCATAGCAAAGAGATAGGCGATGTCGGAATCCCGGCTTTTGTATTCGAGGATGGCACAGTATCCATTGATCCTGCGGATGCGGGATTGGTAGAATATGGGACCCCGGGCGCCTGCTCTATTGAGGATCACAAAAGCGGAAGAAAAGGGTGCTGATAATAGCTGAGCGGATCTGAAATATGATCCGCTCAACTTGTCAAAAGCATTATTTCTTATTTACAGCATCCTTAAGAGACTTGCCTGCCTTGAAGGAAGGAGCTGTGGAAGCCTTGATCTTGATCTCTTTGCCGGTCTGGGGGTTTCTGCCGGTGCGGGCAGCACGCTTCTTTGTCTCGAAGGTGCCGAAGCCTATTAATGTGACCTTATCTTTTTTCTTCAGGGTAGCGGTAACCGTGTCAGTGAAAGCCTTTAAGGCCTTCTCGGTATCTTTCTTGCTGAGCCCGGATTCCTTTGCCATTGCGTCGATC
>JAILQQ010000068.1 GCA_024698885.1 Lachnospiraceae bacterium | reverse complement strand
GGAAACCCTCTTTAAACAGTCGCTTTGTGACAGCCAAGGAACTGTCACAAAATAACGTGAACATTTGCGCAGGATGCTTCTTTCGAGAACAAGGAAGAAAACGCAGTCGATGCGGGTTTGTGGCGATTTTGTGCACAAAATCGTCACTGAACGAGGCTTTCTGACGCCGTTATCGAAGAAGCAGACAAGCAAAGGTGCACAAGTTATTTTTTGACAGTTCCGTGCCCAAGAAGGAATGATGAAACAGCCTTTAGGAGGCCGGGCTTTCCCTCCGATTTCGGGACGATCCCGTCAGGAGCAGGCGCCCCTGCCTCCTGCATTTCATCCATTCCGGTCCGGTAGAGGACCGGCACCGAAGCCAGCGCCTCTCTTTCTCTGATCGCGGAAAGCACGGCGGGACCATCCATTTCAGGCATGGCATAGTCAAGCAGGATCAGATCCGGCACGGAAGTCTCCAAGAGCGAAAGCGCGTCCTTTCCGGAAGCAGCCCGCATAACCTCATAGCCTGCCTTTTCGAGCCACCGTCCTGTCATGGCTAACATATCCTCATCATCGTCGATCAACAGAATCTTACTCATTTCATTCTCCTTTCTCTGCGCCGATCTGCTTGCAAATCGTGCGCTTAGGCACGAACCTGTTCGTGCCGATCCGGTCTGCCTTTGAAGACCGGATCATTTCCTTTCTCTGCGCCGATTTGCTTGCAAATCGTGCCGTCCCGGTTATCTAAAATGCTCCGGAGGATCCCCTTGATCCGGCGGTATTCCCCGAGCAGTGCCGGCGTCCCCTGCATTATCTCGTCTTTGTCCCCGCTCTTTGCGGCAGCCTCCATCTCCTTTGCCTTTTCGGAAAGGGAAAGGGCCCCGATCGCACCGGAGGTGCTCTTTAGGGAGTGCACGTTGAGGGCAAGGGACTCATAATCCTCGTTTTTGAGGTTCTCCTCGATCTGGGCAGCCTTCGCGTCAACAGACACCGCAAAGGTCTCGATCGCGAAAAGATAATCCTCGGCATCGCCGCAGTATTCGATCCCCTTTGCGGCATCAAGCTCCGGATGATCGAAGATGATCCGGGGGAGCTTTGAAAGCTCGTCTCCCTCTTCCTCCTCCTGCTCCTTGGCTGCGCCCGCACTGTTTAAGATCACGGCATCCGCGGGCAGGTAGCGGATCATCATCCGCTCCATCTCGTCAATATTAACGGGCTTTGTAAGATAATCGGTAAAGCCCGCGCTGATCATCTTTTCCCGGTCGCCGGTGACTGCGCTGGCAGTTAAGGAGATGATGGGCGTCTTTTCATACCGCTCGGGATATTCCTCCCGGAGCTTTGCCAGGGTCTCAATGCCGTTCATCTGCGGCATCCGGTAATCGAGGAAGACCAGATCATAGTGCTCTTTACCGAATTTCTCGATACATTCGGCGCCGCTTACGGCTACGTCGATATGCATCCTGGTGCGCTTCAAAAGTCCGGCGATCACCTGTAAATTCATGGGCGTATCGTCAACGATCAGAAGCCTCATGCCGGGGGCTGTGAACATGGCCTGCTTCCGGCGCGGATCCGGGGTATTGCGGATATGGACATCCGGATGGAAGTCCCCCACCGGTGTCCAGTCGGTGACAGGCTGGGTCAGGGAAAAATAAAACCGGGAACCCTCTCCGTACCGGCTTTCCACTTTGAGCTCACTGCCCATAATAGAAAGCAGCTGCCTCGTAATGGAAAGGCCCAGGCCGGAACCTTCGATCGTCCTTGTCTTTTTCAGGTCCAGACGATCAAAGGGCTCAAAAAGCCGTTCCATGTCCTCCGGACGGATCCCGATACCGGTATCGCTCACGGAAACCATCAGGCGCACGGAATCGTCCTGCTTTTCCTCCATACGGATCGCAAACTCCACGCGGCCCTTTTCGGTGTATTTGACCGCATTGGTCAACAGGTTCGTGATGATCTGCTTAAGCCGGATCTCATCCCCGAAGAGCCGGGAGGGAAGAAGGGGATCTACAGAAAAGATAAGCTCCAGACCTTTTGCCTCCGCCCGGAACTGCACCAGATTATACAGATCCGTCACGGTTGAGGACAGTGCGTATTCGTCCGCGTCAAGCTCCATCCGCCCGGTCTCGATCTTGGAAAAGTCCAGGATATCGCTGATGATCCCGAGAAGGCTGACGCCTGCCTTTCGGATGTTTTCCGCGTATTCGAGGATCACGGCATTATCCGTTTCCCGCTCGATCATTTCGTTCATGCCGAGGATCGCCGTGATGGGGGTGCGGATCTCGTGAGACATACTGGAGACAAAATCGGATTTAAGCTTCGCCGAAAGACGGGTACGCTTCAGATCCCTGATGATCAGGGCAATCGCAAGGACAGCGAGAAACAGAAGCAGCATGAGAAAGAGCCATATATTATCCTTGACCATATCTAAGAGCGAATAGGAATATAACGCCCCCGCGTACCGGAAAGCCACGTCCTGGGTGTACTCCGGTCCGAGGATCTGGATCCCGCGGTTCAAAAGCTTTAACAGTCCCTCGTTTCCGATCCTGACGCCGAAGCACCGGTCGTCGGGGATCGTGAGCTGCTTCAGATACAGGCCCTTATAGCGTCTGTTCTTCAGGATCTCGTTGGCGCGAAGTCCGTTTAGCGTCGTCGCCTTGGTCTCCCCGTTAAGGACCGCCTCCAGACAGGCGTCGATATCCGGTTACAGGGTTATCCCGGCCGCCGGGAAGTTGGTATGGATATAGTAATACTGCATGCGGTTGTTTTCATTGACCGCGAAGTCCCGCTCGTTTTCCTCCGTATATTCCCCCTTGTAGACCAGGTCCGTGGTAGTCGAGGCCACGGCCTCGGACTGGTAAATACCGTTTTCCTCCGAATAATACAGGCCGCCGCCCACCGGAAACGCTGCATCGATCTCCTCCGAGCGGATAGCCTCTACCATATCGTCATAATTATCATATCCGGTATAGGAGACGGACAGGTCCGAAAGAGAAAGCTCATCACAGATCGCGGGGATGATCTCCTTTACGATACCGGTCGCGCTGCCGTCCTGGCCCGTTGTGCTGTAGGGCAGGTAATTATTGAGGTAGCCTACCCGGAGGCTGTCATGCTCCGTCATCCATTCTCTTTCGGCGGCGGAAAAGGCGTGGCCGGAAACGCTGGCGGAATAGTATCTGCTGCGTAAGGAGTTCATGTAGCCGGGCTCCTCCGTGGCAAGCCTGGTCTGGGCGGCGTTCAGCTCATCAAGGAGATCCTTCTGCAGAATACTGACGCAGAGATAATAATCGGAAGAACCGAAGGAACAGATGACTTCGGCATGATCTCTGCCGTAAGCGCCGTCTCCCTCGGCCGCGAGGATATCCACCCGTCTGTCGTCAAAAGCCTTAAAAGCATCTCATAATCGCTGAAGGTCACGATCTCTGCCTCGATCGCATGCGCAGAAAGGTATTCCCTCAGCACCTCAGGAACCGCGCTTTCGAGCACGCCTATCCTCTTGCCGGAAACGGAAGAGGGGGACCAGTTTACGGAGGCGTCGTCATCATGCCTGACCAGGGAATAGGTTTCATTGCCCATGGGCTCCTCGAGATATCCGATGACAGCAAGCCGGTCCTCCCGTTTCGCAAGCCCCGCAAGCAGGTCAATCTCATCCGCCAAAAGCATATCATAAAGCTCGCTGAAGCTTCCGTAAACATACTCATAATTCCAGCCCGTATATTCCGAGAGCTTGCGGTAATACTCGTAGGCATATCCCGTTTTCACCGCGCCGGGCGCCGCGCCCTCCTCGAAAACCTCGTTTTCGTAATATCCGACCCTGACGGTCCGCGTTGTTTCCGCCTTTACCGTCCTTGCGCCAAAAAGCAGGGAAAGAAGGAGAAGAACAAATACAGTCGTTATTTTTTTATGATCCGCTGCATACACTGTCATGACTTCATTTTACCATACTTTATATCTGTATCATAATATCTTTTGAAATAACTGTTCAGGGCAGCCCGCGTATCTGTTCGGAAGCAAAAGGATCCTGCACAGATAATATTTGGATAATGGGCCGTAAGGTGGTATAATCCAGATGGGGAATGCGGTATGAAAAGAGGTCATGCCGCAGAATATGAAAAAAGCGCAGGCAGAACAATGGACTGGATTGTGATCGTAGATGATGATGACGAAAACCTGATCCGTACGGCGGATATCCTTAAGCGGGAGAAAATGCGGGTAACGAAGCTCTTCTCCGGGCAGGGTCTCCTTGACTATGTCGAGGGCATGTCGCCGCTGCCGGATCTTATCCTCCTTGATATTATCATGCCCGAAATGAACGGGATCGATACGTTTAAGGCACTTCGCGGCAGGGGAGGCGGCAGCGCGAAGATCCCCGTTATCTTCATTACCGGAAATGAGGATCTTGCTTTCGAAAAGGAAGGTCTCGCGCTCGGCGCGGAGGACTATATCCGCAAGCCCTACTATCCCGAGATCTTAAAGCTCCGTGTCAAACGGGCCCTCGAGCGCACACGCCTCAGAAATAACCTCCAGAAAGAGGTGGAGGAAAAGACAAAGGAGATCAACCGCTTTTCCCTGCATCTGGTGCAGACCCTGGCCGAGGCGATCGATGCGAAGGATACCTATACAAACGGTCATTCCGGCCGCGTCGCCACCTATTCAAAGGAGCTTGCGAAAAAGCTCGGCTACGACGAGCAGGGGCAGGACGAAGTATATATCATGGGACTTCTTCATGACGTGGGAAAGATCGGCGTCCCCGACTGGATCATCAACAAGCCGGAACGCCTCACGGATGAGGAATACGCGGAAATAAAAAAGCATCCGGACGTGGGAAACCGGATCTTAAAAAAGGTGCAGGAGATCCCGAAGCTTGCCCTGGGAGCCAGATGGCATCATGAGCGCATCGACGGCCGCGGCTATCCCGACGGCCTCAGGGGGAATATGATCCCGGAGGAAGCAAGGATCATTGCCGTCGCGGACGCCTATGACGCCATGACAAGCAACCGCAGCTACCGGAAGGCCCTTCCCCAGGAGGTTGTCAAGGCGGAGCTGGAAAAGGGAAAGGGTTCGCAGTTTGACGAAAAGATCGCGGATATCATGATCCGCATGATCGACGAGGATAAGGATTACGTCATGCGGGAGGGCGAAGCCGAGCACAGCGGCCTTAGGGATCGTTCCGCGGAGGAGACCGCCATCCACATGGACGCGCAGCCCATCCTGCCGCTTATGCTGACGGAGCTTGGGCAGCTTGATACAGAACTGGGATTGTTCCTTTGCGGGGACGTGGAGGATTATCTGCACGCGCTTTCTGTTTTCGCAGGCTCCATCTCCGTAAAATCAGCAAAGCTTGAAGACGCCTTTGTCAAGAAGGATATCTCCGCCTATACGACCCTCGTGCATTCTCTGAAAAGCGCCTCCCGGACGGTCGGCGCCACGGAGATCTCCGATCTGGCCAGGCAGCTGGAGACCGCCGGGAAAAACGGTGACCTTGAAACCATACAAAAAGATACCCCGCGCCTGCTCTCCCTGTACCGGGACTTGGAGGCGCCGCTGCGGGATATCCTCTCGCTTGATTAGAAAATCAATATGGGAAATACGGCGCTAGGCGGTTTCGCCCTGATACAGCCTGCAGCCCGCTTTCCCGTTCTTCTTCATATCATAAAGAGCCTTGTCCGCCGCAGCGTACAGCTCCTCATAGCTCTTTCCTGCTTCGGGGAAGAGCGCTATCCCGACGGAAACAGAAACGTCCTTTCCGAAGCTTTCTCCGCTAAAGGCCTCCGGGACCAGGCGGACGACCCGCTGCGCCAACGTCACCGCATCCTGTTTTTCCCGCAGATGACTGATAAAGACCATAAACTCGTCCCCGCCGACGCGGCCCGTCACGTCCATGCCCTTGAAATTCTCGGCTAAGATCTCACCGATCTTTGCAAGGACCTTATCGCCTGTGATATGGCCGTAGGTATCGTTGATATGCTTGAAATTATCGGAATCGATCATCATAAGCGCCCCAATCCCGCCGTTTTCGGTATGCTCCTGTAAGGCCTCTTCAATAAGCTTCTTCGTTGCCTCCTTGTTTAAAAGTCCGGTCAGTGGATCCAGGTCAGCCCGTAACCTCAGCTCCTCTTCTCTCAGCTTTTCCTCGTGGATATCCACCATATGGCCGATGATATGCGATACATAGCCCTCCTGTCCGAGGATGCTCACGATATTCACCTTATACCAGCGGTATTCCTCCTTATGGTCAAAGATCCCTAAAGAACGGAATTCCATGGCATCCCGGTGCGCGTGGAGCATGGCGCTGTTAAGCATCCCGCTGTAGCGCTCGATATCATCCTGATGGATCCCGGAGCTTGGGATCTGCTCCAGGTAGCCTTTGATGACGGCGTCATGGGAAAGGGAATCCGCCTGGTTGATCCTGTAAATGCAGACATCCGTCCGGCAGTTGAAATCAAAGGTGATATCGGTATCCATGAGCAGATGCATATAATCCGACTGCCGCTTCAGCTCCTCTTCGATGGTCTTCTGCTCGGTACAGTCGAGAAACACCGCGCTGATCGTATTCTTAGTCCCTTCCCTGCTGTAGAGGTTCCCGCGAAGCTTCAGCCACATGAGACTCCCGTCATGGCTCACCAGCCGGAATTCGCATTCCGCCGAACCGTTATCGGCCAGAATATCGTCGATCCCCTGCTCTAAATGCGGCAGGTCCTCCGGGATCACGGAAAGCCGCAGATCCTTAAGGATCGCGTTCGTCTGCTCCTTCGTCCCTCCCATCATACGGTAAAAACCATTATTAAGGAAGACAGGCTTTATGCGTCTCGTCCCGGAATCGATCTCTAATACACAGATCCCGCCGATAAAATTATCGATGACCGAATACAGATTCTGGCTGTCCATTTCGTCCTTCATAGGTATTCCTCTCCGCGCCGATCCGCAGTCAGATCGTGCGCCTGTTATTCCCAGTATACCATATTTCGGCATTTTGTGCGAAAAAAAGCGTATCTGCTCAGACCCCTTGGTTTCTGAACAGATACGCGGACTGTCCTGTCCTGCGCCGATCCGGTCGGTTTTTCAGACCGGATCGATCATAAAAAGCGTATCAGGCTTCCTCCTCCCAGAACAGTTCATCCAGTGTCTTATGGAGCGCCCGGCAGATCGCGATGCAGAGGTTGATCGTAGGGTTATAGTCCCCCTTCTCGATGGCGCTCATGGTCTGACGGGAAACCCCGCATTTTTTCGCCAGCTCTTCCTGTGAAAGATCAAGCGCCGCCCGGGCGGCTTTGAGTCTCAGATTCTTCATCGTCAGTCCTCCTCTCCTCTGCTTCTGTCCGTGAAATGCTTGATAAGCAACTCAATCCCGAATACCGCTAACATAAAGATCACCAGGATATTTAACATCGGCAGTCCGATCTTTCCGTCCTGAATGAGCGTCCCGCTCGCAGCCTGCATAACGACCGGCATCAGATTCAGCGCAAAAATAACGCCGAAAATGATATAGTAGCGCCTGCGGTTATTGTTCAGTCCCCAATACACGTCATGCCAGATGCAGTAGCAGCCGAGAACGATACAGCCGAGGATGACCCCGATAAAGCCCGCCAGATAATCTTCAAAGGGGAATACGATCTCTCCTGCCTTTAAGACGACCATGGCCGCTTCATAGATCATCATTGTATAGAAAGCGTACATATAGGCTTTGCCGCGGATCCGCTCCTGCCTTTCGTCATAATCCGATTTCATCCGGTGATTCGTATTGGCCGCCCTTAACAGAATAAACGCGATCACCAGTCCCACCATAATGCCTGCAACCAATCCCCATGCCATCATTTTTCTTTATCCTCCTTCGTCGTCTGCACCGATTTTCGAAGAAAATCGTGTGCTTAGGAATGAACTTCAGTTCATTCCGATCCGGTCAGGTTTTCTGACCGGATCATTACCATATTTTTCTTAACTGAGGACAGTATAAAACATGATTAGCATTATGTCTAGTATTTTTTACATTTTTCTTTTGTAGGATGATTTTTGTCGCAGATTCCGGCCTCAGTGCCATCCTTAAGGCTCATTCCGTCGCCTCCGAAGCTGACTCCTGCGCCCCCTGTGCTCCCTGTGCCATTTCCGGCGTCAATTCCTGCACCACTCCCGGCGCCCTTTTCTGCCCGATCATTGCCTGATTCTTCCCGGGACACAAAAAATTCACAAAATTTTGTTAGCACTCACTATTGACGAGTGCTAACAAATGTGTTATAACATACGTAACAGGACGGAAATGATCCGGTCCGAAAAACGACTGGATCCGGAAACGCCTGATCAGATATAGATCAATAAAACACTTTGCATAAAGGAGGGAAAAACCATGTTAATGCCCAGTATATTTGGAGAGAACTTATTTGATGATTTCTTTGATTATCCCGTCAGAAGACGGATGCCGGAGAGAAGGCCCGCAGAGCCGAAGGATCTGCCCTCGGTCATGAAGACCGATGTCAGGGAGGACGAAAAGGGCTTTGAGCTTGATATCGACCTGCCGGGATATGACAAGAAGGACGTGAAGGCCGAATTAAAGGACGGCTACTTAACGGTCTCCGCCGAGGTAAGCCGGAACAATGACGAAAAGGACGAGGGCGGCCGCTATATCCGCAGAGAGCGGTATTTCGGTTCCTGCCAGCGGAGCTTCTACGTCGGAGAGGAGCTGACCGAGGAGGATATCCGGGCGAAGTTCGAAAACGGTGTCCTGAAGATCCATGTGCCGAAGAAGGAAGCAAAGCCGAAGGTGGAAGAAAAGAAGATCATCGCGATCGAAGGCTGATAACAGGAATCGGTGTACGATCCGCAATAGGATCGGCGCAGCGAAAAAGGACGGCAAAAAGCCGTCCTTTTTTCGTTCATTCAAGTATATCAGAACCCGAGAAAATCGTTGACCAGGATCACGTGGATCCGCCCCGGATGCTTTGAATATCTTGTGAACAGGAACTGGCAGCAGATCGTATCCGGTGATTTGCAGTCCATGCAGGAGCCGGTCTTGGCGCAGGGGGTATCGAGTCCGAAGCGCTGCGCGTTAATCGGTGCGGCTACGTTTCTGGCCCGCTTGCACGCGCCGTCCACATCATCGCAGATCTTATTCATGCCGACGATGAACAGGACCTTCTTCGGCCCGTAGGCAATGGCAGAAACGCGGTTAGCGTTCCCGTCGATATTCACGAGGATCCCGTCCTCGGTCATGGCATTGACGCTTGCCAGAAATACATCCGCGTCATAGGCCTCTAACATCGCGGCGCGTCTGTCCGCCGCTTCGTTGCGGTCGATAAAGTGATAGTTTCCCTTTTTCAGCGCATCTACCAGGCCGATCTCCTCGGCACTCATCGCCCCGCCCATCGTAATGCTGCTGCCCTCCGGGATGAGCTCAAGCGCCTTCTTAAGCGCCTCCTCTTTGTTTTCCGCATAATACCCGGTCATATTACGGGATTTAAGTCCCGCGATCACCTTATCCGCTAACAGTCTGTTTCGTTTCAAAATGTTCTCGTTCATGCTTCTTCCTCCTTCAGCCAATCAGGCTTCTCCTCCTTACAGACCATATTTGATGCGATCACGCCTGCTGCCCGGTCAAAGGAAAGCGGCTCCCCGGAAACGGTCCTGACATAACCGCCGGCCTCGGTCACGATAAGGCTTCCCGCCGCAAAATCCCACGGCTGCAGACGCAACTCGATAAAGAGCTCCGCCCTGCCGCAAGCCACCGTGCAAAGGTCGATCGCCGCCGAACCGCTCCGTCTGATATCTAACGAATGCTTAAAATAATAAGCAAGCGTCTGCACCGTCTTCTCATGCAGCTCCTCATAATAAGGGGCGGTCCCGACAGCCACCAGTCCCTCCGAAACCGGCCTTTCGGAGACATGGATCCGTTTTCCGTTCAGATACGCGCCCTGTCCCTTCACCGCCGCAAACATCTCGTCAAGATATGGGTTATAAATGACACCGATATATTGTTCTCCGTTCCTTAACAGGGCCACGGAGACTGCGCTCACTTTAAAATCCTTGATAAAATTCGTCGTTCCGTCAATGGGATCCACGATAAAGGCGTAGCCGTTTCCGAGCTTATCGTGGTTTTCTCCCTCCTCCCCGATAAATGCCGCGTCCGGCAGCAGCCTGAGAAGCTCACGCTTTAACAGCTCCTGCACCTTGGTATCATATTCGGTAACAAAATTCGCGTGCCCTTCCTTACTGAGCACCCGGTTATGCTGCCTGTCGGCATTCAGAAGAAATAATCCTCCGTCCCTTGCGATCTCACAGATCTGTTCCGCTAATTTGTCCATGTAAACTCCTTATATGGTATAAAACCAGGCAGAATCGGGGAGCTCCCTGCTCTCCACCTCCTGCGGTTCTCCCTCCTTATCGTGATAAACGTGCTCCTGGCTCTTGATACTGATCCGCGCCCCCTCGGGAACGGAGCTCGTAATAAAGACATTGCCGCCGATGACAGCGTTCTTACCGATGACAGTCTCCCCGCCGAGGATCGAGGCTCCCGAATAGATCGTCACATTGTCGCCGATGGTCGGATGCCGTCTCTTGTTGCGCAGTAACTGTCCGCCCCGTGTCGAAAGGCCGCCTAACGTAACGCCCTGATAGAGCTTCACGTTTTCGCCGATGATCGTTGTTTCGCCGATGACGATACCGGTGCCGTGGTCGATAAAGAAATGCTTTCCGATCTGCGCCCCGGGATGAATATCGATACCGGTCACGCTGTGGGCGTATTCCGTCATCATCCGGGGGATCAGGGGCACATTCAACAGATGGATCTCATGCGCGATCCGGTAGATAAAGATCGCGTATAGCCCCGGATAGGAAAAGATGATCTCATCGGTATTGAAGGCAGCCGGATCTCCCTCAAAAGCGGCATGCACATCGGTTTCGATCATCTCCCGCAGATAGGGCAGCTTATGGAGAAACGCCATGGATATCTCCTCGGCCCGCTTGTTTATCGTCTCGTCGCAGGGACCGTTCTGCTCGTTCAGATTGTCCAGAACAATGGCGATCTGCTTGGAAAGATTGAACAGCACGTCCTCCACCAACATCGTGACCTTATTCCGCACGGTATAGATCTTATAGGCGTCGTTGCGGAAGTATCCCGGAAAAACGATCTTCTGAAGCTTGTTTAAGATCTCGATCAATGACTCTCTGCTTGGCTGGTCAAAGCTTCGGATCTCATCGATCGTCTTATTCCCTTCATAATCCTTTAACAGCCCTTCCACGATCGTATTGATCTCATTTTCATCTTTAAAAGCCATTTCTATTCCTCACTCGCACGGGCTGCCTGCAGCATTAACGCGCATTCAATCCTCTTTTTAAACAGTTCGCAGCCATATTCATAAGCACCGTGAATATCTCCTGTAGCATGCAGGGCATTCGCGCTGCAGCCGCCGGCGCAGTAAAGCTTCGCCCAGCAGTCTCTGCATTCAGGCTTTGCGTACACATTGCAGAGCCTGAATTCATCCCGCATAGGCTCATTCGTGATCCCGTCCTTAAGATTCCCGAGGCAGTAGTCCGGATCGTTCACAAACTGATGGCAGGGGTACAGCTCTCCGAAGGCCGTGACCGCCAGATATTCGGTGCCGGCTCCGCAGCCGGAGATCCGTTTATAGATACAGGGGCCCTCCTCGAGGTCAATCATATAATGATAAAACGTGATCGGCTTCCCCTCTTTTTCCCGGCGCAGCATATCCTCCGCAAGGATCTCGTACTGCCTCAGTAATACCGGCAGATCCTCCTTTGTCAGCGCGTTTTGATCCTTGGGATCACAGACCACCGGCTCCATCGAAAGCTCGGTAAATCCCAGGTCATCGGCCATATGAAAGATATCGTTCGTAAAGTCCGGATTATGATGGGTAAAGGTGCCGCGGATATAATACTGGCGGTTTCCCCGCTTTTTTACAAATTCCTGAAACTTCGGAACGATCCGCTCATAGCTCCCCTTCCCGGAAAGATCCACGCGGAACCGGTCATTGACCTCTTTTCTGCCGTCGAGGCTCAGCACCACGTTGTAGCATTCCCGGTTCGCCCATTCCATGACCTCATCATTTAAGCCGATCCCGTTTGTGGTCAGCGTAAAGCGGAAATTCTTTCCCTTTTCCTTTTCCATGCTGCGCGCGTAGCGCACAAGCTCCCTGCAGACCTCAAAATTGAGTAACGGCTCCCCGCCGAAAAAATCGACCTCAAGATTGCGCCTGCTGCCCGAATGCTCCACCAGGAAATCAAGGGCGCGTTTTCCGGTCTCAAGATCCATGAGCCCGTTCTTTCCCTTAAATTTCCCCTGGGCCGCAAAGCAATAGTCACAGTTCAGATTACAGGTATGGGATACCAAAAGGCAAAGCGCCTTGATCTCGGTATGGCGCTTCTTCAGGTCAAAGGCGATATCCCGGAAAACATCCTCGGAAAAAAGCTTCCCCTCTTCGATCAAAGCCCCGATATCCTCTATGGCTTCCGACAGCTCAGCAGGCAATGCCGCAGGATGCTTTTTCGCAAGCGCGGACAAAAGCCCTGCTTTGACGCTTTCGTCCGTCAGGTCTCTGTTCCGTGCCCCGTCAAGCAGCGCGATCCCGTCATAGGCGATCGCGTCTGTCACATGCACGCTGCCGCTGTTTACGTCAATAACGATATGATAATCATTCAGAACATACTGGTGGATCATAAAAACTCTTTATCTATTGCTGTTTTATGACAAAACTACCGAAGCGCAATGCTTCGGTAATCTTGCAAAAACATGATTCCAAACTGTTCAGGTTACTTATTTCGCTGCACGGATACTCTGGCCTTTTTCACAGGCCTGGTTCGCGATACCGCAGCTCGTCTTGCAGGCACTCTGGCAGGAGGTCTGGCACTCGCCGCAGCCGCCGTTTTGTACACTCTTCTTTAAATCACGTGCGTTTAAGGTAACAATATGCTTCATAGTCTTATCCTCTCATACAGATTATAGTCTGTCTGTATGATACATGGGCTTTCCGGCTTTGTCAAGATATCCCCGGCAAAGTAACCACCGCGACTGTCCCGGGATCGTCCGTACTCCTTGACTTTCGAAGGCCCTGCGCGGCGCTCTCCGCGTCTTTCAGCACAGAAAGAAGCGCCTCCGTGATCCTCTCCCCCGGCACAAGAAACGGGATCCCCGGCGGATAGAGGGAGATGTATTCCGCACAGATCCGGCCGAGAGCCTCCGAAAATGGCACCGTCTTACAAGACGCCTCGAAAGCCTTTGTCAGGGAAAGCGCCGGTTCCGGCGCAAAGGCCGAAAGCGCCGCATAGGGATCCCGAGGCGCCGTGCGCTCAGCACGCTCTCCTAGGGCGCCTGCTGCCTGCGCTTCCTTCTCCAGGGAAAGCAGCGCCTCCGAAAGCTTTATAAAGCCCTCCTTCGTATCCGCGATCGAAGTCAGTAAAAGCACATTGTCGCCGCAGGCCATTTCCGGTTCGATCAAAAACCGCTCCCGGAGCGCCTTCCCTAAAAAGGCTCCGGAAAAGCCTGCTTCTCTCCCGTTTACCAGAAGCTTTCCGGGATCCCTCTGAAAGCATCCCGTGAAAGAAACGGAAGGGTAAAAAACGCGAAGCTTCCGCAGCCCGGAAAGGGCATTATAAAGCAGCGCCAGGTTTTCTTCATAGGCAGTGTATAGTTCTGTCCCCTTTTCTGCGATCAGC
>JAILQQ010000059.1 GCA_024698885.1 Lachnospiraceae bacterium | reverse complement strand
CGGTCCCATGCAGCCAAACTGGATACAGTAGCTGCTGGCGCCGGGGCCTCCGTTGAAGGCAAAGGTGATCGGACGTTCCTTTAGGTTCTCTACATCATCCCGCGTATAGGCAGTATAAAACATCTCGCAGGTATAACCGCCTGATTCCAGGATCACTGTGCCCGCCTCGGCGGTATAGGGAATCTTCTTTCCCCGGATCGTTACCTCGTGCTTCGTTGTGACAAGATTATCCTCAAGCGATGCCGCGTCCGTTTTAGCGTCCGCTTTCGCCCCGGTTTCCTGTACTTCGGAAGTCTGCGCCGTGTCACCGGCTTCGGCGTATACCCCTGTCGGGTACGCGCTGAAAATTATTCCGGTTGCGGCAAGTAATGCCACTGTTTTTTTGATCATGAAACCTTTTCTCATTTCTTCCTCCTTACTCGCCAATCTGTTCGCAGATCATGCGGATCCTTTGCTATAATATCATAATGACATAAAACTCGATACTTTGCAAAAGTATTCATTTTTTATTTAAGGTCCTCCTCTGTGATGGAGACGATGTTTTTATCCCTGCCATCCTCCGTACATTTGATAGAGAGCTTGCCCTCCCTTACGAGTTTTGCCGCCTGCTCATGCTTCTTTGGATCCCAGGAACAGCCGGTTATCTTCCAGCAGGCGTTCTCCGGCGTGATATCCTCCACCGTAAAGTCCACGATCCCGTCGGCGGCGGGAACGCCCTTTACGTTTTCAATATAGTCGCCGATCAGCTCTCTGATCCCGCCGAGCTCGCCCCGCACATCCCGCTCTACGAGCTCCGGAAGTCCGTCCTCCTCGGAAAATACCTCTCCGTAAGATAAAAGCTGGGAACCTGCCCTGTAGTTATTGATCGCCACCGTGTACTCCCCGTCCATATCAAAGGGAGAACCGTCGGCAAGCGTAATGTTTTTGATCCTGTTTCCGGGTTCCTCGGAAATATCTATCTCATACTGCAGGCCGCCGAAGATATCATATAAATAATGTCTGACATCGGGGTTAAAGGAGATGGTCAGATCCCCCTCATGGTAGGTATTATAATACCCGGCCGACCATTCCATCCATTTTTTGAGCTGCCGGCCGGTCATCTTCAGCTTGTAAAGCGTATTGGAAAACTGATAGACCATGGCAAGGTCGGATTTTTTGATATCTCCCTGATACAGATTCTCGTCATCCCTAAAGATCGAGCAGGCCGCGACATCTGTCCCCGCATAATACATCTGCACATCATTGATCAGATGCGCAAGAGCCGTATCCTCGATCCGGGCCTGCGTAATGCCGGGGATCTCATCCTCCGGCGCAAGGGACTCGTTGGTAAGCCGCCCGATGACGCTCATGGCATCCTCTTTGGCCCGTTCGTCCGCCGTCATGATCACTTCATCCTCCGTGATCATCGGATCCGGCGCATAATCCTTCATTTCAATGAGCCTGCTGTCCCGCCCGGCAAGCGCATATCCTCCGTCACTCTGCTTTTCAAGCGACAGTTCGATAAGGCTTACGGTCGTTCCGCGGTCGGCATTTTCTGTGATCAGAACGCCGTTTCTCTCAAGGCCCTCGATCCTGTTATGACCGTGGGAGGCAAGGATCACGGCAAGCTGCGGGAACTGATCTGCTATAGCAAATACGCCCGAATTCTCTATCTCATACTCATCTTCACAGTCCATATGGCAGGCTGCGATCAGGATATCCGCCTTACCCTCAAGCTCCTCTATCCCCTTTTTGATCACTTCCGCGGGATCTGCGACGGTAACGCCGCCATCCTCGATATTTGCCCGGTCCCATCTGGTGATCAGCGGTGAGACCACGCCGATGATACCGACCTTCACACCACCCCTTTCGACGATCACATAGGGCTCTGCCAGAGTACTCCCGTCCTCGTTATACACGTTCCCGCAGAGAGCGCTGCAGTCATGCTCCTGTATGATCCGCTTTAGGGTCGGGATCCCGTAATTGAATTCATGATTGCCCACGACCCAGGCGTCATAACCCATGAGGTTCTGTGCCCTCACGACGGGATGAACGGGATCGTCGAGGAAAAGCTCCGCGGAATTTCCCTGGACGGAATCTCCCACATCCACGAGTATCGTATTTTCATCCGTAAGCTCCTTTAACGCCGTGGAGATCTGCGCGAGACTCCCTTTATTATCCGGCGCGTTCAGCAGATAATCATATGGCAGGAACATGCCGTGGATATCGCTCGTGGAGATGATCTTAAGCGTCACCGTATCCGGCGTCTCCTGCGCACTGTCTTCCGCAGGCGTCTCTGTCTCCTTTGCACCGTCTTCTGCAGGCGTCTCTGTCTGCGCCGATGCCTCCCTGAGCATGCTCTCCCAGTCGTAACCCGCCGGAAACGCAGCACAGGCATTTAACATAAACACCATCACGCCGGTCATAAATAGTGCCGTGAGTTTCTTTTTCATAGCCGCTTCTCCTTTAACCTTTAAAATACGCAGATCGGACTCTTCGTTTTCTTTATAACTATCGCTATAATTATAGTATATCGTGTTCTGGAGATAAAGTGCTGATTTGACACAGGACCGGATTCACGTTATGCTTATCGTAAGGAACTGTTCAAGAATTAACTTTCATTTAGACTTGTCTTCGCACTCATCTGCTTCACCAAAAAATCTTGACGTAGCCCGCTACGCCTGCGATTTTTTGATTTGCATATGAGCACGAATCCGGCGTCAAATCTAAAAGTTAATTCTTAACAGTTCCTAAGCGAATGAAGTGAAACGGATTTTGACAGGAAATATGCCACATTAAAAAAATTATAAAGGAGGAGATGACATGAGCACACCGCATAATTCCGCAGAAAAAGGCGACATCGCCAAAACCGTCCTGATGCCCGGAGATCCGCTCCGGGCCAAATTCATTGCTGAAAAGTACCTGGAGAACCCGGTCTGCTTCAATGAGGTCCGGGGGATGCTCGGCTTCACCGGCACCTATCAGGGAAAGAGAGTGTCCGTCATGGGACACGGCATGGGGATTCCCTCCATCGCCATCTATACCTACGAGCTGTTCAATTTCTATGACGTGGAAAACATCATCCGGATCGGAAGTGCCGGCGCCCTGCAGGATAACGTAAACCTTTCGGACATCGTCATCGCCATGTCCGCCACCACGGACTCTAACTACGCGGAGCAGTTCGGCATTCCCGGGCACTTCGCACCGACAGCGGATTTCGGTCTCCTGGAAAAGGCTGTGGCTGCCGCGCGAAAGATCAATGCCCCTTTCCACGTAGGATCCATCAACTGTAGCGATACCTTCTACCGCAATGACGATGTATCAGAGAAGCTTAAGGACATGGGCATCCTCTGTGCCGAGATGGAATCTGCCGCCCTCTACTGCAATGCGGCAAAGGCCCACAAGCACGCCCTTGCCATTGTTACCATTTCCGACCATATCTTCCGTGATGAAGTAATGTCCCCCGAAGAACGGAGGACAAGCTTCACACAGATGATGGAGATCGCGTTGGACGTCGCCGTCCAGATCTCATAGATCCCGCTGCACCTTAAGGAAGACTTTTTACGGCTTCCTTGATAAGACGGATGCATTCCTTTGAATCGGCATCCAACACCACAAGGGCATTCTTTTTTTCAAACTGTTTGTCACTGTAGAGATCCGTGACTGTCTTGCCGGCGGTCACGGATCCTTTTGTTTCCACGTAGACACCGGCCTCTTCGGCTTTGAAAAGCTCCGGATGGACCAGATAGAGCACGGGACAGCTGTCATGCATCTGTATGCCCGGATGCCCCTTCTTCTTATGGAAGGCCCAGGGCTTCTGCAGGCTGTCATGCACGAACCTTCCTGCTTCATTCCCGAAGCTTTTAAGCTCCTCAAGCTCCTCCTCCAAAAGATAGACCTTCTCCGTTACATCGAGCGGACAGAGCACGATCTTTGCGCCGCACAGAAACACCGCCTGGGCAGCCTCCGGATCCGCGTAGATATTAAATTCCGCGCAGGGCGTCGTATTCCCCTCCGTCGTGGCACCGCCCATGATCAGGATGGTATTGAGCATCCCGGGCAGATCCGGATATTTGGCAAACGCGATCGCGATATTTGTTAAGGGTGCCGTCGCGATCAGCCGAAGCTCTCCTTCATGCTCTTTCGCGCACGCATACAGAGCATCCCAGGCCACCTCCGTCCGGATCGTTTCGTCCTCCGGCAGCTTCACCTCCACATCCCCGAGCCCGTTTTCCCCGTGGACATAGGCCGCGTGAACGGGCTTGCGAAACAGAGGCTTCTCCGCCCCCGCATAGACCGGATAGGCGCTGTTACAGAGCCGGTTCATCGCCCGGGTGTTTTGGAAGCTGTTTTTTAGAGATGTATTGCCGCAGACTGCGGATATCCCCAGGATCTCAATCTCTTTCAGTGTATGCGCCAGCATGACCGCCACCGCGTCATCGATTCCCGTATCCACATCCATCCAAACCGGAACTGCCATGTTTTCTTCCTTTCTTTTCTGCGCCGATCTTCCCGCAGATCGGATCATTTCCTATTCTACCCAACCATCCATCAGCGGTAAACCTCCACCGCCCGGATCAGATGATCCACAAACTTCTCCCGGTCAAGATCCATGACCGCAGAGACATTGGGCGGATTCTGCGTTATATGCCTCACATCGGCGATAGTCGCCCCCCGGCAGTATTCGCCGCCCGTCTCGACCTCGATATAATACTCCCGGATCGTGAAGAGCTCGGGATGCAGCAGCACCATCACTGCGCAGGGATCATGCATCGGCGCACCGGCATAGCCGATCTTCCGGTGGAATTGATAGAAAAATTCCAGCCACTGCCAGACGATATCCCCTACCCTCGTATGAAACGACTTGATCCTCTCCACATCCTCTTTCAGGATCAGGGCCTTTTCCGTCACATCGAGGCCTGACATGACCACGGGCACTCCGCTTTTAAATACGATGTCCGCGGCCTCGGGATCCACGAGAATGTTAAATTCGGCAGCAGGCGTCCAGTTGCCGTAGGCCACGCCGCCCCCCATGAGGCTGATGCGTTCGATCTTCTCCTTTAATTCCGGGTGGGCGATCAGGAGCGCCGCCGTATTGGTCAAAGGGCCCGTGGAAACGATGGTCACCTTTTCGGCGCTTTCGCGCAGGACCTTTGCCATGAGCTCCACCGCGGAAAGGCCGCAGAGACTGACCCCGGGCTCCGGCAGCGCCGGCCCGTCGAGGCCTGATTCCCCGTGAACGGAGGGAGCCGACATCAGCTCCCGCATGAGAGGATGCGCCGCGCCCGCGGCGAGCGGCACATCGGTAAGCCCGATCAGGGTACAGACCCTGAGCATATTGTAGGTTGTCTTTTTAAGAGATACATTCCCCCCGACCGCGGTCACGGCCCGGATATCGCAGATCCCGTCGGTAAGACGGCTGGCCTGGGCGACGACCCAGGCGATCGCATCGTCATGGCCGGGATCTCCGTCTAAGATCATGGGAATGGCATTTTTCTGCATTTCCTCTTCTCCTTTCTTACGCTGCCACCTTCGGCTTCTTCGCCCGGTTGATCCTCACAAATCCGAAGATCGCAAGACTGATGATCGTGATGGCATAGGGGATCGGAGATGCCAGGTTGGAATCAAGACCCACTGCGGAGAACTTGATCCCCAGCGCCTGGGCAAAGCCAAAGAGCAGGGAGCTCAGCATGCCGCCAAGGCATTCCCCGCCGCCCATGGCCTGGGCCGCAAGGGCTATGAAGCCGCGTCCTGCCACCATGTCCTGGGACCAGCCCTGGGCATAGCTCATGGACATGAATGCCCCGCCGAAGCCGCTCATCAGGCCGGAAAAGCCGATGGCGATATACTTGATCTTCAGCACAGACACCCCGACCGAAGCCGCGGCATTCGAATTCTCTCCGACTGCCCTGATATTGAGACCCAGACTCGTGCGATAGAGCATGATCGAAGTCAGGATGCACACGAGAAACGCGAGGTAGGTTAAAAGGCTGTGTCCCGAAATGACTTCCCCGATGAACGGGATATCCTTAATGAGCGGAATGCTGATATTCGGAATGCATATGCCGGAGGTAACAAGCCCTGTCGTAGAGGCCATCGCCTTTCCCTCCGTAATGTCCGTGATGATCTTGCACAAAAACAGCGTTCCGCCGGAGCCCATCAGATTTATGGCGATTCCGACCAGAATGATGTCGGTCTGAAGCTGGAAAGCAAAGAAGCCCATGACCAAAGACATGACAACTCCTACGATGACGGCTGTCAGAAATCCCACGACCCAGCTCCCTGCATAATAGCTTGCAAGGGACCCGAAGAGAGCCGAAAACATCATAAGTCCCTCCAGACCGATATTGGCAAAGCCCGCCTTTTCCACAACGATCGCCGCTAAGGTCGCGTACAGGATCGGTGCCGAGATCCGGAAGATGGAAAAGAAAAATCCGGGTGAAAGTATGTTGCTAAGCAGATTACTCATCTTTTTTCCCTCCTTCCTCGGAGCTGGCCATCTTGGCCGCAATCTCTTCTTTCGCCGTCTTGACCACAAGGGACTGCCGGTACCGGGACAGGAAGCTCTCCGCCGCAAAGAAGAGGAAGATCACGCCCTGCACGATCGCAATGAGCTGTGTCGGCACATTCGCGTACGTGGCCATCATGTCGCAGCCCTTTCCCAGATAGGCTAAGAAGAAGGCCGCCAGAGGAACGAACCAGGGATTATTGCCGGCAAGGATCGCAACGGTGATGCCCGTCCAGCCGTATCCCGGCAAAGCGCTCCAGCTGAAAGACGGATACCGGCCGAGCATTTCAATGCCGCCGCCGGCTCCCGCCAGAAATCCGCCGATGATCTGGGACAGCACGATCACAAAGCCCACCTTCATGCCGGAATACTTGGCAAAATCCTGATTGATCCCGATCATCCGGATCTGATAGCCCCAGCGGGACCGGTACATGAAGAATCCCATCACCACCACGGCTATGACCGCGATCACGATCCCCCAGGACAGCTTCGAGGAGGTAAAGATCGGTGCCTGGCTTAAGGCAGGGAGCTTTGAGGAATTTAAGAACGGATAGGTCTGGATCTGTCCCTTGCTCTTGTCCGCATAGGACGTATTCATCAGATACTTGATGATGTACATGATGATGTAATTTAACATTAACGAGCATACCATCTCGCTTACATTGAGCTTTACCTTAAGAATTGCCGGAATCAGCATCACAAGACCCGTCACCAGCCCGCCCGCAAGGATGCAGACCAGGGCGTGCAGCCCTCTCGGAAGCGGCATATAGATCGCAACGATCGCCGAGATAAAGGCGCCCAGCATGATGCCACCTTCAGAGCCTAAGTTAAACTGGTTTGCGGCAAACATGACGCAGACCGACAGCCCCGTAAAGATCGTCGGGATCATGGCCGCGAAAACATCCGCCAGTCTCTTTCCTTCAAATTTGATGCCGGTGGCATTGATCCTGAAGATCGGCCCCACCAAAAGCTGCTTCATGGCTTCCGCCGTCACAGAAAGCTTCTCCCCGAAGCTGTCTCCGTCCGCGCTGATAAAGATTAAGAGCATGGCCACAAGGAGAGCGATCATGATCGCCATGGCCCCCCGGACAATCGAAAAAATAATCTCTCGTTTTCTAGTCATGGCACACCCTCCTTATTTCCTCAGGGGTCTGTTCCTTAAGGCCCAGCATATATTCTCCCATCTCCTCATCCGTCAGGGTTTCGGCATCCCGGAAATACGCCACGATCCGCCCGTTGTGCATCACGATCAGGGAATCGGACAGCTCCATGACCTCGGCCAGATCGGCCGATACCAAAAGCACTGCCACCCCGGACCTCGAAAGCTCCACCAGCTTTTTGCGGATGAATTCCGTCGCCCCGACATCGATGCCCCGGGTAGGCTGGTCTGCCAGGATCAGGGCCGGGTCATTGCTGAATTCCCTTGCCACCACGACCTTCTGGATATTTCCCCCGGAAAGCATCCCAACCTGCTGGGCCGGAGATTTGCAGAGCACCGTATAGTCCTTCACCAGCTGCTCGGAAAGCTTGTGGATCTCACTCATCTTAAAGAGCGGGCCGTTATTCAGCTCTTTTTTCGCGCAACGGTCCGAGATCACGTTTTCCTCGATGGAAGCCGTACCGGCGATACCATAGAGCATGCGGTCCTCAGGCACCAGGGAAACGCCCATCTCCCGGATCTTTGCCTGCGGCAGCCCGATGATGGACCGACCGTTGACCTCCGCCGTCCCGGCATCCGGGACATTCAGGTTAAAGAGCATGTCGATCAGCTCCTTCTGCCCGTTCCCCTCTACGCCGGCGATCCCCAGGATCTCGCCCTTGCGTACGTCGAAGGATACCTTATTGAGCATCTTTTTATTCCATTCGTTGACGTATTCCAGATCCCGGACCTTCAGCACGGTTTCCGTCGGCTTCGCCGGATCCTTCTGTACGTTCAGGACCACGTCCCTGCCTACCATGAGCCTGGAAATATCTTCCTTGCTCACATCCTTTGTCTCATAGACGCCCATGCTTCTGCCGTTTCGCATGATCGTGAGACGGTCCGTGATCTCCTTGATCTCATTGAGCTTATG
This sequence comes from Lachnospiraceae bacterium, assembly GCA_024698885.1. Taxonomy (GTDB): domain Bacteria; phylum Bacillota; class Clostridia; order Lachnospirales; family Lachnospiraceae; genus UBA2868. Next base: position 4,087 of record JAILQQ010000059.1, on the reverse strand, counting down.
GGAAATAAAGACAACGGTATAGCCCTCCTTCTTTAAGGTAGTCAGCTCCCGGAAGAGCTCCTCCGTCTCCTGCGCGGTCAGCACGGCCGTAGGCTCATCTAAGATCAGGATCTTCGCCCCGCGCACCAAAGCCTTCAGGATCTCCACCTTCTGCTTCATTCCCACCGGAATGTCGGCGACCCTCATTTCGGGTTCCACATGCAGATTATATTTCTCGGCGTTCTCCCTTGTGATCTCTATCGCCTTTTCCTTGTCGATGAAAATACCCTTTTTCGGCACCATGCCAAGCACCACGTTTTCCGCCACCGACAGGGACGGCACCAGCATGAAGTGCTGATGCACCATGCCGATCCCCTTTGAGATCGCCACGGACGGAGAGCTTAATACGGTAGTCTCTCCGTTAATCACGATCTCTCCGCTGGTAGGCTGCTCCATTCCAAACAGCATTTTCATCAGCGTCGATTTTCCGGCGCCGTTCTCCCCCATCAGCGCATGGATCTCGCCCTTCTTCAGGTTGAAATCCACGCCCTGGTTAGCCGCGACGCCGTTGGAATATACCTTGCTTATCTGTTTCATCTGAACGATATATTCTTCCCGGTTTACTCCATCCCCCATATCGTCAATCCTTTCCATTCAATACTGTGACCTGGCTTTTAAGTAAAAAGAGAGGGAGCACGATACTCCCTCTCATGTTCAGTTTTCTTTTGGTTAAGGCTGTACTGCCTTCTTCAGCTCCTCTACCTTGCCGCTGGTATCGCCGATTGCGCTGTCCACGGTGATCTTGCCGGAGAGGATATTCTGCTCTGCCTCTGCGACTGCAGCCTTGGTCGCGTCATTTGCATACTTGTCATAGTTCTTGTCGGTCACGATGCCTACGCCGCCTTCCGCGATCCCGAGGTTCACTTCCTGGCCCCAGTAGGTTCTTCCCGCATCCCACTCATCAAAGAGCCAGACCAGGGAGTTGCCGATATTCTTCAGACCGGAGGTCAACGTCAGTGCCGCCAGATCTGAAGAGAGGGTCAGCTCCTGATCGGAGTCCACGCCGATGAACCAGGCCTTGCCGGTCTCCAGAGCCGCCTCAGCCGCGCCGTTTCCTGCATTTCCTGCCACGCCCCATACGATGTCGCACTTATTGTCGTTGATCATGGACAGGCCGTACTCTTTCGCGATCGCGGTATCCACATAGTCATTGGTGTAACGCACGTCAACCTTGATGTCCGGATTGGCTGCCTGCGCGCCCTCGATGAAGCCGATCAGGAAGTCATTGATAACCGGAGAATCCACACCGCCGACGAAGCCCACGACCGGATCCGCATTGATCTTGTCGATCGAGGTATCCGTGGTCATGCAGGCAGCAAAGGTTCCGATCAGGTATCCCATATCATTCTGTCTGTAGGACAGGTTTACCACGTTGGCGTTCTCTCCCACATAGGTCGTGTCATCAAAGATCGCATATTTCTGGTCCGGATAATTGGTCGCCGTTTCCTTCAGGTAATCCGGCATCTGGTAAGTACCGCAGATCACAAGGTCATAGGAACCGTCCGCGGAAACCTCATCCAGCGTGGACGCCCAACGGGGCTGGTCCTCATCCGTGCCGCCCATCTCGATCGTGGTGCAGGTGATCCTGCCGGCTTTTTCCAGCTCATCCAGTCCGCTCTTCGCAGAATCAAAGAAGGACTTGTCGCCCAGATTGCCGTTTACCAGATAGGCTACGTTGTAAACCTTGCCCTCCTCAGCCGGAGCCGTTTCCGTCGCGGTTGCTCCTGCTTCAGCCGCAGGTGCCTCAGCCGGTGCATCCGTCACAGCCGGTGCCCCGCCGCAGGCTGCCATCCCGACCGTCAGAATGCCTGCCATTGTCAGTGCCAGTAATTTCTTCATCATGAATCATACCTCCCTTTTCATTTTGCACAATACAATGATTGTGAAATACATATTTATTGTAAGATTTATCCAATCATAAGTCAACCTCTGTATTATCAAGACGACCATCAAAACGAAATATCGCAGCAAGGGCCTCCCGCACGGGAGGCCCGTTCACTGTGGTTTTCACCGCTGGCCCGTTATAATCCAGGGGTATTTTGAAGCGCGGAAGGCAAAAGTGGTCTCGGACGGTTCTCTTTGACTCATTTTCTCCGAATTATGATCAAGTTCAAGAATATCTCTTCTTCATTTTCTCCTCAAACCGGGCTTCGTCCATGTTTGCACGGGCTGCCCCTTCTGACAGAGAGATCACGTTATCGTGAACAAGATCGTACAAAATCGTTATCGTTCCTTCGGCTACTCCTTTGGCTACTCCTTTGGCCATACCTTCCGCCTCTCCTTTGGCTTCGCCATCCGCAAAGCCCTCTGCGTATCCCTCGTCATGTTGTTCTTTGTAACGCTCTAATAATGTCATATAATCCGGCCTCCACTTCACATGCCTGCGGGAAAGCTCCACCTCTCTCTAGTATTTATCAAAAAGATCTATCGCAAATAGTAAACAGAATAAATCCCGATCATGCATCAGAACATCTGATCAAGTTCGATAAATTTAATATCTTCTGTCTCCTTTTCAGTAAATCCGGCTCTGCCAAAGAAAACATACTTGTAGCAGTTAAGCCCGGTTGCTCTTACCTGATTTATTTCAGCTTCTATTACTTCTCTTGACGTCCTCTTCTTTCTGAATTTAACCTCATAAAAGACATATCCTTTCTCGTCCAGGGAAACAACATCGAATTCACCATTTGTTCTTGTCTTCGGGTTATCATAATAATACTTTCCGATTTTCTCAATGACCGGCCGGATCGCACCAAGTCTATTCTGCCTTATCAGGTATTGCGTGCAGATTACCTCAAATCTATGCGGGATATAGGATTCTTCAAAGTCTTTATCAATGTACTTATCATAAAACACTTCCGGATCCATTATCTTAAGCTGAGATGAATACCTGAAAATATACCTGTAGTAAAAAAGGGAGAGATTATCGCAGATGTAGTAACCTGCTTTCTTTTTATTATTCTCGTCATTTATCGGGACTTTCTTCTCTACGACCTCCATTTTTATCAATTTATCCAAAACGTCCGCTAGTGTCGGACTGCTCGACACATGTGATTGAGACAGAATATCGCTGTATTTCGAAAAGCCTCGGGCAAGCGCCTCAAAGACTTCATTGGCATTAACAATCTTCGATATTTCAGCATTAAGGTACATGGAAACCTCATTTTCAAGACGTGACCCCGGTGAGGCGATCAGATCGATAATGTTTTCCCTCACGCTTTTCTTGTCATCAACGAGTCTGTTATAATAAGGGACGCCGCCAAATACAGAATAAATGCGTACCTTATCTTCATTTGTCATATTCGGATAAAACAATGCCGATTCATAGTAGTCCATCTGTTTAAGGTCTATTACCAGATCGACTCTTCCGTACAGCGGATTCGATTTTCCCAGAAGAGACTTCATTACCTCTACATATGAGCCAAGTACTATCAGTTTAAGTTTTGAATCTTCTCTGTACTTGTCAACCAGCGCCTGAATAATACTGTCAAGTCCCTTTACGTTTTCCCTTAAGTATGGATACTCGTCAAGGACAAAAACAATGCTTTCCTTCTTAGAGAGACTAAAAATATAATCCACGATCTCTTCCACTTTCGTATATCCTAATTTAGGAAAGCCGAACGAATCCGAAAGAACTTCACACATACTCTGAACATTGCTTTCTTCCGTTACCTGCTTGCATTCATAGATAATACCTTTTATGCCGGATTCTTTGATGACCTGTTTCACAAGCTCACTTTTGCCGATTCTTCGTCTTCCGTAGATAAGGCTCATCAGCATTTCATCTGATGAAATAAGCTTCTTTAGTTGCATAAGCTCATTTTTTCTTCCGTAGAACTCCATCTTACTCGACTCCTTCCGACTCGACCGCCTTCGAGTTAACCGTATTATACTGTATCAGCTGTTAAAAGTAAAGCATTGCTCGGTTGTCGCCGAGTCGGTTTGCGTCGAGTAAAATGAAGACCGTATATCGGCTCAGGAGTCTAAGATTTCTGAACGGTTACAAAATCGGAAACAGATCTCCTCCCCCGCCGAAAGAGCAAACATATGT
>JAILQQ010000196.1 GCA_024698885.1 Lachnospiraceae bacterium | reverse complement strand
AACCGAGAACCATCCCTAACTCTGATATTATACCAGAAAACAGAACCGGTAACACCATATTTTTTTCTCTGCGGTCCCGCTTTAGCAGAACCGCCATCACTACCGCGCAGAGTCCCTTAATGATAAACGTCGCGGGAGCGTAGATCACAAAGCCCGAAAGCAGATCCGCGAGTCCGGCGCCAAGCCCAGCCGCCAGTCCGCCGTAAACCGGACCCAGGAAGATCCCGCAAAGGAGCACAAAGCAGTCTCCCAGATTAACATAGCCTGCCGCCGGGATCGGAACCTGCAGGATCATGGTCGCGATCGTCGTAAGTGCCATCATCAGAGCGGCCCTTGTGAGCCGAAAAGCGGAAACGTTCTGCATAAAGATCACCTCACTTATAATTCCTATATGTTATAAGGGTTTTATATCATACCAAACCGTTTCCGTCAAGGGCCCGTGACCGGGCGGTTCATCCTTTCTTGTCATTCTCCGTAAAGGATCTTCGCAAGCTCTGATTCCTTGTCAAGGACCAGCGTTTTTCTGCCGCCCTGCATGGAGGTCTTTAACGCGTCAAGCCCCCGGAGATAATTATAGAAATCCGCCTTTTCGGGATTATTATAGGCCTGTGCCAGAACGGCCATATACTCGGCCTCGCCCTCAGCGGTCAGGATCGCTGCCTGCTTATCGGCCTCTGCCTTCATGATGGCAGCCTCCCGGTCCGTCTCGTTTCGGATCTTCTGCGCCTCCGCCTGTCCCTGGGCCGTATAGCTGGCGGCTATATTCTGCCGCTCGGAGATCATTCTTTCATACACCGCTTCCTTGTTATCATCCGGCAGATCCAGGCTCTTGATCTGTGACTGGAGGATCAGGATACCGTACTCTCCCATATCAGAGTTTGACTGTTCCGTAATAAGCTGCGTCAGCTTCTCCCCCCGGGACTCTATCACCTCGTCCTGGCTCATGGAGGAAATAACGTTCTTGGTCGCATTGTAAACGGCCGCCTCGATCCGTTCCTCCGCCCGAGCCTCGACCGCGTTCAGGGACTGTATGTACTTTAACGGATTTTCCACCTGCCAGAGGATATAGTTATCGGCGATCATGCTCTTTTTATCCTTCGTAATAACGTCAGAGGCAGGCACATCATATATCTGGATAGCGCTGGAGATCTTCTGCACGCTCTGGATAAACGGCACCTTGATATGCAGCCCGGGCTCGCCGACGACCCGCACCACCTTTCCGAACTGCCTGACGGCCGCGAATTCCCTCTGACCCACGGTGAAGGGCAGATTCAGAAGAAGCAGCAGTAAAATAAAGGCTCCTGCGATGATCAAACCGGTTTTGAACTGTTTCATATTATTCCGCCTCCTCTCCGCTTATTTCTTCCTGTGAAGCAGACTTTTGCTGCAGGCTTTCCCCGCTGTCCGGAAGGGAAACCGTCTCCCGGTCCGTTTCCGTAAAGCTCTCAAGCGGCAGCATGGTCTCCGTCTGACCGTCCGAAATGATCACCTTCATGGACGGCAGCAGCTCCTCCATGGTTTCGTAGAACATTCTCTTCTTTGTGATCAGCGGGTATTTCTCATATTCGTCAAACATGGCCTCAAACCGGGAAGCCTGCCCTTCCGCTTCCGCGATACGGGCACTTTTTTCCGCCTCTGCCTGCTGAACGATACGGTCCGCCTCCGCCTCGGCGTTCGGGATCGTGCGGTTCTTATACTGCAGGGCGTTATTGCGGGCCGTGTCAGCTCCCTGCTTTGCGGTTTCCACCGACTTAAAGGCCTGGATGATCTCCTCTGTCGGCGGCTCGGAATCCTGCACCGTGATATTCACGATCTGCATACCGATATTCTGCTCCTCGAGCTCCTTTGCGATAGAGTCCTTTACCTGCGCCTGGATCTGGCTCTTCCCTGTGGTCATGGCCTCATCCACCGTATAATTCACAACGGTGGAGCGGATACTGGCAAGAGCGATATTTCTCAGGATCTGCTCCGGGTCTTCGGAATAGTAAAGATACGCCACCGGATCGTTCACCTTGTACTCCAGATAGAAATCAATATCAAGCAGATTAAAGTCCGAGGTGATCATGATCCCGTCCGACGTATCGGTGATATTCTGACCATTCTCCACATAATAGCCGATGCCGGTCCCGTGGGTCGTCATGTCCACCAGATATACCTGCTGGATATAGGGGATCTTAAAATACAGTCCCGCGGTATCTGTACGCACGACCTTTCCAAACTGCATGACCACCGCGTTCTGCTGCTCGCTTACCCGGTAGAAGCAGCCGAAGATGATGCCGGCAATAAAGATGACCGCAAGCACAGCCACAATCGTCTTCACCACCTTTTTTCCGTCAGGCTTTATGCCGCGTCCCGGTCTGCGGCCGCCGGTCCCCGGGCCCGGACCGCCCATGTTGAACTGAAACGACTGATTGCCGTTTCCGCCGCCGGTATTCATATGATTATCCATAGCAATAAACCTCCTTTTCATGTCCGCGTCGATCTGCTCTGCTTTTCGGACCGGATCATTTCCTTAGCAAAAGCATAGCGCTCTGCGGCAAAAAAATATACCGCTGTTTTAGCGGATTAAGACCATCTAATCCGCCAATTCAACGGTATATCTGTTTTAAAAACTCTCAATAACCCTTACAGGGTTGAATACCCGAAGCCGTTGCAGATCGCGTCCACTGCGATGCCGTCTCTGCAGAGAGGACAATCGTTCTGCGGATAGCTCGTATAGTCCGGCAGGTCCTTCAGGCTGTAAAGCGCCCGGACAGGCACATCCATGACCTGCGCGGCCATGGAGAAGATCGCCGAAATGCCGATGACCTCGCCCTTATAGAAATGCACCGATCCTACCGCGCTTCGCAGCGTATCACCCGTCGTCGCGGTATCGATTAAGATCAGCACCCGCTTCCCGCGGATCATGTGCTGATTGTTTTCCCGGAACATCATTTGGCCGCTGGTATTGTACTCCGGACTCGTAATATAGATCGTCTTATGCGCGTTGGCCGAAATGATGCCGGCCTTGGTCAGCTTGTTCGCCAGATAAGCCCCGACGACCTCCATGCCGTTTAAGCACAATATGGTATCGATCACGTCACTGGACAGATACATCTCCGCCAGCTCCTCGCCGGTCGCTCTTGACTCGCGCTGCCGCGACTTCATGTCGGACAGATCCATGTAATAATTGACATGGGAATTCGGCGTGATAAAATGCCCCGCGACATAGCGAAGAACCACATCCTTATTCCGATGATAATCGATTTTCTTATAATCCTGCATTTTTTCTCCCCTCCTGTACCGCGCTGCGCCGATCCGTTTTCGGATCCTAATTATTCTCTTTCCCCCTTACGGTGCATTCTTTTCAGATCTCGAAGGATCCGGGATTGCCGTTCACTACATAATATACCCGGTTCTCCTCCGGCTTGATATAGATATTGAGATCCTTTCCGTCGCTGCCGGAAGCCGAAAGAGCTTTTTCCACGAGCTCGGTATACGGGATCGACTTTCCGGCATACTGAAGCTCGATATTCACATTAAAGCTCTGCTCTGAGGAAGCTTTTGCGGTCTGCTTTTTAGCCGCAGCCGGCTTCTTCGCTGCCGGCTTCTTTACCGGCTTTTTGGCTGCCGTTTTCTTTGCCGTCTTCGGCTCGGCCTTTGCCTCCGCTGCCGGTTTTGCGGCCTCTGTCTTTGGCTCTGCCGCCGCAGCAGGTGCCGCTGCCGGTTTATTCTCCTTCGCCTCATCCGGCGCACCGGTCAGATACGCAACCGGACATCCCAGAACCTCGGCGAGCTTTTGATAATTCTTCGCAGTAGGTATAGTTGTTCCGCGTTCAAAGCGGGAATAGGTATTATAATGAACTCCCATTTTTTCCGCGACGTCTTTCTGCGACATTTTCTTTTCTTTTCTGAGTTTGATCAATTTCTGAGCTAACGTCATGGTGTTTCCTCCTATCCCGATTCCAGAATACTAAAAGTATATCATCTATTCTGCGGCTCGACAAGATATTGTGTATTTTTTTTCACCATTTCCCTCAAATTGTGTTATACTGTCCCAGGGGAAGTATAACGGAGGACAGACATGAACCTGAAAATTCTTTTACGCGGCACGCTTTTTGCCGGAATCATCACTATTTGCGGACTATTTTCAAAACCGGTCTACGCGGTGGATTATGACAGCTCCAGCTCGGTTTTAGACGGGACCCTGCGCATGATGAGCGGCGCCCCGGTGACCCTTAACGAGCAGTTGGGACTCGCGGCACCGGTCACAAGCACACCGGTCACCTCCGGCGGGACCGGCTATATCATCATCGGCGACAGCAACACGGTCGCCATGAATCTCCATTGTCATGTCAACGACACACCGGACAGCTGGTTTGTGATCGCCTGTGCCGGCGTTCATGCGGACTATATCCCGAATGTGGTGATACCGGCCGCGAAGCAGCTGCAGAACGCGCATCCCGAGATCGGCCGCTGGAAATACATCGTCAACCTCGGACTCACGGATCTGCACAGCCAGAAGAACTTCATCAATACATTGACCAGCTTCGCAAGCGGCGGCAGAGAGGTTTATTTTGTTTCCGTAAACCCTACCAATCCGTCGAATGTCACCAGTACGTACAAGATGACCAATAATTATATCGAGCCCTTTAACGCGCAGATCGCGCAGCTGCCGGGCATTCACTATATCGATACCTATAATCCCCTGATGCAGAGCGGCTACGGCACCGCCGACGACGGGTTTCACTATGATCCGGCAACGCTTTCGCGGATCTATTCGATCATCAAAGCCGGCGTTTTGTCATAAATGAACGGAGAGCCAAAAGATGCGTAACACTCTTTTGGCCCTCCGCTTTTTTATCCGTTACAGCAGGTCGCGGTTTGCGACATCATCCATATCATCAAAATCCTGATTTTCACCGACCATACCCCAGATAAAGGTGTAGGCCTGCGAGCCGGCGCCGGCGTGGATCGACCAGCTCGGGCTGATCACGGCCTGCTCGTTTCTCACCACGAGATGACGGGTTTCCTGCGGTTCTCCCATAAAGTGCATCACAAACGCGTCTTCGGGGATATCAAAGTAAAGATATACCTCCATTCTCCTGTCATGCGTATGGCAGGGCATCGTGTTCCAGACGCTGCCGGGCTTGAGCTCCGTCATTCCCATCTCCAGCTGGCAGGTCTCGACCTGACCGGGCAGGATATATTTGTTGATGACCCGGTGATTGGAGCCCTCTAAGGAGCCCAACTCCTTCTTGTTCTCATCCTTTATGATCACAAGGTCCTCCGACGGTTCTCCGTCACGCCTGATCAGGACCGTTTTGAAGCTTCGGTGTGCCGGCGCGCTGTTCAGATAAAACTTGGCCGGTTTCGCCGGATCCTTTGAGGAAAAAACAATATCCCGTTTTCCCATCCCGATATACAGACCGTCCTTATAATCCATTTCATACGCTCTGCCGTCGATCCGTACCGTGCCCGGGCCTCCGATATTGATCACGCCCATTTCCCTTCTTTCCAGAAAGTACGCGGCACGCAGTTCCTCTCCGGCCTGCAGTGTCAGTTCCTTTTTGACCGGTACCGCGGAGCCCGTGATGATCCTGTCGATATGACTGTATACAAGCTTGATGTCTTCCGGCCGGAACAGGTCATCGATCAGGAATTCCTTCCGCAGCCGCTCCGTATCGTAATGCTTTTCATCCCTTGGGGAACATGCCGTTCTTAATTCCATCCCTTTGTCTCCTCGGATCATTCACCCTTTAAGGCCTTCAGATATCTGTCATACTGGTTCTGGTGGATCTGCACCAGCTCTCCCAGATTCAGCGCATCCAGACCGTTTATATAACCGTCGAATTCCGTATTCAGGTCCTTGGTGCCCATGATAAAGGCCGTTGCGTTTTCGTTTACATTTGTCTGAATATCCTCGTTATAGAGATTGACCGTATCGCTCTCGTCGGTGGTGGCATAGATCATCGGCCAGGGATCGACCACATACTGCCGCAGCTCCGCGTTGATCTTCGCATGCCAGTCAGCCACAAGGATATCCGTTGCCTCCACCGACTGCTGTGCCGGAAGCACGAAAGCGGGATTTATGCCAAACTGCTGCAGCCAGTCATTGTCAAGCGCCTGCTCCGTATAGGAACGGCTGCCGTCCGCGTTAACGGTATAGGTTTCGCCCTCAAAGCCCCAGCAATAGTAATCCTGGCAGTGCTCGCTCATGGCATAGTCCAAAAACTTCACCGCAAGCTCGATCTGGGAAGAATCCGAATTCACACCGAACATTCCCGATAAGGAATTACGTCCGACATAGAATCCCTCATGCGTTCCCGAAAGCGGCTTCACGCCTACAAAAGCGGTCTTTTCGGTCCCGTCATAATAAGGCAGCACATTGGAGTACATCATGGACATCGCCCAGCTGTAGTCAAAGGCAACACCCGTCAGATCGTTGCTCATCCGCTCAATGATCTTATCCCTGTCAATGGAGGTATATTCCATCTCAAGAAGTCCCTGCGCGTAAAGATCCCGCAGGAAATCAAGATAGGCGCGGTAGTTCTCCGGATCCGCCGCGGCAAAGATCATGTTTCCGTCCTGATCCGCCTGATAGCCGCTGACCAGATCCAGTCCGAAGGCCGGTCCGAACATATAAGGCAGAAACTCCGCCGCAACGCTCATAGGGATCTCGTCGTCGGTTTTTCCGTCGCCGTTCATATCATTTTCCTTAAAATAGGTTAAGAGCTTCACTAACTCGTCCAGGGTTTCCGGTGCCTTCATGCCGGCCTTATCCAGCCAGACCTGATTATACATGAGGCAGGGCTGGTAATCGTAAGCCAGATTGACGCCTGCCACATAGTAAATATGGCCGTCCTCCGCCGTCAGCTCGGCCTTCTGAACCGGATTCTCCGAAAGCCACTTCGTGAAATTCGGCATATAATCAAAATACTCGTCGAGAGGCACAAACATACCGGACTTCAGCCAGATCTGGTTCGGATCGTTATCCGGAAGCTTGATGATATCCGCGTCCACGTTTCCCGCGGAAAGCATCGGCGTGATCGCCTCTTCATAGCTGTTGAAGTCAAGGAGCTGCCAGTCAGGATCTACGCCGGCCTCCTCAAAGACCTTCAGCACGATGGGCGCTTTGGTGATATCCACGTTGCTGTAGTTGGACGTCTGCGCCAGAATCTTCAGCGTGCCGCCGCTTTTTGTGATCGGTGCTTCTCCGGTATAGGTAAAGCCGCTGTCATCCGCTTTTGCCTGCGCGCTCTCAATCGCCGCGTCCACTGTTTCGGTGCTTGGCATCGTCGCAACGCCTCCGCCGCATCCGGCAAGCATACCGGCCGTCATGGCGGCCGCCAACATCAGGGTAAGTAACTTCTTTTTCATCTTTTCCTCCTTTTCCTCACTGCGCCGATTTACTTCTTTTTCCCTTCCTTTATCCCTTGACCGCGCCTAACATCGTTCCCTGTACCAGGTATTTCTGTACAAGCGGAACGATCAGCATGATCGGGATCACCGCCACCACGATACAGACATACCGGACCTGGATCGACGACTGTGACACAGCGCCCATATTGATATTGGTGGTCTGCGTGATCTCCATGGAGGCCTGCAGCAGAATACGGCGTAAGAACACCTGCAGAGGCTCCTTGCCGGGCTCGCTGATATACAGCATGGCGGTATAAAAATCATTATAGCGGGACACCGCGTAGTACAGCGTCAGAACTGCTAATGTAGGCTTTATGAGCGGTACCGCGATCTTCGTCAGGATATAAAAATCATTTGCCCCCTCGATGGCAGCTTCCTCGAAAAGCTCCTCGGAGATCGCCTCAAAGGCCGATCGGCAGATCATGACATTATAAGCCGAGATCAGCACCGGAACGATCATGACCCATCGGGAATTGTAAAAGCCCAGTCTGGTCACGATGATATAGATGGGGATCAGACCGCCTGAAAAATACATGGTGAAAGCTAACAGGAAATTCATCTGTCTGCGCAGGAAGAACTTCTTCCGGGAGAGCGGGTAGGCCGCTAAGCAGGTAAAGATCACGTTGCATACCGTTCCCACCAATGTATAGAAGAAAGTATTGCCGTAGGAGATCCAAAGCTGCTTGTAATGAAGTACCGTCTTCATGGCCTCAAAGTTCAGATCCACCGGCAGCAGCATGACATCGCCCCGGTTCACCGCCGCACCGGAGCTGACGGAAACGCTCAGCACATAGATAAACGGGTAAACGCAGATCACCACAGCGATGACCAGGAACAATATGATAGTCGCGTCAAAGATAAAATCCCAGGGCTGTATTTTCTTTTCCGGTACGCCGCTTTCATTTCTGTACATAGCGCTTCCCCCTACCAGATCGCCGTATCGCTGACGCGTCTGCTGATCCGGTTTGCCGTAAAGACGATCGCGAAATTGATCACGGAATTGAACAGGCCGACGGCCGTTGCGTAGCTGTAATTGTTGCTCTGGATACCCTGTCTGTACACATAGGTCTGGATAACGTCCGCCGTTTCATATACAGCCGTATTGTAGAGCAGATATACCTTCTCAAAGCCGACGCTCATCATGGTTCCCAAAGACATGATCAAAAGCAGTATGATCGTCGGGCGGATCGAGGGCAGCACCAGATGCCAGATGATCTGCCGCCGATTCGCACCGTCTACCCGCATGGCCTCATAGAGATCCGGCGAGATCCCCATGATGGCCGCGACGAAAATGATCGAATTAAAGCCGAAGGTCTGCCAGGAGCCGGAAATAACATAGACCGGCCGGAACCATTGCGGCAGGTTCATGAAATTGATACTGTCGATGCCTGCCTTATTTAACAGCTGATTGATAATACCGCCCGTGGGCGACAGAAAGTTGTTGATCATACCGCAGACCACTACGGTAGAGATAAAATACGGCAGGTAGGTGCAGACCTGAACGGATTTCTGAAGACGCAGGCTTCCGATCTGGGTAACGGCTATGGCAAAAAGGATCGGGATCGGGAAACCGAAGATCAGGGAATAAAACTGAAGCAGAAAGGTATTGCGGACAAGTCTCGGCAGATAGATGGAACCGAAGAACTGCCGGAACCACTTAAGGCCCACAAAGCGGCTCGTATAGATGCCTAAAAAGCCGGAGCCGACCTGATATTGATTGAAGGCCATGATCAGGCCCGTCATGGGCAGATAACAGAAGACCAGATAGTAGATCACCACCGGGATCAGCATATACAGAAGATAGCGGTCGCGAAACATAAGCTGCCTGAAACTCTTTCCGTTCCCTCCCGCGTCAGTCTTCTTTTTCTTTTTTCCCATGGCTGTCCTCCCGTGGTGAAGAAAAGGAATTGAAATTGGATCATTTCCTTAATACAAAAATTGTATATAAATGTATAGGCTTTGTCAAAGGTTTTTCAGGATCTCCTCATGAAAGCAGTGCTCTCCGGGCCGTATATCATGGCATATCCGATCCTCCGCGTCAAAGAGCGCGTAGCTTTTCCGAAGGACGGCAAGCTGCTCAAACACGTTCGAAAGCCCTCTTGGCCCGTTCAGATGGTCGTTTTCGCAGGACTGGATAAAGACAGGCTTTGGTGCAAAAAGCGAAAGGATATCCCCCATATCGAGGTGCTCCCATAAGCCCGGCACATAATTACAGGGGCAGTTATCGTTAAGGATCAGCAGAGAATCCCGAAAGCCGTAGAAATAGCCGCTGATCACGGCCTGCTTTATCCTCTCGTCAAGTGCCGCCAGATACATCGTCTGCATGCCGCCGCCGGAAAAGCCGATACAGCCCAGATTTTCAAGAGGCCACCCGCCTCTTTGTTCCAGATAATCGATCAGGACCATGCCGTCAAAAACGCAGAGGCCGATCACCGTCAGTCCCAGAGGAAGCGCCATATTCGCAAGGTTCTTGCAGCTTCCGTTTAAAAACCGCTCCGGTTCGTCCCCGGTAAACGGCGTATCCCGCCTTTCCCCGAAGCCCCGGCAGTCCGGGCAGACCGTCACATAACCCATCCGGGCAAGCCGCCTGCCGTAATCATAGTGGAAAAGCTCGATCTGTTCCCGTACCGCCGGGATCTCATAGCATCCGGCAACACTGTATTTTCCGCCGCCAAGATGCCCGGGAAGCGCGATAAATACACCCTTTGGCGTTTCAGGCGGGATCAGAAGGAACAGAGGCATCGTCACGTCCTCTTCTGTCTCAAGGAGCACCTTTTCCCGCAGGATGCCGTCGGAAAGCCGTACCCGTTCCGTGATCTCACTGTGGATCAAGTTCGGCCGGGAAAGCCGGTCGAGCCCCAGTAGACCTGAAAGGCAGCTTCTCTCCTGTTTCCGCCACTCTTCAAAGGCCGCACGGTCATGGCCGGTAAAAGCGTCTTTTCTCGCCGTTTTGTCAAAGTGTTTCAGCATGCCGGCGAGAGAACCGTAATATCTGTCAATGTGGTACGTCCCGAAGCGGGTCAGTTCATTTTGGCCGGACACATCATTCCTCCAGATAACAGTCATCAAGCAGCTGTGAATAAACGAGATAACAATCTCTTCCGTAAAGAAGCGAAGCCGGGATCATCCAGGGTTCCCCGCAGTAGAATTCATCCGCGGCAAGCTCATTTCCCGCATAGATCTGCGCGACATCGCCCCGGTAAGTGATCCGGACCATGCCCTCATCGGTATCCACCCGGAGTTTTTTCCAGGTAAGCCTGCGGGGACCCCCGATCATGAGCTCCTCCGGATAAGGAGGGGCAAAGGGTTCATCGCAGTCTGTCACGGAAAGGGTGGCCGGATGAAAATCTCCTGTTACCGTTATCTCCTCAAAATGATCGCCGCAAAAGCGCCTGTAGGAAAACGGCCCGTCCTCAATGGCGCAGATCCTTCCCTCCGCCTCATAAAGATTGACATTTTCTCCGATCAGGAGCTTCCCGGAAAGCTTTCTTGCATAAACGGCTTCGGACATGGGAAGCGTTACGATCTTCAGGCCGCCCGGTGTCTCACCGTGCAGGATCCTGCCGTCTTCAAGGATAAACTGCGGCTCGATCCCGGGGATCTCCATAAAGAAGCAGGCGTTATCCGCATAGCAGAGCGGCTGCGCGGTCGCGCAGGCAAGAACAGTCCCGTCCTTAAGCTTTAAGTGAAAGGGCATAAAAAACGAAATATTCTCCCTGATATCAACAGACGGGAAGGTAACGGTTCCCGTATCGATGACCACGTCCTTCCTCATAGGCAGCGGAAGGCGTCTTGCGTAGTTATTGATGAATACATAGCCGCTCTGACCGTCGGTGCGCATGGCATAGCGCAGTCTCCCGGTATCCTCCGGCCTGACCGGTTCGGCAGAGGCCGTATAGGTCATCTTCGCAAGCTCCTGCCCGAAATCCGCCGTAAACAGATGCAGCAGATTTAACAGACCATACTGCTCCCTGGCCCTGCCGTACTGGGTCAGCGCGGTATGAAAATCATAGTTCAGGATGGCATAATCATTGGGAAAGCCGGAGGCCTTCGTCTCGTTAAAGGTCGAAAGCTTCCCGATTCTGTGCGTACCGC
Source organism: Lachnospiraceae bacterium (assembly GCA_024698885.1). GTDB lineage: Bacteria > Bacillota > Clostridia > Lachnospirales > Lachnospiraceae > UBA2868. The sequence continues at coordinate 11,246 of JAILQQ010000196.1, read as the reverse complement.
CGTGGTACATATAATAACCTGCCAGATTATTCCCACAGCCAAGCTTCACAAGGGCGAGGGCGTAGGCATCCATCCCCGATATCACGGGACGTCTGTGATGGGTAAAAGGAAGTCCGGCACCCATCTCACAGGTCGCGTAAGGATAGTCGTCGTAGGGCAGGATCCAGTCATCTGCGGAAGCACTGTCTGCCGAAAGAATATCCTTCCCGACAGCGGCATCGTTTCGGACGTCGGAAAAAACGTAATGCCAGGAGGGCGGCAGCTCCTTCGTGCCCTCCTCCCAGGGCGCGTCGGCATAGGCCGCAAAAACAGGCACCACCTCCGAAACCGGGATCCTTGCCCCGCGCGCCGCGTTCCACCCGGTCACGGTATAAAGCGGAACCTCAAAGCCGAGGGATACGGCAAGCTTCTTCAGGCTGAGCAGATGCTCCGCGTTGTCCGTCAGCTCGTTTTCAAGCTGGATGCCGATGACCGGACCGCCGTCGCGATACAGCAGCCCTTTTACCTCTGTAAAGATGCGCCCGTACCATTTCCGCACCTGCGCCATATAGCCGTCGTTATTGTCCCTGAGCGGGAAATCCTTTTTCAGGAGCCAGTCCGGAAAGCCGCCGTTTCGGCATTCCCCATGAGCAAAGGGTCCGATCCGCAGAATGACAAAAAGCCCGGCCCGCGCCGCCTGTTCCGTAAAATACCGGATATCGAGGTCCCCGGTAAAGTCCGTCTCCCCCTCCACCTCCTCATGATAGATCCAGAAAAGATAAGTAGCGACGATCGTGACGCCGCCGGCCTTCATCTTGCAAAGCTCCCGGTACCAGTTCTCACGCTTGTCCCGCGAAAAATGATACTCTCCCATCACGTCGATGACCGGTTTATCCCCGCGTGTAAAATACAGGCTGGTGACGTCGATCCTCTCTCCGGACGGGTTTGCGCCGCCCATATGCAGATGACCGGTCTTCACCGGTTTTTCCTTATGCTCTGAAAATCCGTAAACCATTTTAACTGTCTCCCTGTCTGCGCCGATCTGCTCAGGCAGATCGTGCGCTTAGGCATGAACTTCAGTTCATGCCGATCCGGTCTGCTTCTCAGACCGGATCATTTCCTTGTCCGCGCCGATCTGCAAAATATCCCCTAAACGAGGCCGCCTTCGATAAAAGCTGCCCCTTCTCTTTCTCCCCGGGAACAATGACCCAGCTGTTCCTTTTTGACAGATCCTGCTCCGTTCCGTCCGGCCGTATGGTCCCTGCCTCGGCAAAATAAACGTCAGGCACCGCTTCCTCCGCAGCGTTCCAGCCGCTGAAGCGGCGGGAGTCGATACCCTCGTCCATTTGACAGTTGAGAAAGACAGCTCGCGCACCGGGCCGCCACGGCCTGCCGAGAAAAATACCTGTTTGCGATCCAACCCTGCGGTTCCGCGCCAGCGGCCGCGTGGAATTTTCCTGAAAATTCCACATGAGAGGATCGCTTTGCGATCCTTCCCTGCGGTCCCGCGCCAGCGGCCGCGTGGAATTTTCCTGAAAATTCCACATGAGAGGATCGCCTTGCGATCCTTCCTTGCGGTTCCCCATGCAGCGGATCTCACAGTTTAAGAAGAAAAATCCCAGCTCTCCCCGGCACTCACAGGGTGCCGCAATAAACCCGCTTTTTCCGTTTATCCCGATCAGGCACTCCTCAAAAAGCGCATCCGCTCCTCCGAAGATAAAGTCAACATCTCCGCGGATCGCGCAGCGCTTATAGTACTGTCTTGTCAGGCGCCGCTCCCGTAACATGCCCGGTCCCGTAAAGCCGCCCGGCTCCCGTTCTTTATCGGGAAGCGGGGCGAGAAAAAGCGTATCCTGAAAACCGTTCAGCACAAGATCCTCCGCGTTTACGCATGCCGCATCGGCATAAAGCGCGATCGCCTGTCCTGCCCTCTCCCCGGGACCTGCCGTATTTTCTATTATAAGATTTTTAAGGGATACTTTTTCGCCGCCGGCAAATACCGTATAGCTTCGGAAGGTTCCCCGTTTCCTGCCGTGGGGCAGAAGCTCATACCCGCCGTCTCCCCAGGAAATAACTGTCTTTTCCGGATCCGTCCCCTGTATCAGAAGGTCCTTTTTTTCAAAAAAAAGCTTCTCCCGGTAAACGCCGGGGCCGATCAGGATCCGTGACCGTTCAGAATAGGGCACGGCCTGCAGGGCCTCTGTTATCGTCGTATAATGCGCCTCACTGTTTTTTGCGACTCTTATTTCCATATCACATCCCGAAATTCTGTTTCCGTAATACCTTTCAGATCCGGTTTGCGGTCCGATGAACCGGAGATCGTCACGTTACGCAGACAAAGCTTTTCCACGTTTCTTGCAAAGATCCCTCTTCCGCTCATCGCAGGCAGATCATCCATGCAGAGAGGCACCTCCGGCGGATCCGCCGTCTTTTTAAGAAACGATGCCGTGATGTCGGAAAGAAAGATCCCGCCGATCTTCTGCTCCGGCAGTCCGTAGGCCGCAAGCAGGCAGATATCCGCGCCGGTGATCCGGATATCCTCGGCCCGGATCACATCGATCCGCGGCGTCATGGCGTCAACCGGCAGAGCCGCCTTCTTCTGGCAGTATTCACTGTGTCCGTCAGGATCACAGAAATAAAACATATTAAACGCAAACGGGATCCGTACGTTTGTCATCCGGATATGCTGAAAAACAATATCCTCCGTAACGGAACGTTCCCCTCTGCCGCGTCTCGTCTTGATCCTGAGGCCCCGGTCCGTTCCTTCGAAGATGCAGCGGGATACCCTGACATTCGAAACGCCGCAGGCACCTTCGCTGCCGATGGTCACGCTGCCGTGCCCGCGTTTTAAAAGGCAGTTACGTACAACGATATCCCGGGACGGCTTGTAATGGTAAAGTGCCATATAGTACTTGCCGGATTTGATCGCGATGCAGTCATCCCCCACCGAGATCTCCGTTCCGAGGATCTGCACGTCGCTGCAGCTGTCCGGATTCAGGCCGTCGGTATTCGGCGAATCCGGCGGATTTTTGATCTTCAGGTTCAGAAACATCAGATGGTCGCTGTAGCAGGGATGCACCGTCCAGCAGGGAGAATTCTGTACCGTAATGTCCTGTATGCAGATATTCTGACAGCGGCAGAGGTAGATCGTGCGGGGCCGCCATGCGGTCCGTTTCACAAAAGGATCCTCCCACCAGTCTCCGGCCGCCGCATTGCCGTCGATCACACCGCCGCCGAAGATCCGGATATCCTCCACCCCGATGCCTGATATCAGGGAAGCAAAGCAGTCAAGCGGATTTCCTTCAAGCGACCCGAAAAAATACTCATCCCGCTCCTTCTCTCCGCCTTGCCACGCGGCCTCGGCAGACGTGCGGTTCCGCGCCAGCGGCCGCGTGGAATTTTCCTGAATATTCCACATAAGAGAATCGCATTGCGATTCTTCCGTTCCCCGTATCATGCCCGGCAGTACCGGATAATGGTTTCTGTCCGGATCCCCGAGGAGCACTGCGTCCTTGTCGATCCAGAGGTTCATATGACTTTTTAAGAAAATTGGTCCGCTAAAGTAGATGCCACGGGGCAGATAAACGGTGCCTGCCGCCGGACACGCCATAATGGCTGCCTGCAGAGCCGCCGTATCCGCATGAAGGCCGTCCCCCTTCGCGCCGAAATCCCGCACGTCAAGCAGTACGCTTTCCTCTCTGGTACAAAAAGTCAGCGGCCTGCTTTCTTCTGTGCCGCTGACTGTTGATAACCGATATTCCCGGTTCGGCTCAAGACCGCATAACGAGACGACATTCTGTACGTTTTTCAGTACACATTCTCCATCCACCAACAGATCCGTTTCCGTGTCCGGCTCATAGCAGGTCTGGTTCTCAAGCTCGATCGTCACGCTTCTTGCCGTGACTGCCCTGATCGTGAAATCCATCTTTCCTTCCCCCCCAGTTCATTCCGATCCGGTCTGCTTCGCTGACCGGATCATTTCCTCTTTAAAATTGTGAAAATCCGAAAGCGCCTTCCAGCCGACCCCGCATATTTTTCGTATATTAATGGAGTTCTCGCCTCCCTGCCGCTCTCTGAAGGAGATCACCGGAAAGTCTGTCTTCTCCCCGAAGTAGACAAAGTAAGTCGTCAGCATGATATTGGGGATATTGTAATCGGCGGGCAGCCTGCCCGTATACTTTTTCAGGATTTCCGAACGCATGAGCCGAAACGGCGCGTTGGCATCCGGCACCTTTACGCCGAAATACAGCTTCAGCAGAAGGCATACCACCCTTTCCACAAACGCCCGGGAGCGTCCGTCCCCGCGAACGGTACGGTTCCCGAAAATGCCGGCGTACTCGTTTCTCCTGTTCCAGAAAGCGTCAAATTCCGCCGGATCCGTCTGGCCGTCGGAATCCGTCTGAAATACAAAATCCGCCTGTTTTTCGATCGCGTATCCGTACAAAGCCATCAGCTTGGGGCCATGCTGCTTTCCGGTTTCCGAAAGGATCTCAAGCTGCGGCAGCTCACGGCTTAAGGCCGACAGGATCTCATGCGTCCTGTCGGTGCTGCCGCTGTCGGCCACCACCAGCCGGGAGGTTTCCGGCTTTCCGTTTAACAGCGGATACCAGGCACGCACTACCGATTCAATATTCGCCTCCTCATTATAGGCAGGCATCACGATATATAATACATCCATGGAGATGATTTCCTTTCCTGCGCCGGTTCAGTCTGCATACAGACCGGATCATTTCTTCTTATATAGTTATTCTTTCTCCGGCTTCAGGGGATAGGTGCGTTTCTTCAGCCGCTCCTCAAAGCTTTCCTCCGGCATCGGTCTGTCAAACAAAAAGCCCTGTACGAGGTTCACGTTGATGCCCCGCAGGAATTCAACCTGATCCCAGTTCTCAACGCCCTCTGTGATCACATTCATTTCCAGTTCCTTTGCCATCTTCGCGATATTGGCCATCACCACGTTATCCCGCGAGGTATCGGTATGTCTGTCCATAAAGGACTTGTCGAGCTTCAGCACGTCCGCCGGGAAATCTCTGAGCAGGTTTAACGACGAGTATCCGGTCCCGAAATCGTCGATCGCCATCGCAATGTCCGCTTTATGCATATCCTGGATGAACTGGCTCAGAAGACCGTTCTCCTCTTCGCTGGTCGTTTCCGTCAGCTCCACCTCAATATATTCCCGCGGTACATCATACCGGTCGATGATATCCGCGATCTTTTGCGCGAATTCCGGATCGGAAAGATTTTTCCGGGAGAAATTCGTCGAGATCCGTACCGGCGTCAGGCCGTTGTCGATCCATTTGCGGATATCGGCGCAGACCTTTTCAAACAGGTGAAGATCCAGTAATCCGATATTTCCGTCCTTTTCCAGTACCGGGATAAATTCATCCGGCGGGATGATGCCATCCTTTCTATTCCAGCGTACAAGCGCCTCAGCACCCACAATGGTATTGGTCCCGGTATTCACCTTCGGCTGATAATAGGGAACAAATTCACCTTTTAACAGGGCCAGGGGGAAATCCTCCTGAATCTGCTTCTGCATGAGTACCGAATGGTTCATTTCCGGCGTTACGAAAAGGTAGGGAACCCTCTTGATATTGCGGGCCACATTATAGGCCGCCTGGCACATGCTGAGAATAGCCTCGCCATCCGTATAGCTTTCATCAATCGAAAGGCATCCGACCGTGGTCCTGATCACCACCGGCTCCTCTCTTTCATCAAGTGTTCCGACTACCTCAATGCCGTTTAACAGTTTTAGAAACGCGTCGGCCCTCTTCTTTTTGATCAGGGCGGCAAAGCTGTCGCCAAGGAGCCTCGCAACGCATTCATCCTCTTTTACAAAGGCGCCCAGGACATCGGTATACCGGACCAGGATCCGGTCCGTTTCCTGCTTGCCGAAATGCCGGTTTAAAAGCCCTATATTGCGCAGATTGATATAAAACGCGCAGTACAGAGGCAGCTTGTTGTCCATATGGAGACGGTGTACAAAAACATTAAAGCCCGCCGCGTTCGGCAGTCCCGTCATCGCCTCGGTCAGTGTCGCCCTCTGCTCCACCACGTCCTTCAGATAGTGGATACAGTTGTCCTTATGATTGAAACCGTTGTATATGGCGACCGCCATATCATGACAGGTATCATAGCCGCAGCTTGAGCAATTGATGCGCCGGGATTCCTCGCTTATTTTGTTCAGGGAGATGAATATCTCATCAAGCTGCTTCTCATTCGGAATGGCCATCCGGCATTCCGTCGAACGGTCGGTATAGCGGCGCAGATAATCAGAAAGCTTAAGAGCAGAAAACTGACGGTTCAGGTTGTCAAGCCGCTCCTTCGGAGAAAGTTCCCTGGCCCAGGCACTGTCTCCCTCATCCTTTTTCACGTTCTCCCGGATCTCAAGAATATGATAGAGCGGATCATCGGAACCGGAAACCGCAGGATCCGTAGCGGTACCCTGAATACAGCCGTTTTCACAGTTTAAGATATCAACAAACAGAAACGGTGTCTGATCATCCCTGAGCCGCTCCCGGTTTTCCTGCAGGAAATGATACAGGCGCTTTTCTCCTTCCATCTGACGGATAAAGACGTCCCGCCCAAGCAGCCAGAAAACGTTCTCCTTCAGCCCGCCAGGCATCGGGTATACCGAGCCGAGACCATATTCGATCTCATCACTGCAGGGATCCCCGTAAAGGTCGTTCTTCTCAACATATTCCATCAAATGGTCAAAGGTAACGTTATACTGTACTAACCCTTCATTGTTCGGGTCGTCTATTTCCATTTTCTTCGCAATGCAGGGACTGAGAAAGGCGAAGCGGTCTGTGATCCCCATCTCCTTCCTCGCGTAGATCGCCGCGCACATAAGGGGGCTCTGAACCGGAAAGAGCTTCGGCAGAAGCTCCGGCAGATATCTCTCGATATAGCCTACAGCGGCCGGACAGGGCTGGGAGATCCCGCCTTTAAAATCATTTTCTCTGATATATTTGATATAACCCCAGGTTGTAATGTCCGCGCCGAAAGAAACGTTGATCATGCGGCGCACGCCCAGCTTTTTCAGTCCGCCGAGGATCCTTTCATAACGGTCGGGATAATTGGCCATAAAAGCAGGCGCGATCAGTAAAGAGATCGGTTTCCCCTGCTTCAGATCCTCGAAAAACTGCTCCACATCATCCCGAAAGACCCTGGCATTATGCTCGCAGACGTCAAAGCATGCACCGCAGGCCACACAGCGGTTTCCGTCCACCTCAATCCTGGAATTTCCATTTTGATCCGGCTCCGTAGAAATACAGGCGCCCATGCAGCTGCAGCTGCGAATGCATCTGTTACAGCCGATGCAGTTCTCATTGGTATAAACCAGGCCCGTACTGAAATGGCTTTTTCCGGCTGACATACACTTCTCCCTCCCCCGTAATACAACCAGTTTTTTTCAAGGTATATTAAGCACCGCGTCAAGCCTTAAGAGCGCTTCCTCTAACTTCCTGCGAGGCAGTGCGAGATTCATCCGGATCCCAAAGGGGTCTCCGAAGGGTCCGCCGTCCTGCCACGCAACGCCCTCGTCCGTCCCGCGTTTCAAAAGCTCCTGTCTCGTTTTTTTGTGCTCTGCGCACCACGGTTCGCACTGCAGGAACAGCATATAGGTACCCTCCGGCTTAAAGCAGGATATCCCTGGAAAATGCTCTTCTATAAAGTCATAGGCGAAATTGATATTGCCGGAGAGAACCTGACACAGCTCGTCAACCCATCTGGCGCCGGTATCGGTATAGGCGCCGATCAGGGCAGCCATGGAAAGAACGTTCATCGAATTGTACATGGTCTTTTTAGCTTCTCTGTCCTGTCTCTCTCTAAGCCTTTCATCCGGGATGATATGATAGCTTCCGACGAGTCCCGCCAGATTAAAGGTCTTTGAGACGGCATACAGGGAAACGGTGTGGGAAGCGGCGTACTCGTTCACCGACCGAAGCGGGATATGCCGATGCCCGTTCAGAGTGATATCGGCCCAGATCTCATCGGAAACGATCCATACATGATGGCGCTCAAAAATCGCCAGAGCTTCCTTAAGCTCCCAGCTTTCCCAGACCCTGCCGGTGGGGTTATGCGGACTGCAGAATACGACTGCCCGGACATTCTGTCCGGCGATCTTCTTCTCCATATCCTCATAATCCATGTGCCATACGCCTTTTGCATCCCGTTTCAGCCCGCTCAGAACCGTTTGAAAGCCGTTTATGCGAAGCGTCTTATAAAAGCCGATGTAGTAAGGGCTGTGCAAAAGCACGCTCTCTCCTTCGGCGCATACAGCCCGCAGAGCGGAAACGACGCCCCCGAGGACCCCGTTTTCATATCCGATCTGTTCGCGGTCTGTATTCTCAACCCCGAATCTTTCCTTCTGCCAGCGGATCACGGAGGAAAAATATTCCTCTCTTGGCTCAAAATAACCGAACAGGGGATGTGCCGTCCTTTTGTTTATCGCCTCCGTTACCGACGGACACGTAGCAAAGTTCATATCCGCCACCCACATCGGGATCGCCTCCACCCCTTCTTTCGGCGCGGCCGGCGCATGACTTTTCTCATCCCCGATGGAATCCACCGCTATGGCGTCCATCCCTTTTCTGTCATACCATGTTTCAAAATCAAATTCCATGCTGCTCTTCCGCTCCGATCTGTCTCACCACTTGATAAAGCTTTTCCGCCATGATCCTGTGAGCCTCCGGATCAAAGTGCAGGGAATCCTCTTCGGAAACCTTCACGTAAGCGGCCGCATTAAAGAATATGCAGCCCTTTCTTTCCGCGACCTCTTTATAATAATGCGGAAATTCCCGGGATCTCTCTACCGCATCCTCTAAAAAAGCACCGTAAAATTCAGACGAGATGATCCCTTCTCCGATCTCCGGCGGCGATACGAGAACGATCTGCGGCGAAAAGCCCTGATCCTCAAGGGAAAATGTCTGTATGATATCCACGAGCGTTTCCGCGCCTGCCGCGATATCCGCCGCGGACGCATGAAAATTGGCCTTCAGATCATTGCTTCCGAGAGCCAGGATCACGATATCGATCGGCCGGTGGGAATGGATGCAGGGCTTCAGATAATCCCGGCCGTTTTTCCAGCCCGCGATCGGGTCATCATATACCGTTGTCCTGCCGCTGCAGCCCTCCTCGATGACCGCGTAATCCTGGCCGAGAAGCATCTTCAGCCTTCCCGGCCAGCGGATCCCGTCGGCATAACGGATCCCCAGCGAGGGAATATAACCATACGTATTGGAATCACCATAACATAGTACTGTCTTCATACGTCAGTCCCTACTCCGCGTAAACAATGACCGCGATCAGTTCCACTGTTTCATCCGAATTGTTTTCCACACCGTGTCCGGCTCCCGGCGGACAGATCGCGACATCGCCCGCCGTGACGGTACGTACCTGGCCGTTATCATTATAGGCTGCCGTTCCCTTCAGAAAATAAAACAGCTCGCTGTCGCTCTCATGGACATGATATCCGATACTGCAGCCGCTTTTCAGCGTGATCTTTGAGAAGAGACGCCCTTTCATGCACAGCTCCTCCGGACCCTGAATGAAATTCGTGATCTCCACGGTTCCGTTACCGTCCCGCATCTTCTCCCGAAATTCAACCTCGCACTCTTCCCTGCTTCTGATCATACCTTCTTCCTCCTGTGCGCCGGTCTGCCGGCATCCTTGCGCCGATTTGCTTACAAATCGTGCGCTTAGGCATGAACCTGTTCATGCCGATTCGGTCGGTTCTCCGACCGAATCATTTCCCTCTGTTGCTCATAGTTTCATCAATCCGGCCGAATGTCAATCCCTGCGGTTCCGCTTAGGCGGTTCTTACATACTGTCCAGGATATCGTCTATCACCTCTTCATAGGCATCCGTTTCGGCACCTACGACCGGTTCCGCCACCATCACGCCGTTCTGATCCACAAAGAAGCTGGTCGGCCAGCCCTCGTCCATGTTAAAATCTGTTTCCGTAGCACCGTCCCAGGGCAGGATATTCAGATACTCTATCCCGTTTTCCTCAAGGATATCCTTGGCTTCCTCGATAACGTCGTCATCCGTTCCGTCGCCGAGCAGCCCGACGATCGCGCAGTCCTTTTCTTCAAGCCTTTCATTGATCTCCTTCAGCTCAGGAAGCTCATAAAGGCACCAGTAGCACCAGGTCGCCCAGACGTTCACCATCGTCACCTTATGCTTTGAAAATATTTCATCGCTTGTTATCTTGTTTCCGTCAATATCGGTCGTAACAAAGCTGATCTTTTTCCCCTCCGGGCGCTTGGACGTCGATTTTGTGACCGTATCGTTCCCCGCAGACACCTCGTCAAACAGGTTGAAGACGTCTCCCATAATATCGGTAGCATCCCCGGTTGTCCTGTCAACCTCATACCAGTCCATGGTCTCGGTATGATCGCCCTGTTCCGCATACAGATGGATCATTACAATATCACTATCCGCCGAATCAATTTCCACGATCGGCGCCTCTTTCCCATTTATCTTGAAATAGTATTCTCCGGCCAGAGCGCATAATTCCTCGTCGCTGAGCTCCTCTGCGTCAGCCTCCATATCATCCTCTGTATCCTCTTCCATAGCTTCAGCCTGATCCTCTTCTTCTTCCTCTTCCTCTTCAGGCTCCTCGGATTCCGTCTCCGTTTCAGCCTCTTCGTAATATGCATGATCATCTTCCTGCGGCAGGTCGACTTCCATCAGGTCGCTCACGTCACCCGCGCATGCCGGAAGTAACAGCATCATTCCCGCTAAGATCATCGATAAAATCCTTCTTTTCATAACCCTCTGCTCCTTTCCTTCACTTTCCCCAAAACACCGATAAAGTCATGGCCCCCGTTGTATTTACCGTTTTATTGTAGCATTAATAACATTGTTACGCAATCGCTCTTTCCGCTCTCTCCATTTCTCTTTTGCTTTGGCTACAGAGCCATCACTAAGGATCCAATACTTCATTGCATTCTTATGCGGCTCCTCAGATATATGAAAATGAATCGGCTCTATCGGATCACCTTCATTACTCCGGAAGTATATGTGAAATCTAATTCGATTTTGTCTATTGCCACACGCAGCTCCTGACAAATCTTTTGTAATGTAACTGTTCACAGCCCTCTGGCTTCTGAACAGTTACTCTGTTCTTTCTGTTTTTCCCATGCGATTTCGGCATTTTGTACTATAAATTTGCCACCGGAAACATCTAAATCAATTCCTGTTATATAGCGAGATTCATCTGACGCAAGAAACGCAACTGCCCCAATAACATCGTCGGTCTTACC
>JAILQQ010000043.1 GCA_024698885.1 Lachnospiraceae bacterium | reverse complement strand
AATATTAACAAGTGAACAGGGCTTTCTGACATTCTTACGCTTTTGTATTTGTCACTCTCATAAAGTCCATAAGAGTTTGGTGTTTTAGCAGGCACGGTGTCTCTTATAGGCTTTTCGGACTGACAAGTCCGGCGTAGGAATTGCCACCTAGGCGGTGGTATCGAACTTTGAAAACTGAATATTGTTGTACTTTGCAGAACAACCGGAGCGTTAAGCCAAACAGCAAGTACGCCATGATGCGGCTCTTATATTGTAGGAAGAAAATCGGTTTTCTATATGAGCTGCGGAGCGTCGTCTATGTTGCTGAGAATGGGATTGGGGATCCTATGGCGATGATGCGTTCCTTAGTTAAAGTTACTTCCCCGAAGATTGGGGGCTGTCGAAGCTGGTGGAATTCCAATGTGATCTGTACCCAGGATCACTGCAAAGTATTTTTTTAAAAGAAGAGGTTTGTCAGTCAATAAAAGCGTACTTGCGAAAAGAAGCGTCAATATGCCAGCCCGTTTGCCTTACAAAAATACGCAATATGTTCCGAAAATACAAAATGATGCGTTCTGACCGTTCCGAAGACAATTATATTGACATTACAAATGTAATATCGCTATAATTGCGACAGTTGAACAACCATCAGCTTTTACCAAAGATAAAATCAGCTTGAGGTTCTGCTTTTTCGGAGGAACAGCATATCAAAAGAACTAAAAGCAAAGAGTACAAAGAGTACAAAGGAGAACATTATGCGTAAGAATTTATTAAAGAACAGCGGCTTTCCGTATTCTGTCGACGTAGCGTCCTGGCTGAAGCCCATAAAAAATTCCTGCACGGATTCCTGGTACGTCAAGGCGGAGTTTCAGGTTGAAGGGCAGCAGTATGGGTTTACCTGGCATGAAGGTACGACCTTAATGCCGGATCCGCAGGATCCTTCGAAGCAGGTCACCATCATTTCCGCAGAATCCCTTTTCATGGACGTGGAAAAGGATCTGTTTATCAGCAACGAGATCACCGCACTTCCTGATGAGAAGAACGGAGTCGATCCCGACTGTATGCGCGTATATTCCAAATGGGGCGAACTGAGCGGCGACGAAAAGAAGATGCGCCTTGATCTTGTGATCGATGACAATGAAGTCCATGTTGATCTGGAGTTCAACAACGAGGTTATGCTCAACGGCGGGATCGGCCTCATTGAATTCGGAAGCGAATCATCTTATGAGTATGCCTTCCCGAATATGAAAATGGAGGGAACCGTAAAGATCCAGGGCCGCGAATTTAAGATTGAGAATGCCTATGCATGGTTTGACCGTCAGGTCGGACTAATCAACCAAAAGGATGAGCCGCGCCTTCTGGAGGCCGGCAGGAGCTGCTGGATGTGGATCGGTATGCCGCGTCTGAACGGTGACAGGGGCGCCATTTCCCTGTGGGATGTATATAATCCGGGACGCAGGAATGCTTTCGCAACCGTTATTCACGAGGACGGGACCGAGCGGAACGTCAACTGCGACATCACCTATGATAATATCTGGACGAGTGAAACGACCGGGTTCTCTTATCCGCGGACAGTGAATGTTGACATGCCGGAAGAGGATATCCATTTTACGATGACGTGTATGTCAGGCGGCACCAATCAGGAATTCGTCAGAGAACCCAAGGGACTTTCCGGATGCCAGTGCCTGTATCGTACCGTCGGAAGCTATAAGGGCATTCCGATCGACCGTGCGGCAAATGTCGAAATGATCGGCGACCTCTGCGGCGAGGTGTAAATCATTCCAAAGAAGACGGAAAAACCGGAGACCAGGATCTCCGGTTTTTTACTATGAAAGCCAGCGAAAGCGAGCCTGCAACGAAGCATCGCGCAGCTCATATATGTGGTTGTGCGATTTATCGCATGAAGTTTACTGTCTGGGAAGGAAAAGCGCGCAGCAGATTTCTGACATTTCCTCCGCAGTTTCCTTCATGGCGCCGCGGTACCATTCCATCAGAATGTTGTTGAGCATGCCGCAGTATCCGGTAATGGCATACTGCTTCTTTCTGTCGCGGGGCGGGTCTTTTTTTAGGATCGTTGCCTCCAGGGCAGCAGAAAGCCTGTGCGGCAGCCCGGCCTTCACAAGGATCTCGACCTGATGATGATCTTCTTTGATCTTCTGAAACAGCTGCCGGAACATCCCGGACAGGTCGTCCTTCAGGACATAAGGCCAGATCAGGTCAATGAGCTCGTCTCCGACCTGCGACATCCATGAGGCAAGGATATCCTCTTTGGAAGAATAATTAGAATAAAAAGCTGTCCTGGAGACGCCGGCCAGACGGACGAGCTCGGTGATAGAGATCTTTTCCAGCTCTTTATCCGCGAGAAGACGTATCAAAGCGGTTTCCAGGCATTCTCTGGTCAGATGGTTTGATTCCTGGTTTGACAGGCGAAGTACATTATGCTTTTCCATTTCTGTTTGTATCCGATCCATCTCAGTTCACTCCAATCATTCTGCTTTGTTCCGGCCTTACAAAACATCTGTATTTATACGCCCCGAAACCTGCTATATTGACATTACATTCGTAATGTCATTATAATTGTATAAGTCGCATCCGGTCAAGTGTTTTTTACCGGATACAGAAAATATATAGTTTTTTTGAGAGAGGGTGTTTCATTATGATGTGTTCTCATTCGGCGACAGAGCAGCTGCCTGATGCGAGAAGGGACCCCATGGACTGGTCCAGACTGCCGAAATACATGCTGGGCCCGGTGCAGAAATTCCTCATGAAGCGTGCGCTGACCATTTATGCGGTCTGTGCTGTGATCGGCATGCTGCCTTCTTTCCTTGCGCGTTTTGGCGGAATGGATATAAGCTATCGGATCCAGACCGCGGGCTGGGGTTTTGTGTTTCCCGGGGCAGGCT